>CAZZVX010000049.1:0-17477 GCA_964657535.1 Armatimonadota bacterium | reverse complement strand
GTCCAGGCCGCGCCCGGAGTATCCTTGCCGACGTTGCCGCTCGGCGACACCGGCCAGAGCGCTTCGTGGAGGTCTTTTGCGCGCCCCGGCGCCTTGTGTCGGTGCCGACTACGGCTTGGCCGAGGCCTCGTTGGAGGCGGGACCGGCTCCGGCGGCGTTGACGGCCTTGACCTTGTAGAAGTATGTCGTGCCGACAGTCGCGCTGGTGTCCGTGTAACTACGCCCTGCCAGCCCGGAAACAAGAGGCGTGGGCGATTCGCCGCCTGCTCTCGTCCCCCGGTAGACATTGTAGCCGGTCACGCTGCCGGTCGCAACGGTCCAGGAAAGCGCGACCTGCCCAGAAACAATCTTGGCGTAGAGCGTGGGTGCGCCCGGCGTCTGCGGCGCGGCGCGGACCTCATTCGAGGCCGGACCCAATCCGGCGGCATTGACGGCCCGGACGGTGTAGTAGTAGGTCTTGCCGTTGAGGGCGCTCGTGTCCGTGTAGGCCGTCCCCGTCAGCCCGTAAGCGATAGGGGATGCGCCCTCGCCGCCGGGCGTCGTTCCTCGGAAGACGCGGTAACTCGTGACGCTGCCTGCCGGGACGCTCCAGGAAAGGACGATCTGGCCGGAAGGCGTCCCGACCGTCAGCCGGGGGGCGTTGGGCGTGACTTTGGCACTGGCCTGATAAACGCCGACGTAGTAATCGCTGTCCCGGACGCGCACCGTGACGGGGTAGACGCCTCCACCCGCGTAAGTATGCTTCCCTGAAACGGCGTAAGTCGCGCCGCCGGTGAGCGCTACTTTACCGGAGGTGGGGGCCGTGCCGTCGCCCCAGTCAATCACAAGAGCGGGAAACGCCGGAGGGGAACTGTGGTCGGCAAACACTGCGACCTGGCCGCTGAACGGCTGCCCCGCGTCCAGAGCCAGTGTCTGGCCCTATCCGGCGAGCGTTCCGGCGGGGCCTTCATACGCGCCGATAGAGGGCGGATTCGGGCGTGTCCGTCCATCCAGATCGGTGATGGGTGCGCCGTCGGTAGTCCCCGCACCAGCGCAGGGTGAGTCGTTCAAGAGGCGCAAATCCGCAGGGGCGGCGAAGAACAGCGGATCGGCGTTGATGTCGCCTTGCGGCTGAGGGTGTCCGCTTTTCAGCCCCTGCACATCGCAAAATGCCGTGGTGACGCCGCCGCCGCTTTGCAAAATCTCTGGGCCGCTGTCGGCGATGTCGCCATATAGGATGGAGTTAAGGAGCGCCGCATTGCCTCCCGCGACAGAGAGCGCCCCGCCTTCGCTGACGGACTTCCAGCCGCCCTGAGCGCTGCTGCCGCCCACCGCTGCGTTCGCCGTAAACGTGTCGTTGGTCAGGGTTAGCGTCCCGGTGCTTTCACTTCCCAATGAGATGCCCCCGCCGTTGCCCGCGCCGCCCCTGGCGCTGGGCGAGCCGCCTGCGCCTCCTTGAGCGCTGTTGCCGCGAAAGATGCAGTTGATGATGGTCGGCGAGCCGCCGGCAATCGCGCCGCCTTCCGCATCGCCGCCATAACCGCCCACGCCGCCGCTGCCGGAAAAGGCTGCGCCGCCCGCGCCGCCCTGCACCCGGTTGTTCGTGAAGGAACATTCTTGGATCCGAGACGAGGAAGCGCCAAGAACAAGCGCGCCGCCATAAGCGGGACCGCCGAAGTAGCCGCCGCCGTGTCCGCCGTAAGAGCCTTTGCCCCCATCCGTAGCGTTGCTACCGGGGCCGCCCTGGGCGCTGTTGCCGGTGAACGCACAGCGGGTAAGGACGAGTGAGCCGTCTTCAATCACAATGGCGCCGCCGCTGCTGTCGCTGCCGGGATAATTGAGATTGTGAACGCCGAGAGTGCTGTTGTTGCTGAAAACGCAGTTCGTCAGCGTCGGCGAACAGGTTTGGTAAATCTCTATCGCGCCGCCAAAGTTTGCCCGGTTGCCTGTGAATGTGCAGCTGGTAATGACCGGGCTGCTGTTGTTGAAAACGCTGACTGCGCCGCCGTTGGACGCGTAGTTGTCCATAAACGCGCAGTGCGTAATAGTCGGCGAACTGTTTTCAATATGAAGCGCGCCGCCAAAGCCCACAGTGTTGTAAGGGAAGTCGTTGTTGGAGAAGACGCAGCCCTGAACGGTGGGATTACTATTGTTCTCAATAATAATGCCGCTGAGGCCATGCTGGATGGTAAAGCCTTGAATGACTGTGCCGGGGCCTTCGCCGTCGGTCACATAAAACACGCTGTCCACACCTTGCCCGTCCAAAATGCAGTGCGTCGGGCCGTTCTGAGACTCCAGCGTCACGGCCTTGCCCGCCGTGCGGAGAATATATTCGTCATACGTGCCGTCGGCGACCATGATGACATCGCCGTTTTTGGCGGCGGCCAGCGCTGCCGCAATGGTCTTGTAGCCGCCGGGAACTTGTAATGTGGCGGCGCAAACGGGGCCGAGCGCGGCCAGTAGGACAAGCAGGCTCAAGGATGGCAGGCAGATGGCGCGCAGGCGGGCAGGGAACGGCGTGAGTGGCGACATGACGAACGGGTCTTTCTTGGTGATGACGAACAGACGTATTATAACACAATTTCGCGCCCCCGGAGGTGGTGCGCATACGGCGGGCAGAGGCATTGAGTTCTCGGCATGGCCCGTGCGTTCCCAGGGGGTTCAGCCTTGGGAGGACTTTCCGCAGGATTCCCGCCCCCCGTTCCCGAAACATCGTCCCATGCGACTTCTCCTGACGATGGCCGTCCTGCTGACGGCGTTCGGCCTGACGCCAGACACGGCCCGCGCCCAAAACCCCGCGCCGCTGGTCGCCCTGAGCGCGGACGACCTCAGTGCCGGGGCGCAGACCTGGCACAACAGCGGCACGCTCGGCGACTTCGCGCGCCTGGGCCAGCCCACCGTCGTCACGCTCGGCGGCGTTAAAGGCGTTCTGTTTGACGGCAAAGTTGATGCCTATCGCGGGCCGAGAACGACGCCCGCGCTGGAAGGGGCTTCGCCCCGGACGATTGAAGTTTGGGCGTATAATCCCACGATAGACGCCGCCGAGGAAACCATCGTCGCCTGGGGGCGGCGCGGCGGGCCGCCGGGAACGGCGGCGTCGTTCAACTGGGGCCGCAGCGCCGACTTCGGCGCGTTCACCCACTGGGCCAGTGACCTGGGCTGGAACGGCGTCCCGCGCCCCGCGCAGTGGCACCTGCTCGCCTACACCTATGACGGCAGGACCGCCCGTGTCTATGACAACGGCGTGGAAAAGAGTTCGCGCGACATCGCGCTCCAAACGGCGGCGGGCTTCCCCGTCACCGTCGCCGCGCAGAACGACCTGCAGGGCAATCCTCAGTGGGTCAACGACGCCGACGGCTCACGACTGGGCGGTTCGCTGGCGATCTCGTCCCTGCGTGTCCTGCCCGGCGCGCTGTCGGCGGCGCAGATTGAGGCTGACTTTGACGCCGACGCCTCGCGCTACGGCGCGATCAAGCCTGTCTCCATCCTCGATGCGGGCCGGGACACGTTCACCGTCGGGGGATTGTCGGTCACGCTGCTCAAGGCGACCGGTACAGTGGCATCTTTGTCGCCGACCGGCAGCGACTTTGACTTCACGCCCGGCGACCGGCTGGCCCAGCGCGCGGGCGACGGCTCCTATCACCTGGGCGACCTGACCCTGCGGACCCGAACGCCCGGCGGCGCGTGGCAGTCATTCTCGTCGGCGTCCGACCGCGAGGACTTCGCTAAGACCGCCCTTGTCTTCACCGCCGGCGCGCTGGCCGCGCAGAACATCACAGCCGACATGGGTACGGGCTGCCCGCTGGACGTGACGCGCTCCTGGGAGAACGACGGCGGACGCTTGGCCTTGCGCTTTGAACTGACTAACCGCACGAATCAGCCCGTGGAAATCGGGGCGTTGGGCATCCCGATGGTCTTCAACAATCTCTTGACGGGCCGCTCGCTGGAAGAAACGCACGCCAAATGCGCCTTCGCCACCCCATACCCCGGCAATGATGGCGGCTACGTCCAGGTGACGCGCCTCAACGGGCAGGGTCCGGCCCTGCTCGTCCTGCCCGAACGCCACACGCCGCTGGAAGCCTACCGGCCCCTGTGGGACGACCCGACCCCGCGCGGCGTCACGTTCGAGGGCTTCTACGAATGGACCGTCCATTCCCGCGCCTATGCCGAAAACGAGTGGAAGAGCGCGGCAGGCTACTGGAACCCGCCCACATCCCAGACGCTCGCCCCCGGCGCAAGCGTGACCTATGGCGTCCGTTTCGCGCTCGCGCCCTCCATCCGCGCCATTGAGCCGACCTTGATTGCCGAAAAGCGCCCTGTGCTGGTCGGCGTTCCCGGCTACGTGCTGCCGACCGACCAGACGGGACGCTTGTTCGTCCATGCGCCCTCTGCCATCACGTCCCTGACCGTCGCGCCAAAGAACGCCCTGACGTTTATGCCCGACTTCACCACCGCGCACGGCTGGCGGGCCTATATCGTGCATGGGAAAACGCCGGGCCGCTGCCGCGTCGTCGTCGCCTACGCCGGGGGAGAGAAACAGTCCGCCCAATACTTCGTCATCCCGCCCGAAGCGACCCAACTCACGCGCCTGGGCGCGTTCCACGCCGCCAAGCAGTGGTTCGACGACCCCGCCGACCCGTTCGGGCGCACCGACTCGTTCCTGCCCTACGACCGCGCGGGCAACCAGCTGATCGTGCAGCACCCGCACTCCTGGTTTGTCGGCCTCAGCGACGAGATCGGCGCGGGCGCGTCCGTCGCCGTCGCCATGAAGAACTTGGGCCTGCCCGACACGCATCAGATCGCGCTGTTGGAACAGTACGCCAACACCGCGCTCTGGGGCCACCTGCAAAACCCCGATTACAGCGTCCGCGCCGGACTGTTTTATTACGGCCTGCCGGGCTACCCTTACCAGTTCCACGGCACGGACTGGACCTTCTGGGACAAGGCCCGCACCGAAACGACTTGGCGGGCCTTCAACTATCCGCACGTCACGGCGGTCTACTACGCCCTGTACCACCTCGCCCGCGACCATCAGGGGTTAGTCACGGAGCGGCCCTGGTCATACTATCTCGACCATGCGTTCCACACCGCGCTCGCCATCAAGACGTTCGCGCCCGACCTGGCCCAGTTCGGCCTGATGCTCGGCAGCGTCTTCCCCGACCTCATCCGCGACCTGCGCCGCGAAGGCTGGAACGACAGAGCCGACCTGCTGGAAGCCTACATGAAGACGCGCGAGGCCCACTGGCGCACCCTGCGCTACCCGTTCGGCAGCGAGATGCCCTGGGACTCCACCGGCCAGGAGGAAGTCTACACGTGGAGCAGATACTTCGGCGACGATGACAAGGCGCAAGTGACTTTAGACGCCGTCACGGGCTATATGCCCGCCGTCCCGAACTGGGCCTACAACGGCGCGGCCCGCCGCTACTTCGACGCCCCCGTGAACGGCAACTACTGGCCCGAAATCGTCCAGACCACCAACCACTACGGCTCCGCCATCAACGCCATTCCCGTCCTAGACGCCTACAAGCGCGCCCCCGCCGACCTGTATTTACTCCGCATCGGCTACGCGGGCATGGACCAAATCTTGGCGAACATTGACTCGGAAGGCTTTGCCTCCTACGGCTTCAACACCAACCCCGCGCACTTGGACTTCGACCCGTACACGGCGGACTACGGCATCGCCTTCTTCGGCTACGCCCGCAATGCCGGAACCTACGTCACCCACGACCCCGAATTCGGCTGGCTCGCCTTCGGCGGCGACGTGCAGAGCGCGAACGGCGAGATCAGCGTCACCCCCCGCGACGCCTTCCGCCAGCGCGTCTTCCTGGCCCCGCTCGGCCTCTGGCTGACCCTGGACGCCGGGCGTTTCGCTCGCGTCACCCTCAACCCCCGAACGAAGACCGTCCGCGTCACCCTCGACCCGGCCACGCCCGACACCAAGACGGCCCTGCTCCGTCTCGGCCAGACCCCCACCGGCCTCCTGCCCGTCCCCTTCGCCCCGACGCCCGCCCTGAAGACCGTCCGGGGCGCGTTCGCCGTCACGCTTTCCGGCAAGCCGGAGACCTTCCTTCTCGCCCCCTCGCTCTTCGGCCATACGAAGTAACCCCTGTTGCTCCGGCGTCCGGTACGTGGTATAGTGGAGAGTGTCGGCGTTTCTCGGCGTCGGGGCGTCTGCTGTCGGGAGCGCGGTAAAGTCACGATGTATGCCAAAAACTATGCCGCACCTTCAACCGCAAGTGCGGCAAAAGCCCGCATTTCCCAATCAGAAATGCGTCGCTATCCCGCAATCGGGCGGCATACTGACAAGTTGGGCCGCAGGTCAACACCTTGCTGATTGACAGGGGAACTATGTACCAGAGCCACCGCGCATTAACCCTGGGATGCGTCCTGTTCATATCCGTATCTGCCGCTTCCTGCATTGTCTATATGCGCCACCATTTGCGGTTCAGGCTTACGTCACCATCTGCGGCGGCGTTTTACATCGGCCCTATGCAGATAGCCTTTGCTGAGGGTTCTACGGGAAGAATGATGCCTGCCGTCACATACGGTTACGAAGTCCGGGCGGGCCGTTTGGACATGGCTTACTACAAGCGGAACCGCTGACGGCCCAACAACCGCTGCAACCGACGCCACCGCGCCATAGTCTAGCACGGCTTCGCAGGCTTTCTGGGTACAAAACAGTTGCGGGCGCGGCTGAGCATGACCGTTATACCGCACGGCTGTAGGCTTGCCTGTCGGCGTGAGAAGAATAATGGAAGACAAAGTACAGCCGCAGGTGCCAACTGAACAGGGTTGGGAGTACGTTGTACGCCGCCTGCCGCCCATAGCCGCTTTCCTCGTCGGCGCGGTGTTTGGTGTGGCCTTCGAGGTTGTTTGGGTGGTACTGTTTTTGCTCGCCGTCTGTCTAATCGTCTTTGTGTTCGGGAGAATCATACCACTGCGTGACGCGGCACTTGGCTATTCTATCCTCACGTTAGCCATGCTCGGTTCGTTGGCAGTCAACGCCAGATTCCACAGGCACTTGCGCCGTGTATCGCGGGTACTGTCAATCGGTTTTGGCGTCTTCACGATCCTGACGGCGTTAGTGGTGTCATTCTTCGGGGTAGGCTTTATCTCGTTCGCCCAGATTGCGCCGGACTGAGGCCGGAGCTGTTGCTGGCGGAATTGAACGGGGAGAAGCGCCCCGAACGGCTTGTGGAACTCATCAGGCAAGCCGAACGAAAGCAATAACAATCACTGCACCTGACGCCAAACTGCGCCGTCTTGTCGTCATACGAGAAGGGCTTGCCGCCGGGCAGGGCTAGCGGGGAGTGTAGGTGAGCGCTACCGTTATGCCGGCGGTCTTATCCCCGCCTGCGCTACGGTGAGGAGACGCGCTACGGCAGTGGGCATCCCGGCTACCGGCGCGACTACGGGGAGAACTGCCCGGACTGCTCCGTGGCCGTCGGCGGCCTGCACCACTTCGGCTGCGACTGGGAACAGTGTCCCCGTTGTGGCGGCCAATCCATCGGGTGTGGCTGCGGCAGGATGAGGCCTGAGGCGGAGGCGGAACAGGCCCCGGCATAACACGCGCGGCAGCCGCCGCCCGGCGCTCGTTTCTTGACCCTTCTGTCGCCGATCAACTTAATCATTCGACCACTGCCAATGGTGGAGCCATCAAGACAGAGAGGCAACAATGGGTACTTGCGGCGCGGGGAACTTCGAGAACGACAGTGCGCTAGACTATATGGGTGAGGTTGTGGACGATCTGGAGGCCAAGATCGACAGCATCTTGGCCGACGAAGACCTGAGCGCGTTGGACGAGGAGGGCGTCCTCATGCCGACCGTAGTCATGCTTTCCCTGCTGACCGACCACTGCCATGCACCGTCGCCAGGACTAGACAAAGTGCGCCGGTGGAAGCAGCAGTACCTCGCCATCTACGACGACCAGATTGATGGGTTCGACCCCACGCCAGGACACGCGGAAGCACGGCGGCAAGTCATCGCTGAGACATTCGCCAAACTGGAAGCGCAGGCAGTCGAGTTTGACGAGGGCATGAAAGGGGCCGAGGCAAACACGATTGACGATAGCAGGGCGGTATAACGCGCCCATCCGATGCCACACGGCGCGCGTCTCGCCTGGCTTCGTGGAGGCTTTCCGCCAGGCAGGGCGGTTGCGGGCGAGTGGGGACGTGAGGAGGCGCAGAAGGGTTTGCGATGACAACGGAAGAGTGCCTGACGTTTCTGAGTCGCCATCAGCCCATGCCGTCCGACTGGGACATCACGGACGCGGAAGGCGAGGCTTTCATGGCAACCCTCAAGCACTTCGAGGAACACCCTGACCCTGCTTGCCTCCCGCTGTTCGTCGGCGCGGTGTCGAAGGAGACCGGGCTTGGTATGTATGAGCACATCACCTTTGTCATACTGGCTCACCCAGTCCCGGCGGTCGTTACCGCTCTGCGCGAAGGCTTTCGCGGCGGCAACGACGGGGCGAAGTACAGGTGCTGCTGGTGGGCCGCCGACGTGGGGGCGTGGGAACTCGCGGAGGAGATCGCCCCTCTCGTTGACAATGTAGATAGCGACACACGAGAAGCCGTCCGTGCTTTCCTGGACTTGAAGTCCTACCTCGGCGGCGGCTGACAGACACGGGGGCGTCAAATGGCCGGTGTGAGACTCCTCTGTGCCGCGCGGCGTCGGCTTCCGCAGGGCACTTGCTTTTTCGTGTGGAAGTCGCTGAAATTCATTCGCCGGCCAAAGGAACTCATGGCCCTGACCCTTCCGCGCCCGCGCAGGTGGGCAGTCCGCTCTTTCCCGGCCCAGGGGTTCAGCCCTGGGAGAACTGACTTGACCGGCCCGCGCCGACTCTTTGGTGGAGGTGTCATCATGCCTACTGATGTTCAACGAGACCGCCCGCTCCGGGCGCGTCTGGCCCTGGCGGTCCTGCTCCTCGCCGTTTTGCTCCAGCAAACGCCGACGGCGCTCGCGGCGGCGGGCGCCGCCCCGCCCGCGCCCGGAGAACTCACCCTGCGGGACAAAGCCGGCCGCGAGACGGGCGTCTGCCCCCTCAAGCACACGGACGTGCAGGCCGATGTCGCCGGGTACGTCGCCCGCGTGACCGTCACGCAGGAGTTCCAGAACACCAGCCGGACGCCCGTCGAGGCCGTCTACACCTTCCCGCTGCCCGCCGACGCCGCCGTGGACGACATGACCATGACCATCGGCGCGCGGGTGGTCCAGGGCGAGATCAAGCGCCGCGACGAGGCCCGCCGGATCTACGAGGACGCCAAAAGTCAGGGGCAGGCCGCCGCGCTGCTCGACCAGGAGCGGCCCAACGTCTTCACGCAGAACGTCGCCAACATGATGCCGGGCGCCCCGGTCAAGATCACCATCACCTACGTCCACCTGCTCAAGTACGACGACGGGCGCTACGAGTGGTCGTTCCCGATGGTGGTCGGCCCCCGATACATAGGGGCGGGCGTCGCCGACGCGGCCAAGATCAGCCCGCCGATCACGCCGCCGGGGACGCGCGCCGGACACGACATCTCGGTCCGCGTCCACGTAGACGCGGGGCTGCCCCTGACGGGGCTGACCTCCGTGCTGCACCCGATCTCGGTCAAGCGCATCGGGGCCACGGCGGCGGACGTGACCCTCGCGGGCGGGAACGAGATCCCGAACAAGGACTTCGTCCTGCGCTGGACGGCGGCGGGTTCGCAGATGCAGTCCGGGATGCTGACCTACGCCCCCGGCCCCGCGACCGGCGCGATCACGGGCGGGCGCACGGGCGGCTACTTCACGCTGATCCTCCAGCCGCCGCTCGCTCCGGCGCGCGGTCAAATCTCGCCCAAAGAGATGGTGTTCGTCATTGACCAGACCGGCTCGCAGATGGGTTGGCCGATTGAAAAAGCCAAGGAGACGATGCGCCACTGCATCCAGCGCCTGAACCCCGGCGACACCTTCCAACTCCTCGGCTTCAACACGGACGTCTACCCGTGCTTCCCCAAGCCCGTCCCGGCCACGCCCGCGAACATAAAAACGGCGCTGGATTATCTCGCGCCACTCGCCGGGGCGGGCGGCACGGACATCCTGAAGGCCGCCGACTACGCCCTGAAGATGCCCGACGACCCCAAGCGCCTGCGCATCGTCTGCTTCATGACCGACGGCTACGTGGGCGACGATATGCAGATTTTGGATTACGTCAAGAAGCACCGGGGCCGGGCACGGATGTTCCCGTTCGGCGTCGGCAACGGCGTCAACCGCTTCCTGATCGACGGCATGGCCCGCGAGGGGCGCGGCGCGGCGGAGTACGTGACGCTCGACGAGGACGGCCAGGAGGCGGCGGACCGGTTCTACAAGCGCATCGCCGACCCGATCCTGCTCAGTCCGCAGGTGGACTGGCACGGCCTGCCGGTCGAGGAGGTGTACCCGCAGCAGATCCCCGACGTGTTCAGCCAGGGGCCGATCATCCTCAAGGGCCGCTACGCGGGCGCCGCCCAGGGTGATGTCACGGTCAGCGGGTATTTACACGGGCAGCCCTGGTCGCAGACCATCCACGTCGTCTTCCCGGCGACCCATGCCGACGGCAGCGCCATCGCGACGCTGTGGGCGCGGGACCGGATCGAGGACCTGCAATCGCAGGACTGGATCGGCGCGCAGACGGGCCATCCCGACACGACGATTCAGCCGCAAATCGTACAGACGGCCCTGGACTACCGGCTGATGAGCCAGTGGACTTCATTCGTCGCCGTGGAGCAGCGAGTCGTCAACATCGGGGGCCGTCAGCGCACGGTGGATGTCCCCGTCGAGATGCCCGAAGGCGTCTCCTACGACGGCGTCTCCGGCCAGTTCACCGATAAGAATGGCAGCAGCACCCTGATCCTCGGCAGTGCCGTGAGGCGCGGCGGCTACGGCGGCGGAGGCTTCGCAGCAGGGAACGCGGCAGGGGGAACGGTGATCGTTGCTCCCTCTCAGCAGGTGTTCGCTGCCGCGCCCATTGCTTCCCCGCTGCCTGCGGCCATCCCTCAGATGTCTCAGACGCAACAGATGACCAAGAGCCAACCGAATAGCGCCTACGCCGCCAAGAGCGATTCGGCGACGGATGCCGACAGCGCACTGGGCCTCGAAACGGACAAGGACATCCGCGACGGCACACCCGCAGGCCAAAAACGGCTGGAAGCCCTGCCCGCCGTCGACCGCCGGACGCTTCTGGAACAGGTGAAACTCGCCCCCGCCTTGCAGCCGTTCGCCCAGGGCAAGGCCGCCGGCCCGGACGGCCCGACGGTCACGCAAGGCCGCGTGGACGTGCAGCTCTGGCTGAACGCGCTGCCCGCCGACGGCCTGGCGAAACTCAAAGCCCTGGGCTTCACGCTGTCCGCGACCCTCACGCCGGGGAAACTGTACCTGGGGACCGTCCCCGTGACCGGACTGGACGCCCTGCTGGAACTGTCCTGGGTGCGCCGCGTCGAGCCGCCCCAGTTCCGGTGAGGAGTCGGCAGCAAACCTCGCGCATGACCCAATGCCACGTGCTACACTTGATGAAGAGGGGGGGCCGCTTCTTTGATCTTCAGTGCGTCCCGCAAGGGCGGGCTGCCGAACATCCGGGAATACTCCCGACTGAATTGTGACGCGCTGTTGTACCCGACCCTGTAGGCCGAACCCTCGGCGGTTTCCCCTTCCTCGGTCATCAGCCGCCTCGCTTCCAGCAGACGGAGCCGCTTCTGGTACTGGATCGGACTCATGGCCGTCACTTCTTTGAAGTGCTTGAAAAAGGCGGAACGGCTCATATTCGCCGCCTGTGCCAGAGCGGCGACATCTATTGCCTCATCGAGTGCGGACCGGAGGCCGTATATCGCCTGGGAGATTTTATGCATATTGCTCCCGGAGCGGACGAACTGCCGGATCGCCGGCCCGTCGGCTCCTTTCAACAGGTGGTAGACCAGTTCCTTGGTCACCAGAGGCCCCAGCACGGGCGCGTCTTCAGGCGTCCGACAAAGCCTTCCCAGTCGAACCGCTGCTTCCAGCATAGGATCGCTCGCTTTTCCAATAAACACCGAGCGCACCGAATTCTCCCTCTCCGCAGGAAAGCCTTTTTCGAGTTGAGCCGCGACTTCGCTCAAAATCAGCGGGTCGAAATCTACTTGCAGGCATAAAAAAGGCTTTTCCGGCGTTGCCGAACAGATGCGACTGGTGACGGGCAAATCTATCGGAGACGCGATGTAATGCGAGGCGCCGTAGCGATAGAGTTCGCGGCCCAGTGTGATTTCTTTGTTGCCCTGGGCGAGTATGCTCATTGAAGCGCGCCAGTGCTGCCTTGTGGGACGGTTTGGCTGCGAGACCTTTATGCAATGAACGCCAGAAAGGGGCGCGTCGTGTGAGCCGTCTCCGGCTGAAAAGCCGTTGATGAAGTCTGAGAGTTCAGTTCGCAGGTCTGCCATAAGTCATCCAAAGGCGGGAGTGATTACGTACAAATCTATTATAGACCGTCGGGGACGATTAGGCAATAAATTTGGACTTTTAGGGATCGCCCTGGTGAGAACACGGAGGTATAGTGAATTTCGTAAGACAGACCTTCCGGCAAAAACCTTCACAGGAGAATTGAACATGGCACAACCCAAAGCCGACGCGGCGGCGTCCGGCACATTTCCGATTGGCGGCGATCTGACCGTGAACCGCATGGGCTTCGGCGCGATGCGGATCACCGGCAAGGGCATCTGGGGCGGCCCCAAAGACCCGGCAGAATGCAAACGGGTTCTCAAACGGGCTTTGGATCTCGGCGTCAACTTTATTGACACCGCCGACAACTACGGCCCGGACGTTTCGGAGAATTTAATCGCTGAGGCGTTGTACCCTTACGCCGACGGCTTGGTGATCGCGACCAAAGGCGGCGTGACCCGGCAGGGTCCCGATCAGTGGGCGCCCGTCGGACGGCCTGAGTACCTGCGCCAGTGCGTCGAGATGAGCCTGCGACGACTAAAGATGGACACGATTGATCTTTATCAACTGCACCGGATTGACCCCAAAGTGCCGGCGGAGGAGACGCTGGGCGCACTAAAAGATCTGCAGACACAGGGCAAAATCAAGCACATCGGCCTGTCGGAAGTCTCGGTGGAAGAGCTGGAACACGCGCAGACGATTGTTCCTATTGTTTCGGTTCAAAACCTGTACAATCTGAGCGCGCGCAGTTCTGAAAAACTCTTGGACTACTGCACCGAAAAGTCTATCGGCTTCATCCCGTGGTTCCCGGTCGCGGGTGGCGATCTGGTCAAACCCGGCGGGGTCTTAGACCGGGCGGCGAAGACGCACGGGGCGACCGTGGCGCAGCTCGCGCTGGCGTGGCTGTTGCAGCGCTCGCCGGTCATGCTGCCGATCCCCGGCACGTCGTCGGTGGCGCACCTGGAAGAGAATGTCGGGGCGTCGTCGCTGACCTTGACCGATGAAGAGTTCGCGTCGCTCAGTGCGCTTGGGGAGTAACTTCGGCCCATTCCATCCACAAGAAAAGAGAAAGCAAATGCGAATACTTGTCACGGGGGTGACTGGGTATATCGGCGGCGTCCTCACGGAGCAGGCGCTGTCCGCAGGTCACGCCGTTTCCGGGCTGTTGCGGAGTGACACAGGCGACGCAAAACCCGGAGCGCTGGGTGCGACTCCCGTGCGTGGGGGCCTGACCAGCCCTTTGTCATCACCTCCGGGACGGCGGTGGTCGCCCCCGACCCGGCGGGCGGCGAGACCACGGAAGAGTCCGCGCTGTCGGAAATCTTGAGGAATTGATCAGCTCACGGACATCCGACCCGTGTCGTACCGCGCGCCGGCGGAAAAACTGCGACAGGGCTGAACAGAAACAAGCAAGAAACAGGCACGTTTTGGCACGACCTTGTCCGAGTATCTTGGGTATGATAACCCCAGGGTTACGCCAGGAGGAATTATATCATGACTACGACACTGCCCGGCGGCACATTTTCACTCGCCGAGGATTTGACCCTGACCCGCATGGGCTACGGCGCCATGCAGCTGGCGGGGCCGCACGTGTTCGGGCCGCCCAAAGACCGTGACGGCGCGCTCGCCGTGCTGCGCGAAGTCGTTGAGATGGGCATCACCCACATTGACACCAGCGACTATTACGGCCCGCACGTCACCAACCGACTCATCCAAGAAGCGCTGCATCCCTACCCGGAGTCGCTGCGGATCGTCACCAAAGTCGGCGCGCGGCGGGACGCCAAAGGGAACTGGCCCAAAGCGCTCGCGCCGGACGAGCTCCGCCAGGCCGTCCACGACAACCTCGCCAACCTCGGCGTCAGCGCGCTCGACGTCGTCAACTTGCGGGTCGGCGGCCTCCAAGCCCCGGAGCCGGGTTCGCTGGCGGAGCCGTTCGGCGTGCTGGCCGCCTTGCAGCAGGAGGGCCTCATCAAGCACCTGGGCGTCAGCACCGTCACCGCCGATCAGATCGCCGAGGCGCAGTCCATCGCGCCCATTGTCTGCGTGCAGAACTTCTACAACATCGCCAACCGGCAGGACGATGATTTGATTGATGCCCTGGCCGCACAGGGGATCGCGTATGTGCCGTACTTCCCGCTCGGCGGCTTCTCGCCGCTGCAGTCCGACACGCTCTCCCGCGTGGCGGCCCGCCTGGAGGCGACGCCGATGGCCGTCGCGCTGGCGTGGCTGTTGCAGCGCTCCCCGAACATATTGCTCATCCCCGGCACGTCGTCGGTCGCGCACCTCCGGGAGAACGTCGCCGGCGCAGGCTTGTCTTTGCCCGACGACGCGCTCAAAGAATTGAACGGCATCGCCGGCTAAGACCGTAAGAACCCAATCGTGTCGCCTACGACAAGTTGGGGGTCACAAGAAACGTTCGCAGTGACGGAGGCAAGATTGAGTGCAGGCTTTGAAGTCGCGGGTGAGATGTTTTGGGGTAGCAATGGTGCAGTGGAGGCATACATTGAGACCCCAGCTGCTCTTGCCGCCAAGCGCCTCGGCCCTGACGCTCCGCTTGCCATGTTCTTTCGGAACGAGCGGGACCGGTTCCAGATGGGCCATGTCGTGTTCCTCAACGACCGGCTAACCGATGCCGCAGGCCGTCTGCAGTTCTTAAATCTGCTGGATGCCGCGACCGAGCAGTTGCTTTGGGAGGAGGCATTCACAGAGTACGGCCAGGAGTGGGTGGCGTCCGTTGTGACTGAATTGCGTACTCGCGTCGCTGAACCAGTGCCTCCTAACGACGATTGCGCCTGACGCCACCGCACTTTATCCTGGCGCGGCTGAACATGGCCGTTGTACCGCTTCGGCCTTTACTGTTTCTGTGTCGTGACGCGATAAGGATGTCATGCCTTCCATCGAGACCGTCTGCATCGGCCAGTCCGTACCGGCCACCTTTGAGGATGTGCCGTTCCGGGTCTACGCCGAGAGCAGACTCGTCTCCCACCGCACGCCATCGCCGCTCTTCCAGACCGATTTCGATGCCCTCAGCGGGTGCATCTATCACCTGGTCAAACAGCCCAGAGGCGCGTTCACGGCCTACAACTTGCTGGAAGAGTGGTGGGAGGGATTGCGGTTCAAGCCGGAGTATATCCCCTTCGTTCAGCGTGTAGTGTCGGAACTGCTCGTTGCCTCGCCGCAGAAGCGACTGCTTTTCACGAGCGATTACCGGTTCGGGCCGGACGCGAAGCGTTACAAGCGGCCCATGCGGGTCGGCAGGTTCTGGCAGTGGCACGCCGAGGGCAGGTTGCGGGCGAACACCCTGTACCCGCTCATCCAAGACAAACCGCTATAACAACGGCTGCCTCGGACGCCGCACGGCTTCTGCCTGCCGTCAGGAAGGGCTTCTGTCTATGTTCACCCGCTTCCAACCGTCTCTGTACCCGCGCTTCGCGCTCGCGCTCGCTCTGTCCGTCCCGGTCACGGCTGCCGCTCTCTGCCCGCCGGTGTCTGCCCAGGCGCGGGGCGCAGACCGCTTCCCGTCTCTGCGCCTGAGCGACATGGCGAATGCCGACGCGCCGCGTGAGGTCGCGCGGCGCGTCGCGAGGGGCGACCTGCGCTTCGTAGGCGTCAACGGCTTTAGCTTGATGGTCCCAGGCATTGCGGGCGGCGCCGTGAATCGGCTCGTTCAGGCGAAGGGCGTCAACGACATCCAGGGGACAAGCGACGCCATCGGCGGCCCCGAACAACTCCGCCTGCAATCCCTAGCCCTACGCTACGCCCGGCGCTGCAACGCCCTGCTGCTCGACTACCTACGGCAGAGCCACGACCCGGACCTGCGCCGGGCGCAGCAGCAGATCGAGGCCGAACTCACGCGCATGGAGCAGGACACGCCGGCGGACGATGCCCGGAAGGCCATCCAGAAGAAAGACAGTCGCCTGCTCGCCATCGCCCTCGATAATGGCAAGAGTGACGTGCCAGGGCTGACCGGCGAGCAGTCTGGGGAACAGCCGCTCCGTGTATTGGCGTTTAGCCCTGACCTGGCGACGGAGGAACAGACGCGACGGATGCGGAAACTGGTGGTGAGTTACGCCGCGCCGTACAATCGCATCATCTACAGGGCGGTCCCGCGTCGGCACATCCCCTGACAGGCGGGCAGCACCAGGAAAAGAGCGCTTCCTGGTCCTGAAAGGCCGGAAGGAGGTCTATGAATCTCATTTATGTCTTCGCCGATCAACTGCGGTATCTGTCTATGGGATACGCCGGTGACGAAAAGGCGATCACGCCCCGCATTGACGCTTTCGCCGCCGAGGGAGTGAACTTCGTCAACGCCGTCGCCTCGTCCCCGGTCTGCACCGCGTACCGGGCGTCATTGCTGACCGGCAAATACACCACTAGCCACGGCATGGTCATCAACGAACTGCGCATGAACCCCTATCAGCGCTGCTTCGGCCACGTCCTCACGGGCGCCGGGTATCACACGGGCTACATCGGCAAGTGGCACCTCTACGCCCACGAACTCGGACACCACGACGACCCCCGAAACTCGTTCGTCCCGCGCGGCCCGCACCGGCTGGGGTTCGACGGCGAGTGGAAAGCCTACAACTTCCACCACGACAACTACGGCGCGTACTATCACACGGAAACGCCCGAAAAGATTTTCTACGGCGACGGGGTCTACGAGCCGGACGCGCAGACCGACTTCGCCATTGACTTCCTGCGCCGCGCCTCGGCGGGGCCGGAGCCGTTCGCCCTGTTCCTGTCCTGGGGGCCGCCGCACGACCCCTGGGGGCCGGGCAACGTCCCCGCGCGCTTCTGGCGGATGCACGAGCGCACGCCGTTCCCCGACCCGCCCAACTACCGCGCCGAGAACGACGCGCCCTACGCCGACGCCTGGGCGACGCTCCAGCCATCCAAGCGTGCCGATTTGGAATCCTGGCGGCGCGGCTACTACGCGCAGGTGACGAGCATTGACGAGAACTTCGGGCGACTCCTGGAGGCGCTCGCCGAGTGTGGGGCGGCGGACGAGACTCTCGTCGTCTTCACCTCCGACCACGGCGAGATGTTCGGCGCGCACGGGCGGCGGGCCAAGAACATCTTCTACGACGAGG
>CAZZVX010000048.1:0-17702 GCA_964657535.1 Armatimonadota bacterium | reverse complement strand
GCGTGACGGCGGCGCGTGTGTCTGCGTCTCCCTCCTGCCGGACGGGTCGCTCGACGAGGGCAGCCGGCAAATGCTCCGGGAGGTCGGCCAATGGATGCGCCGCAACGGAGACGGCATCTACGGCAGTCGGGCGTGGGTGCGCCCCGGCGAGGGTGAGACCGTCAATGGGAAACTGAAGATGCTCCCCGGCGGCAAGCATGGGAAAGCGCAAGCCGAGTTCCCGTTCGGCCCGCAGGACTTCCGCTTCACAGTCGGGAAGGACGGCGCGCTCTACGCCTACTGCATGACGGTTCCCGCAGAAGGCACGGTGCTGAAGATCGCGCCGCTGGGTTCCGCCGGCCTGCTCGGCCGGCCCGTAACGTCCGTGACACTCCTCGGCCTGCGGGGGGCGTCCGTGGAGTGGCAGCAACTGCCGGAATCCCTCGCCATCACCTGCCCGGAGATGACGCCGTTCGTCACCGCTCTCGGTTTTCGGATCGCATAAAAGAAACACCATGATTCACAAACACGCTGTTGCCCTGATGCTCGCGACGGTCACCATCGCGCCCGCCGCCAGTCCCGCCGCTCCCGTGCCGCAAACAGCATCGGTTGCCCAGACGGGCGGCATTCTGGACACCTTGTCCTTCGGCAATCCGGCCTCAGAGAAAGCGCACGCGACCGCCGTCGACCAGAGCAAAATCGTGACTGGCGGTCTGGGCGAGACGGCCCGCGTCCTGCTGCCGCGCGCCTCGACCGACTGGCAGGGCGGCACTCTCGCCTTCACCATGAAAGTGAACCCCGCAAAGCAGAACTATTTCACGATTCGATTGTGGGGTTCCGACACGACCCAGGAGCGACTCGTGCTGTTCTGCGAAAGTAAGCAGATCGGCTACCGGCACTTGGGCGACATTGACCTGCTCGACAGCGGGACCGACCAGCCCGGCTATAACGGGCGCTTCTACTACGCCACGTCGCCGTTGCCGCTGGAGATGACCCAGGGCAAGACGACGCTGCACTGCGAAATCCGCAGCAACGGGCGCGTCTGGGGCTACGGGAGGACGTTCGACAAGTACCAGTACCCGATGGATGGGCCGACGCGCGGCATTTACCGCGTCTACACCCACACGGACGGCTGTTTCGTCCCGCCCGCCGCCGAAACGCAGGGGGCGGCCCCAATCAATCCGCCCGTGCGCAAGACGCCCGGCCCGGAAGTGTTGGATGCCCTCAAAACGCGCGTCAACACCACACTCAGCGGCCTCCTCACGTCCGCCAAGCCGCCCAGCCAGCAGGAGATGCACCTGCTATCCCGCGCCTACTTCGTCTCGTGGACCACGGCCTATCACAACCCGCAGGCCGTCGCGCAGGTCGCCAAAGGCTTGGACGCGCTGTACCCCGCCTACCACAAGGACCCGACACTGGCCCAGTCCGACCCGGCCATGTACAACGGCGGCTGGTTCGGCCTGGGCTTCGCCGGGGACGCCGTGCAGATGCTGGCAACACCGCTCCAGCCCCTCCTCGACCAAACCATCAGCGACGGCGTGGGCGGGACCCTCACGCGCCGCGCGGCCTGGTCGCAGATGCTGCAGGCCAGCCGCGACTGGCACCGGCGCAATCGGCGCCAGTACACGAACCAGTCCATGATCACGGACCTCAATACCTACACAGCCAACCGAGGCGTCGCCGCCATTGACCCGGCCCACGCCGCGCCCGAAGCCCAAATGCTCGACTATCTGTACCAGTCGGTCGGCCTCAAGCCCTGGCTCGGCAGCGACACCGACCACGGCCCCGATCTTTCTTTGGGCAGTTCGTATTATCAACTGACGCCGCGCGGCCTGACGAAAGAACTCGGCTTTGTCGGCTACTACGGCGAGGTGCTGGACTGGGCCACGGAGATCTATGACGCCACCCGCCCCGCGCCGGGGCTGCCCGGCGACCCGCAAATCGAGGCGCAGTTGGTGAAGATCGCCCGCGCCCGCGCCGTCTTCCGCGCCCCCGGCCTCGACGTCGACGGGAACCGCGCTATGCGCGCCGAGACCATCGTCGGCTGGCGCGACGAGGGCCACTACCCCGGTGACGTCACCTACACCGAGCGCCCGACGTGGGACGCCTCCCCACTCTACACCGCCGCCGCGACGCTCGACCCGGAGCTAGTCGGCGGCTGCCGGCAGATGCTGGCCGACAACCAGTTCTTCGCGGGCCTCAAGGCCTCGCTCGCGGACAACAGTCTGCGCGTCACCAACGGCCTGCTCGGTGTCCCCGACCAGTATGCTGTGATCACGGCGCAGCCGCCCAGCCCGCAGCGTCTCCCAATGACCCCAGGTCAGCCCGATTTCGCCTGGGCCGACGAGGAAGACGGCGTCCTGGCCGTGAAGCACGGCGACAGCGTCTTCTACGCTTCGCTCTACTGGCGGGCGCGCACGGCAATAAACTTTCTGGCCCGCATCCACGCCACTTCGCCGCGTTACGACCGCTACGGCGTCGTCATGGAGAACGAGCAGTTCGCGCCGAGCGGCATGACCTATACGAAGCCCGATTGGGTGAACTTTGACTTCGGCAACGGCGGTTTGAAATATCCCGACAACGCCCATTCGGCCTACACCGGAGAAAAACTGCCCATTGCCAAGATACCCGCCGGGGTAGCGTTCAAGCCCGGCGACGAAAGCCCCTATGCGGGCCGAGCGTCATTTTATCATTTGCGCTACGGCAGTTACCTGATCGGCATGAACAGCACACTGGACAAGACCTTCGCGCTCGATGTTCCCGCGGGTATTGTCCGAGCACCCGAACTCATCTCCGGCAAGACACTGACCGTGCCGGAGCAGGGATTATCCGTCGGCCCGATGTCTACCGTCGTGCTGTACCTAGAGAAATGAATGTGAGGAAACAACAATGACAGTCTGGAAATTCGGCCAACTCAGCGCGTTAGCGCTGCTCATGCTGCTTATACTGCCGCCTAAAGCACGGGCGGCGATGATTCACCCCGGTGGATGGCACACCGAGACCGACCTGGAGCGTATCCGGGCTAGGGTGGTTGCTGGGAAGGAGCCCTGGAAGAGCGCCTGGGATGCGCTCAAGAATTCCGACGCCGGCCTGGACTCGACGGCGCACGTTCAGGCGAACGTCACCAACCCCTATGCGATCCAAAGCGACGGACACACGGTCTACGTGCTCGCCATCAAATGGGTGGCGTCGGGCGATCCCGCCTACGCGCGAACGGCGATTCGGATGCTTAATGCGTGGAGCGGCACGGTACAGTCTGTCGCGGATGAACCCCTGCGCAACGGCGTGGGGTCCAGCCAGATGGCGCAGGGCGCGGAGATCCTCGCCCATGGCTTTCTCGGCTCCGCCGGATGGGCGCCCGCTGACGTCAGTCGCTGCCAGAGTTGGTTCAAGGCAGTCGTCTATCCGCACGTCAAGGACGGCGCGGCAGCCAACTGGGGAACCAGCGCGATGACCGGGCTGATGTCCATGGCCGTTTTCTGCGACGACCGGGAGATGTTTGACCGGGCGGTGGCCGCTTACAAGAACGGCTTCTTGGTCAATGGCTCCCTGAAGAACGGCTGCGCCGGGGTGACGCAGTATATTGACGCGACCGGCGAGAACGCCGAAAGCGGTCGCGACCAGGCCCACAGTCAAGGCGGCGTTGCGCATTTGGTGGAGGTTGCACTGACTGCCTGGAACCAGGGCGTCAATCTGGTTGCCTACCACGATAGCCAAGGTGTACTCAATTACGGGATGAGCGGCGCGGACCGCCTGCTGCTCGGCATGGAATACCTCGCCAAATACAACCTGGGCAACGACGTGGCATACCACCCGTTCTACGAATACTGCAACAACGTGACCAAGTATCCCGACGGTATTTCCGCCCAGCAACGCGGCAACTTTTCGCCGATCTGGGAGATGGCTTACAGCCTCTTCACTCGCGCGGGCCTGAGCGCCCCGTATTGCCATCAGGTTATTCTCAGTGCCGGCTACGCGCCGGAGAAGACCAACTCCGACCATCCAGGCCTCGGCACGCTTACGTTTCGTCTCCCGCGCCCCGGATCCCAAAAGGAACACCCGTGATACCGTGACCACAAGTGCCGTCTGCTCTGGAGGACGTAGTTTTTCGCTATGCCGATGGGCCGCGCGGCTGGTTCAGGCACAGCTTTCGCCCCGGAAACGGCGGTATACCGGACTGGAGCGATAGATGTCTGGAACCGCCCAGTCCGCGCAGCGTGTCCAGGCGCATCCGCAGCGAATTCAGGTCACTATGCTCCACGCCCAAACGTTCTTGACTGGCGTCACAGGCGCGGCGGACGTGGTCGGGGGAGCCGTTGATTCCCATGCGCGTGACTTTAGGGAGCCGCTCGTTGCCGAACTTGGTCGCCAGCACAAGCTTTTCGCTCACGTAGCGTATCGCCCTGCCGGCTTGGCGAGATCCCTGCCCGCCGTGACCGGAGCCAGGCGGGCGGCAGTTCTGGGAAAGTTCTTTTTCCCCGGCTAGCGCAACGCTTCGCGGGCGTTGCGCGCCTGCCGGTACGCGCGCGGCGTCATTCCCGTCGCGGCCCGGAAGGCGCGGGTGAAGTAAGCCGATTCGACAAATCCCGCCTGCCTGGCGATGGTCGCCATGTCCAGTCTTGTTCCCGCCAGCAGCGACTTGGCGCGCTCGATCCGCAGGTAGCGCAGGTAGTCGCGCGGCGTCTGGCCGGCGGCCTGCAAGAAGATTCGCGTGAACCGGTCCGGCGACAGGAACACGGCCTCAGCGACCTGCGCGATCCGCAGCGGCTCGGCGTAGCGTTCCTCCATAAAGCGGATCGCCTCGGTCACAGCGGCCCCGTGCATGGTCGCCCGGATGTGCGCCTGCCGGGGGTGCGCGGCCGCTTGATACCGGGCCAGATGGATAAGCAGGCGCGTGAACAGGCCCCGAAGCAGCAATGTCCGGCCTGGCCCCCGCACCTTCCACTCCGCGCACAGTTCCGCGATCTCTTCTTCGATCCGTTCGCAGGCGTCCGGCGGCAGGTGCAGCCAGCGCCCCGCTCGACTCGTCCCGCCCGCCTCGCCGAGCAGTCCGGGAATCAGCGACGAGACGCCGTGGACTTCGGCCAGCGCCTCCCGTGTCGCCGGGTCGAACAGAGCGGGCGGGAAGAAGAGATTTTGGACGACCAAGTTCCGGCACTGTGTGTAGTAATGTGTCGTGTCCAGGCCCATCACATACACATCGCCCCGCGCGAGCGCATAAGGCACATCCTCGATGACATGCGTCCCCTGCCCGCGCAGCACGACATAGAGGGCGAAAAAGTCGTCGTGCCGGTTGACACGATCCAGTTGCTCGTCGCCGGCGTCGGGAATGATGTCCGGCTTGACCACCAGCGGCGGGTCGGGCGTCGGCGTTCCCATCGTCATCTCCGCTACGCGGCAGAAGGTGTTGTCAAATAAGTTCTGTTTGATCGTCATTAGCGTCCCTCATCCCGCGTTACGGACAAGTATAAGAAAAATGCCGGAAGCGTTCTAATTAACCGACACATTGACAAGATATAATATACTACCATTGTTCTATCTTAGGAGAAGCATACCATGCCGCACAATCCATCGCCGGGCAAGCAGACCAGAGGTTTCACGCTTATCGAATTGCTTGTGGTTATCGCTATTATCGCGATACTCGCTGCTATTCTGTTTCCCGTCTTCGCCAAGGCCCGTGAGAAAGCACGCCAGATCTCTTGCACGTCCAACGAGAAGCAGCTCGGACTCGGCTTCCTGCAATACACGCAGGACAACGACGAAAGAATGCCGGGTGCGCTCGGCGCCGGCACCTATGCGAGAGGCTGGGCGGGGGCGATCTATCCCTACGTCAAGTCTACGGGCGTGTACAAGTGTCCCGACGACTCCACGGACACGCTGAGCTACGACCTCAACATCAACTGTTCACCGGACGTCTCCGGCGGCACCGGCACCACGACCAACTGGGGCGCTCCGGCCAGCACAGTGATGGTGTTCGAGGCCTCCGGCGATGCGACGACCAACCCCGCCTCCGGCGATACCACGTCCGGGGTCGGCAACGGCTACGCGGGCGACGACACGGCGGGAGGGGCGGCGGCCCGGAAGTACGACACCGGCGCGATGCGTGACTTCTTCACGAGTACGCTGGATTCCAGCAACAATACGGGCCGCCACACGAGCGGGTCCAACTTCCTGATGTGCGACGGCCACGCCAAGTACCTGAAGGGAGCCGCCGTCTCCGCCGGCGAGAACGCCGGCGGACCCAATAACGCCCCCGGCGTCAGCTGCGGCAGCGGCACCACTTGTGCCGCCGGCACGGGCGGGCTTCAGACAGGCGAGGCCGTCACCTTCAGCGTGTTTTAGGCCAGACCGTCAAAAAATTGCCCCGGCCCTCCCACGAGAACCGGGGCGATTTTCCGTTCGGCCAGCGATTGACGGGTGATCGGAAAAGTACAAAAACAATGCCGGAAATGTGTCATACATCCGACGTTCAGACCTGATATAATACAAGAGTATCATTCTAAAAGGAGTTTACCATGTCACTGAAGTCATTGTCCGGCAGACGAACGGCAGGCTTTACGCTCATTGAACTGCTCGTTGTTATTGCTATTATCGCCATCCTTGCGGCGATCCTTTTCCCGGTCTTCGCCAAAGCCCGCGAGAAGGCTCGGCAAATCACCTGTGCCTCTAATCTCAAGCAGATTAGTCTGGGCTTCACCCAGTATACTCAGGACAACGACGAATTGCTGCCGTACCGGAACGGTTCGAGCGGCAATCAGTTCGCATGGCCGTGCGCGATCCTGCCCTACATCAAGTCCAATGCGGTGTTCGCCTGCCCGGACGATCCGGTCACCAACCTGGCTGGACCGCCCCCGACTTACACCCTCTCTTATGCCGCCAACCAGGATGTCCTGACCAGTCCCGGCAACACGCTGGCGTCGTTCAACGCGCCCGCCAGCACGGTGCTGCTCTGTGAACAAAGCAATAACCGTTTTGACCCCGTGAATATGCTGACCTGGGCCAATTATGATACCATCATGATGACCTTTGGCCGCAAGGGCTGGGGGACGGGCTACTGCGCGACCGGCCCGATGGGAACCACCAATTCTTCCGGCTGGACGTTTACCGACCTTTCTACGCCGCGCCACACCAATGGCTCGAATTTCCTGGCCCTCGACGGCCATGTGAAGTGGCTCAACGGCGCTGCCGTCAGCCCCGGCCTGAACAACGGCTCACCGACTGGCACGGAAGGAACCGGCGGGTTCGGCGTTGCCGCCGGTACGCAGACCAGCGGCTACGCGATGACATTCAGCGCGATGTAAGTAAGTTGAATATCTGCGCTGTCGAGGCAGACAAAAGAAGCAGGGCCGCTGGGAACGTCTCCGGCGGCCCTCGGTTTCGAGTAGTGAATAGGGAAGTCCTTTCCCCAGGAATTGAAAGGCTATGCTCTTGAAAATGTGGTGTTCGGCCCTGGCGGCCCTGAGTCTCATGGGGTGTGCGCACCCCGCCCCCACGCTGGCCCTGTCTCACAGTAAACCGGCCCCGGAGGCGCACAAAGTCCCCGTGTTCACGGCGGCAGTCATGCCCGTCTCGCTGCGCTGCGAGTACCGGGCCGATCCGCTCGGCATAGACTCGGCCCGCCCGCGCGTCGGGTGGCTCCTCCAAGCGGGCAGTCCGGCGGCGCGCGGGCTGACGCAGACGGCGTACCGGGTGCTGGCGGCGTCGTCCCCGGCCAAGCTGGGCGCGGGCCAGGGCGATTTATGGGACTCCGGCAAGGTCGCGTCGGGCCGCCTCAACCAGATCGCCTACGCGGGCAAGCCGTTGCGTTCGGGCCAAGCGGTCTGGTGGAAGGTGCAGGCGTGGAACCAGGCGGGCCGACCGTCCGGCTGGAGCCGGCCCGCGCAGTGGACCATGGGCGTGCTGAGTCAGGCCGACTGGCAGGGGGCGCAGTGGATCGGCGCCCCGGACGCCAACGCAGCCCAGAGCGGCAACGGGCCGAAGGCCAAGTACGAGACAGTGCTGCTGCGGCGGGGATTCACCGTCAAGCCGCACCTGACACGCGCCCTGGCGTTTGTCTGCGGCCTGGGACAGTACGAGATGACCGTCAACGGCGCGAAGGTCGGCGACGCCCTGCTCACCCCCGGCTGGACCAAGTACGACAAGACCTGCCTCTACGACACCTACGATATTACATCCGCGCTGCGCCCCGGCGCGAACGCCGTCGGACTGTTTCTGGGCAACGGCTTCTACAATATCCATTCCGGGCGCTACACCAAGATCACAGGGACGTTCGGCCCGTTGCAGGCCATCGGGCTGATTCGGTTGGAGTATGCCGACGGCTCGGTGCAGAACGTCGCCACCAATGATCAATGGAAGTCGGCGTCCGGGCCGATCACGTTTTCGTCCATCTACGGCGGCGAGGACTACGACGCCCGCCTCGTCCCGGCGGGCTGGGACCGGCCCGACTTTGCCGATGCCGCTTGGGACGCACCCGCCGTCACGAAAGGCCCCGGCGGCGTCCTGCAGGGGCTGTCCGCCGCCGGGCCGCCCATCCGCAGCATGGGTGTGCTGGTTCCGGTCGGCCAGAAGCAGATCAACCCGACAACGACCGTCTACGACCTGGGGCAGAACGCCTCGCTGATGGTCAAGATCGTCGTCCACGGTCCGGCGGGGTCGTCCGTTAAGGTCACGCCGTCGGAACTCGTGAACGCCAGCGGCGACATCAACGATACGATGTGCGGCGGCGACTCCTACTGGACGTACAACCTGAGCGGACAGGGCGACGAGTCCTACTTCTCCAAGTTCTATTATCGCGGCGGGCGGTATCTGAAAGTGGAACTGTCGCCCGCGACGCCCGGCGGCGCGCTGCCCGCGTTGAAGTCCATTCAAGGCGTCGTTATCCGCGCCGACGCGCCGTCCGTCGGTCAGTTCGCCTGCGCCAACGACATTTACAACAAGATATTCAACCTGGTCCGCTGGGCGCAGAAGAACAATATGCTCAGCGTGATGACCGACTGCCCCACCCGCGAAAAACTCGGCTGGCTCGAAGAAGACCATCTGAATGGCCCCGCCCTGCGCTACAACTTCGACCTGGCGACCCTGATGGGCAAAATGGCCGGTGACATGGCCGACTCGCAGCGCGACAACGGCCTCGTCCCCTCCACCTGCCCGGACATCCCGCGCTGGGGCGAAGGCAAATACACCAACCCGGTGGAGTGGGGGAGCGCCTGCCTCATGGTCCCCTGGCAGCAGTACCAGTTCGACGGCGACATCGGCTTGCTGCGCGAACGCTACGACACCATGAAACGCTACATGGCCTATCTGGACGCGCGGGCGCACGACCACATCATTGACTTCGGCCTGGGCGACTGGTACGACAATCACAGCGAGGGCGAACCGACCCTGACCCCCGTCGGCCTGACCGACACGGCATTCTACTTCAACGATTATGTCGTGCTGACGCAGATGGCGGCGGCGCTGGGCAAGGACGACGATGCCGCCGACTTCGCCCAGAAGGCCGCGCAGATCAAGCAGGCCTTCAACGTCAAGTTCTACAACCCGGCGACAGGCGACTACGCACAGGGCGCGCAGGGGTCCAACTGCCTGCCGCTGGCGATGGACATCGTGGACCCCGCCAATCGCCCGACGGTCTTCGCCCATTTGGTTTCGGATCTCAAACAAAAAGGCACCACGGCGGGCGAAGTCAGCTTTGAGTATCTGCTCAAGGCCCTGGCCGACGGGGGGCGCTCGGACTTGATCTACACCACCTACGGCACCACCTCGCAGGGCTACGGACTGCAGGTGAAACAGGGCAAGACCAGCCTCACCGAAGGCTGGAACGGCGGCGCATCCCAGGACCACTTCATGTTCGGCCAAATCAACGAGTGGCTGTACCGCTCGCTCGTCGGCATTCAGCCCGACCCGGACGGGCCGGGCTTCACCAAGATCATCTTCCGGCCCGCGCTCGTCGGCGACCTAACCCACGCCGAGGCGACCTATGACTCCCTCCAGGGCCGGGTCGCCAGCTCTTGGACCCACACCCCGTCCGGGCTGACCCTGAAAGTCACCGTCCCTATCGGCGCGACGGCCACCGTGTACGTCCCCGCCGTCAGCGCCCAGGGGGTGAAAGAAGGCGGGCATCCGGCGTCTTCCGCGCCCGGCGTCACCTTCCTGCGGGCCGAACCGGATGTCGCTGTCTATGCCGTCGGCTCCGGCTCTTATGCGTTCACGTCCGCACCGCCCGTTGCTCTGACGCCACCCGCCGCGCCTGCGCCTGTGGCCAACGTCGGGTCCTCACTGGTCGCCGACAGCGGCTTCGAAACGGTCGCCGTGGACGGCTTCGCCTACGCGCCCGACGGTTCCGCGTGGACGTTCTCGCCCCAATCCGGCTTCAACGGCGCCGGCCTCACCGGCAACGGCAGCGGCTTCACCTCGACCAACCCGCAGCCGATCCCGGAGGGGAATCAGGCGGCCTTTTTGCAAGGCCACGGCGTCATCTCCCAGACGCTCATCGGCCTCCGGCCCGGCACGGCCTATACGCTGACCTTTGCTGCCGCCCAGCGCGTCAGTTCCAGCCACGGCGGCGAGACCTGGCAGGTGCGCCTGGACGACAAAGTGATCGGCGAGTACGCCCCGCCGGCGTCGGCCACCGCTTACACGGACTACACGGCGAAGTTCATCGCCGCCGCCCCGCGCCAGACGCTCGCCTTCGCCGGCACCGCGGCCAACGGCGACGACAACACCGTGTTCATTGACAACGTCCGCCTGCGCATTGGAAAGTGAGCGACGCTCGAAACAGAAAACGATGCCCCGTGCCTCAACTGGAGTCTTTATGTCTACACGACGCCTCCCCCTGTTGCCGATCTTTGGGCTGATCGCCGGTTTGGTTTTCAGCGTTCCTCTGCTCTCGGCCATTGCCGCGCCGCCTGCCGCCCCTACTGAGACGCGCCTGGTGGATTACTTTGAACAACTCGGCATTGATACCAGGCCCCGCTTCGGGTGGGTCGTGAACGACCCGGATCGTGGAGAACGGCAGACCGCCTACCAGATCATCGTTGCCGCCAATGCCGCCGACCTGACGGGCAAACACGGTCCGCTCTGGGACAGCGGCAAAGTGAAATCGGCCCGGCAATTCGGCGTGACCTACGCCGGTGCGCCTTTGGCGAAGACGACTCGCTACTGGTGGAAAGTGCGGACGTGGGATAAAGACGATCACGCCTCGCGCTGGAGCGAGCCGACGAGTTTCGGGACGGGGTTTTTCAAGCCGAGCGACTGGAGCGCACAGTGGATTCAGCACCCGAACGCGACCAGTGAGATGCCGGTGATGCTGCGCAAGACATTCCCCGTCTCAAAGCCGGTCACTCAGGCGTATCTTTACGTGACCGGCCTCGGCCAGTTCGTCGCCTCGTTGAACGGGCGCAAGGTCGGCAACCATGTCATTGACCCCGCCTGGACGGACTATGATCGCACCGTCAACTATGTGACCTTCGACGTGACATCGCAGCTTATTCGGGGCCGAAACGCCCTCGGAATCATGCTGGGGAGCGGCTGGCTCAATGCCACCGACAACCTCGGCATACGCCGATTCGGCCCCATGCGGGCCATCGCCCAGCTGCATCTCCGGTATGCCGACGGCTCCTCAGCGGACGTGGTGAGTGACCCGACGTGGAAAGCCGACACCAGTCCGTTCACCTATACGGAAATGCACGGGGTGGAAAACTACGACGCACGCCTCGACCAAGCCGGCTGGAATACCGCCGCCTTCAACGACTCGGCCTGGGTCAATGCCGTGGCGGCGACTCCCCCGTCCGGCGTCCTGTCCGCGCAGAGCGCGCCGCCCGTACTCGCGCCGGAGGTGCGTGTGGGAAAGAACATTTCCAGCCCGTCCGCCAACAACTCTGTCTTCGATTTTGGGAAGAACATAAACGCGCAATTTGAGATCAAAGTCAGCGGAAAAGCGGGCGCAAAAGTGACGCTGACGCCCGGAGAGCATCTCAACGGCGATGGCACGGTCAACCCAGGCCGGTCCAATCACATGACTTACACGCTCAAAGGCGGCGGACCGGAGGTCTGGCGGCAGACGTTTTCCACCGTCGGGATGCGGTATGTGCAGGTGGGCGGCGCCTCAACGGACGCGGCGCAGTCGGACCTGCCCGTTATCCAAAGCGTCACCGGCTATTTCACCTACACGGGCGCCGACGACGTCGGCCGCTTCCACACGTCGGACGAGCGGTACAACAAGATCTACGACCTCGCGCTGAACGCACTGCGGAGCAACCTGACCTCCCTGCACACGGACGGCCCCAACCTGGAAAAACTCGGCTGGCAGGAAGTGGCGTGGACGACACTTCCTTCTTCGGTCTACCAGAACGACGAATACACGCTCTTCGCCAAGATCATGCGGGATGTCCGGGAGGCGCAGCGGACGAACGGGCTTTGCTCCACCATCGCGCCCAATTATTTTTATGTTCCCAGCACGCCGTCTAAGGGAATGTACGACGACGCGCCTGCCTGGGGCGCTTCCATCTTCAACGCCCCCTGGCAGCTTTACCAGACCTATGGGGACACCAAAATCCTGGCGGACAACTACGACGCGATGGCCCGGTACCTGGCCTACTTGAAGGGCCGGGAGTCAAACGGACTGATCACTTACGACGGCCTGGGCGACTGGATGGCCCCCGGCGGGCGCATGGTGCATAACGTGGAAGGCGCGGTCTATGTGCAGGACACGCGCGTCATGCGGGACGTGGCGACGGCGCTGGGCAGGGCCACGGACGCGCAGTTCTACACCGGGGAGTTTACCCGCGTGCGGGATGCGTACAACGCGGCCTACTTCGACGCCGCCCAGGGCCGCTACACGCCGGTGTCTCAAGACAACGAGGCGATCCCGCTTGAATTCGGCATCGTGCCGCCGGGCCGGGAACAGGACGTGGCCCATGCGCTCATCCAAGACATCGCCCAGCCCACGGAAACCACCGCCGAGAACGGCCAGAACGGCGTGGTCGTACCCGGCCACATCACGGCAGGCGATATCGGCACCACGTTCCTTTGGCGCGCGCTAGGCGACGCCGGTCAGCCCGACCTCGTTCAGAGCATGATCATGCAGCCGACGCCGCCGAGTTACCTGGCGATGATCAACGCCGGCGAGACGTCTATGGCCGAAAACTGGAATCTTTCCAACATCCGCAGCCACAATCACGATATGTACTGCGGCATCTTCGAGTGGCTATACCGCACACTCGGCGGCATTTCCCCTCTCGCGCCGGGCTACGCCCAGATTCTGCTCAAGCCGGGGATGCCGTCTGGCCTGGTGAGCCTGGCCGCCTCCTACGACAGCGTGCGCGGCCCCATCGGCTCGGCCTGGGTGGTCCAGGGCAATCATATCACCTGGAATGTACGGATTCCCGCGAACGCGACCGCGCGGGTGTGCGTACCGACAGAGGGTACACCGCTCTCCGCGCTGCGGATTAAGGAAGGAGCGACCCTGATTTACGCCAACGGCAAGGCGGCCGGCTCAACCCCTGGCCTTGTTTATGACCGCATCGAAGGATCCCGTGACAAAACATACGCCGTCTGGAATGCAGGTTCGGGAGACTACCGATTCACCTGGCAGGTCGCACCGGTGCCGAAAAAGTGACAGCCTCACGCCGCCGCCCGGAAGGACTTTCCCACGGCGTCCCAGAATTAAAGAGCATTGATGAAACACGCGATCCCGGCCCTAGGTCTTCTTTTCACAATGACTCACTCTGCTGCCGCTGCCGTCCTGCCGGCCCAATTGCAGTGTGAATATCGCAGCAGGCCGCTCGGCGTTGATAAGACCTAACCGCGCCTCCGACGATACTGCCTCCTCAATCCCGCACTGCCTGTATTACACCTATTGTCGGCAGGCAGGCGGCGCTTCTCCAGACGCGGGATGCTGGGGCGTCACAATGTCTTATCGACAGGTAGGTGGGTCTGTGAGGAGGCGCGATAGCTGCTGGGAGTGTAGCCAGTCTTCTCCCGGAAGATACGGGCGAAGTAGTAGGCCGACTCGAAGCCGACGCGCTGGCCGACGGTCGCGATGGGGAGCGTCGTCGTCCGCAGCAGTTCTGCGGCATGGGTGATGCGCAGTTGCAGATGGTACTGCGCGGGCGACAGCCCCGTGTACTGACGGAACATTCGCCGGAACCAGGAATAGCCGACGCCCAGTTCCGCCGCCAGCACTTCCATATTCACCGGCTGGTCGCTCTGTTCCAGCAGGAGACACTTCGCGCGGTCAATCACCCGTAATATTTCCGTACCCTCGAAACTGCGACGCACGGCCGATGCTGCCGTGAGGGCCAGGATCAATGACGCCCGCGCGGCGATGATCTTCTGATACCCAAACGCTTCATTTCGCATCTCGTCGGCGATTCGCAGATACTCCTCCACGAGTGCGGCGTCTACTCCTGTCTTGAGGATCGGCTCTTCCTTTGAGAAGGGGGACGCCGTCACCATCTTTTCCGCGAAACTGCCCTGAAAGCCGACCCAATATTCATCCCATCCTGTCTTTGGGTCAGGCCGGTAGCGGTGCCATTCGCCGGGGAAGAGCATGAACACGTCCCCCGCGCTGATTTGCCGATGTCCGCCGGTCTGGGATTCGAACGTGCCGCCGCCGCGCGTAATGCAAATCAATTGGTACTCCTGAAGCGTCCGGCCTGCGCGCCAAAGAAAGTGATGGTCTGACGGATGAACACGGGGCGGATAGGGCGTGTGCGCCGGAATCAGTGTGTACCCCCCCACCACCACTGACAGGCCGCCCCCGCGCGTCTCGTCGCTCAGGGGCAGATATTTGTAGAAGTGTTTCATAGTTACCCAGTCTATTGTGTCAGAAAGTACAACGATAGTATCACATTTGCTATTTGCTATTCAAGAGAACTGTGTTAGAGTGGGTCTGTCCCACGTATCGGAAACGTGAGGCCAATTTTGTCACATAGGAGTTGCGATGGCCCCCAACCCTGTTCTCGGTATCGTCTTTCACTGGATCGGCGGACTGGCCGCTGCCAGTTTTTACATTCCGTACCGGCGAGTCAAGCGCTGGTCATGGGAGACGTACTGGCTGGTCGGCGGCGTCTTCAGCTGGATCATCATGCCCTGGCTGATGGCGTCCCTGCTGGTCCCCGACCTGGGCGAGATTTTGCGGTCGGGGTCCGACTCGGCGCGCTTCTGGGCGTACTTCTTCGGTGTGCTGTGGGGTGTCGGCGGGCTGACGTTCGGCCTGACCATGCGCTATCTCGGCATCGCGCTGGGCATGGCCGTCGCATTGGGCTACACCGCCGTCTTCGGGACGCTGGTGCCGCCCCTCTTTCACGGGACGCTTGGCGAGACCGTTGCAAGCGCGTCCGGCAAGTATGTGCTGCTGGGCGTTGTGGCGAGCGTGATTGGAATTGCCGTCAGCGGCCTGGCGGGGATGTCCAAAGAGAAGGAATTGACGTCCGAACAAAAGAAGTCCGGCGTCACCGAGTTCCATTTCGGCAAAGGAATGCTGATCGCCACGTTTTCGGGCATCATGAGTTCGTGCTTCGCGTTCGCGCTGGACGCGGGCAGTCCGATCACGACGTTCGCCGGGCAGCGTCTGCTGGCGCACGGCGGCTCGGACATCTGGTCCGGCCTGCCCATTTTGATCGTCGTCCTGCTCGGCGGATTTACGACCAATTTCCTCTGGTGCCTGATGCTGAATATCCGCAATAAGACGGGCGGCGAGTACACGGGCCGGACCGCGGCTCCGTCCGTCGAGACCGACGACAGCGCCATCGCGGAGATGAGCGCGACGGAGGCCGTCGATCCGTGGAACCCGAAAACGGTCTCCGCTGGCACGGCGACGCTGTCCCCGCGAACAGTCGGCCCCGTGTCGGTTCCGCTGGTGACGAACTATGTGTTCGCGGCGCTTGCGGGAATCATCTGGTATCTACAGTTCTTCTTCTACACGATGGGGCAGACGAAACTCGGCAAGGCGTTCGAGTTCTCCAACTGGACGCTGCACATGGCGAGCATCATGATCTTCGGGATGCTTTGGGGTGTGGCCCTGAAAGAGTGGGCGGGAACCAGCAAGCGGACACACGCCTTGATGGCTCTCGGCCTCGCCCTACTGATCGGTTCCACGGTCATCATCGGCTACGGCAATTTCCTGAAGGGGGCGCACTGACTATGACGACCGTCAAAGTCGGCCTGTTTTCCATCGGTCTGGCGGCCTACTGGCCGCAGTTCCCCGGACTCCGCGAGCGCCTCGCAGGGTACGGCCTTTTCGTCGCCCAAAAGTTGACCGCGCTTGGCGCGGATGTAGTGGACGCCGGGATGGTGGACGACCAGCCGTCAGCATTGGCCGCCGGGGATCGATTCGCGCGGGAAGACGTGGACCTCGTCGTGTGCTACGTCACCACCTACGCGACTTCCAGCCAGGTCGTCCCCGCCGTGCAGCGGGTCGAGCGGCCCGTCCTCATCCTCAATCTCCAGCCGACGGCCCAACTGCGCTACTTGGAAACCGGCACGGGAGAATGGCTCGCCAACTGCCAGGCCTGCTGCGTCCCCGAAATCGCCTGCGCCTTTGAGCGGTGCGGCATCCCGTTCCACACCGTCACGGGCCTGCTCGGACTTGAGTTGCAGACGCCGGGGGCTATCGCCAACGAACAAACGGCGACTCACCCCGCTGCGATTACCGCCTGGGACGAAACCCGGCAATGGCTGGACGCCTGCGCCGCCCAGCGGGCCTTGTCGCGCAGCCGCATCGGCTTCCTCGGCCACACCTATCCGGGGATGCTGGATATGTACAGCGATTTCACACAGCACACCGGGCAGTTCGGCACCCACATTGAAGTCTTGGAAATGGACGACCTTGCCGCGCGGGTGCAGGCCGTCACGGACGCCCAAATCAGGGCCAAGCACGAGGAGGCGCTTTCCGTGTTTGACGTGAGCGAGGACAGTCCCAGCGATCCGCTCGCCAGGAAGCCCGACCCTGAAGCGCTGGAATGGGCCTGTCGCGTTGCGGTTGGATTAGAGGCGCTGGTCCAGGACTGCGACCTGCAGGGCCTGACTTATTATCACCGGGGCGTCGGCGGCAACGAATATGAACGCCTCGGCGCGGGCGTCATCCTCGGATGCTCCCTGCTGACGGCGCGCGGCGTCCCGTGCAGCGGCGAGGGCGACCTGAAGAACTGCATTGCAATGAAGGTCATGGACGCCTGGGGCGCGGGCGGCTCTTTCACCGAACTGTACGCGATGGACTTTGCCGAACAGTTCATCCTGATGGGTCACGACGGGCCGTTCCACGTCGGAATCGGAGAGGGCCGCCCGACGCTGCGCGGCTTGGGTCTGTACCACGGCAAGCGCGGCGGCGGCGTGTCCGTGGAGGCGCAGGTCAGGAACGGCCCGATCACTATTCTTGGTCTCACCCAGACCCGCGACGGGCGGCTCAAGTGGCTCTGCGCCGAAGGCTGGTCCCTGCCCGGCGAGCGCCTGCGCATCGGCAACACAAATTCGCGCGTGCGCTTCACTTCCCAGCCGGATGCCCCCGATCTTTCCGAGATCGGTCGGACCGGCAGGCGGGCCGGAACGAAGCCGTGCCGTCCGCTCTCGGAGTATCCTGATTCCCTCCCGCGCACCGCCGCGCCCTCCTTCTCTGTGCAAGAGGCAAGCCGACACCGCCGTCATTCTGACGGCCTCCGTGTCGCCGCTTGGCCTCTTTTTTGTTTTTGATCTTCAGCAGAGAAACGGAAGCACTCGCAATGGAC
>CAZZVX010000047.1:0-17848 GCA_964657535.1 Armatimonadota bacterium | reverse complement strand
TCTGTCATCTTGGCGACGTGCCTCACTGCGGAAGGACTCCGGCGAATCGAGGAGGAAGCCATCTTGACGCCGCGCCTGCACCCCGCTATAATAAGCGGAGAGTGAGGCTGCTATGAAAATCACAGACACGTCAGAAGCCCCGTCCGAAGCGACGCCGGGCCAGGACGCGCACGCCGGCGCGGCGGCCCCCGATGCCCGGCGCAGCGTGACGTTCCGGGCGGTTTTCCTCGGCCTGCTGCTGATGCCCGCCAACGCCTACTGGGTCGTGATGATGGAGAACATCCGCTACTCGGCGCACCCGACGACGATCTCCTTGTTCTTTAACTGCATCTTTGAGCTGGTGGTGCTGACGGGGATCAATGGGCTGGTGGCGCGGTGGTGGCCGCGCCGGGCGCTGCGGCAGGGCGAGCTGGTGCTGATCTATTCGATGCTGTGTATCGGGTCGTGCATGGCGGGGCATGACTTTATCCAGATGCTGATCCCCAATTTGCCCCACCCGTTCGCGCAGGCGACGGCGGCGAATGGGTACGCGCCGCTGTTCGGGCGCTTTCTGCCCCGGTGGGCGATGGTGACGACGCTGACGCCGACCGACCCGTATTATCGCGGACACAGCACACTCTACACGGCAGAACACATTAAAGCCTGGCTCCCAGCGATTCTGGTCTGGACGGGGTTTGTCGTTCTCTTGCTGTGGACGATGCAGTGCGTCAACGTCTTGATCCGCAAGCAGTGGACGGACAACGAGCGCCTGACGTTCCCGCTGACGCGCATCCCCCTGGAGATTACCGACGCGCAGCCGGGCGGGCGCGGGCGCAGCGGCCTGCCGTTGACCAAGAACCGACTGTTCTGGTTCGGCTTTATCGTCGCGGCGTCGGTGGACACGATCAACTCGCTGAATTATTATTTCCCCGGCATTCCGCCCATTTTGACGCCGGGCAATGGGGCGAGCTTTTTGGATTTGGGGACGGTGGTCGTCAACAAGCCGTGGAGCGCCATCGGCTGGACGCCGCTTTCGTTTTACCCGTTCGCCGTCGGCCTGGGGATGCTGATGCCGATGGACTTTCTGTTCTCGTCGTGGTTCTTTTACCTGTTCTGGAAGCTGCAGAGCGTCATCGTGGTCGCCAATGCGTGGGACTCGGACGCGCGGATGCCGTATGCGAACTATCAGGGTTTCGGGGCGTACTTTCTGTTCTTCGCGGCGTCCATCTGGCTCAGTCGGCACTACCTGCAGCAGGTGGTCGCCCGCGCACTGGGGAGGCCCTCGGAAGTGGATGACCGGGACGAGCCGCTGCGGTATCGGTGGGCGTTTGTGGGGTTGGCGGGGGGCGTGGCGGGATTGGTGGCGTTTTCAGTCGCGCTGGGGATGGCGTGGTGGCTGGCTGGCCTGTTCTTTTTCATCTACCTGGGCCTGGCGCTGGCGATCACGCGGATGCGGGCGGAGCTGGGGACGCCGGTCAACGACCTGCACTTCACGGGGCCGGACTGGGCGCTGAGCGATCTGATCGGGACGCAGGCGATTGCGCCGCAGAGTCTGGCGGTGTTCAGCCTGTTTTACTGGTTCAACCGGGCGTACCGGTGCCACCCGATGCCGTTCCAGTTGGAGGCGTTCAAGATGGCCGAGCAGACGGGGCAGCGCCGGGAGATGCGCGGCTGGTTCTGGACGCTGCTGCTGGCGGGGGGCTTCGGGATGCTGTGCGCGTCGTGGGCGCTGCTGCACAACAATTACATTCACGGCCTGCAGTGGAACGACACGGGGGCGTGGGACCGCTACGCGGGCTGGCTGAAGGCGCCCAAGCCGCCGAACACGTCGGTGGCGGCGGCGATTGTGGTGGGGTTCGTGTTCGCGGCGTTTTTGCAGGCGATGCGCGTGCGGTTCGTGTGGTGGCCGTTCCACCCGCTGGCCTACGCCGTCAGCGGTTCGTGGGAGATGAACCTGCTGTGGATGCCGCTCTTGATCGCCTGGGTGGTCAAGAGCCTGCTGCTGCGCTACGGGGGCATGAAGACGTTCCAGGCGGCGCTGCCGTTCTTCTACGGCCTGATTCTAGGGCAGTTCATTCCGGGCAGTCTGCTGAACATCTGGGGGATTATCACGGACAACCCGACGTACCAGTTCTGGCAGTGACGGAGGCCCGGCCCTTCAGGGCTGGGCTATTTTTGAAGCATGGAAACCCCCTCCGGGGCTGAAGATTATGCAGCCCGCGCAGCGGGGTTTCTTTGTGGGCAGACCGGCCCTTCAGGGCCGGGCGCGCGGCTTATTCCCTGGGCTGTTCGGGCGCTTTCAGTAGTGCCGCCGCGCCAGAGTATCCATTCTCTATCTCAGCCACCGCCTCCTCGACGGAGGCATACGACATATCCGTGATGACCCGCCACTGGTCATCACAGTAGAAGCGGTAAATATTGCTGTCGCCCTCGTATTGACAGACAGCCGCCTTCGCCGGGACAAAGAATGAGCCATCTTCCAAGCGAATAGAATGCACCCCAGACGGTTTAACACGATTATCCAACGGACAGAAGTAGAGAACTTTTGCTCCGTCAAGTCGGCTGGGCGGTCCTTTTAGGCTCATCTTCTGCCACCAAAAAGCGACAACATAGCACCTATTTACACGGCGGGCTGACTTGGCCTTGTGTATCCGCGTATCCTAATCACGCCCCGCTCGTGGTGGTACGGAATGCCTTTCGACTGGAATGTCATGACAATGGCACCCGTGAAGTCTTCCACATCTGGTGCGAGCAGAGCACCCCGACTGCGCTCAACAAGTGGGTTGACCTCGAACCACTCGATATTTTTGTAAGGACGCGAGATATTATAGGGAAAGTCCCTGTCCCAGTAGCCCGGTCGTGGCTCAGGCCCGCGAACATCTTTGACACGGAACCGGACAATGTAACCTGTCACGCCCTGGAGCGCGTCCAAAGCCTCGCGCCATTTGGTGTCATTCATCACGGAAGACAGTCCCTCGCGCACGACGTACCGCTCCAGCCGCTCGGCGTCTTTCTGTTGCTCTGATGTCATAAGATACGTCTACAAAAAGGCCTGTCTCTGCCACCTGACAGGGAAATGTTCGGCGGGCTGGGGCGGGATTCCTGCGTCGGGCGGGCGAGTGGTTGCGGTTTGTTTTCCCTGTGCGGGACTAGGTTTGGGCTTCTGGAAACCTCTGGGGACTTCTGTTTGTGGGGTGGCTTACACTACCGCACCGGGCGGAGGATTGGGAGACGCGGGGTTTCGGCGTGGGGCCGATCAGCGCCCGGCAGGAATTGTGCCTTCCGACGGGGAACACCGAGGGCATGACACACCCGCGATGGTTGCTGCGTTTGGTGGTGATGGTGCTGTGTGCGCCGGCTCTGATGACGCCGGGGAGGGCGCAAACGCTTTCCTCGGCGGCGCTGCGGGCGAGCGCGGATCGGCATTATGCCGAACACTCTTACGCGCTGGCCTTGCCGGAGTATCGGACGCTTTTGGCGGGGCTGCCGAAGAATGCGCCGGGGCGGGCCGCGATGGAGTACCGGGTGGCCGTGGCGCTGACAAAGTCGCAGCAGTGGGACGCGGCGCGGCAGCGCTGGGGGCCTTTGTGGCGGCGCATAAAGAGCCGCTTTGGCAGGCGCGGGGGCAGTACGAGACGGGGCTGCTGCTCCAAGCCGAGCCGCATCAGGGATACCGGGTCGGGACGAGACTGTACCGGGGGAACAATTACCCGCACACGGACAGCGCTGAGAAGCCCGAATACGTTTACTTGCAGCAGGACGACGCGCAGGCGGCCAAGACGGCGTTTGAGGCGGCGGTGCAGGACTACGAACGACTGCCGCCTGCGCAGCGCAACGGGGCGGCGTCCGAAGAAGCCGACCTGTACTTTGACCTCGCCAAGACCCTGCCGCGTGTCCAGCCCTGGGGCAGCGACAACGACTGGAAAGCCGCCAAGACGACGGATTGGGCGGTTCACCCGGCCCTGCCGTATGACACCAAATGGCCCATGCCCAAGAAGGTGTTGTTTCTGCTGGCGCGCATTCCCGTCGTTGACCCGGCGGATGCGCACACCCTTGTGCTGACGGCGATGGCGCGGGCGCTGTTTATCGCGCAGGCGCAGTATTCGTGGATCAAGCAGGAGTATGTTGCGCCGGTGCATACGCCCGGTAAGCCGGACAGGCCGGGCGGCTGGCGCATCGTGCAGATCATCCCGTACAGCAGGTTGGATGCGGCGGCCATTCTGAAGGCAACGGCGGATAAATACCCGAACGACCCGCAGGCGCCGCAGATACGCTTGATACTGGCGCAGTGGACCGAAGACAGCGGGCAGTATGTGCAGGCGCTGGCGCTGTACTGGTCGCTGCTGGCCCGCTACCCCGGCTGCAAATGGGACGGCGACGCCCGCAACGCCGTCGCCCGCATCTCAAGCCCCTCGGTGTCCCTGTCCACGCCCGGCCCGCAGCCGACGGGCGTCCAGCCCGCCCTGACCATCAGCAGCCGCAACCTGAAGACGCTGACCCTGCGCGCGTATCAAGTCCCATTGGACGCCGTGCTGGACCAGCCGGGCAAGTTGAACAATCCCGCCAATCATTTTACGGATTTCAGCCGGAACTTTGGCCGTATCGCGCAGGCTGTTTCGCAGGGAACGAAGGTCGCCGAGTGGACTTATCTAACCCATGACAAAGGCGACTACACCCCGCAAAGCGAGACGGTCCGCGCCCCAATCTCGCAGCGCGGGGCGTATCTGGTCGTTGCCGAGGACGCGACGGGGGCCGTGCGCGGCGCAACCGTTGTGTTGATGACCGATTTGACCATTGTGCGCAAGACCGACAAAGACGCCGTGCTATGCTTTGTCGCTGACTCGCGTTCGGGCGAGCCGGTCGCCAATGCCCACGTCGTTGTCCGCGAAACGTATAACCAGAACAGCCCGGCCAAAGTCTACGTCACGCGCGGTCAGACCGATGCCCAGGGCGTTTTTCAAGCGCCGCGCCTTCGGCAGCCGGACGTTGACTCCACGCAGATTGAAGCCTTCGCCTCCGCGCCGGGCGCGCGCTACGCTCTGACCAACTCCGATTGGGGCGGCTGGTACGACGCCGACAGCAACAACCGGGATGAAATCCATGTCTACGCCTACACGGACCGGCCCGTTTACCGGCCCGCGCAGACTGTCTCGTTCCGGGAGCTGCTCACGCGCCGCAAGGCCGGGTCGGACTTCGCGCCGCTGGTCGGCGTTCCCGTCGAGGTGCGAGTCAACGACTCGCGCGGAACGCAGATTTACGACCAAACGCTCACGTCCAGTCAATTCGGCAGCATCAGCGGCGCGTTCCCGCTCGGCAAGGGCGCGACGCTGGGCGAGTACAACGTCAGCGTTTCCATTCCCAGCGCGCCGAATGCGTCGGTGCAGGTGGGCGACAGCCGCTTCCGCGTAGAGGAATACAAAAAGCCGGAATACCTGGTGTCCGTCACGCCCTCATCGACCCAGGCGCGGTTTGGCGACACGGTCACGGCGACGGTGCAGGCGACGTATTATTACGGCGCTCCTGTCGTGGGCGCAAAGGTCACGTACAAGATCTTCCGCAACCCGTACTACCCCCAGTACCATTTTCCGCAGCCTTACGACTGGCTGTATCAGCCCGACGGCGGCGATTACAACAACCAAGGTGCGAATCAGGGCGAAATCGTCGCGCAGGGCAGCGGCGCGCTGGACGACAAAGGGCAACTCAAAGTCTCATTTGTCGCCGCCAAAGGGACGCGCGACTACGATGGCGACTACGCCTACACGGTCATCGCCGATGTCGTGGACGCTTCCCGGCGGCAGATTGAAGGCGAAGGCATTGTCAAAGTCGCCCATCAGCAATTCTACGCTTATCTCAATGTCCCGAACGGCTTTTACCACGAGGGCGACATCGCGCAGATCGAGCTCCGGGCGCAGGATGCCAACGACAAGCCCGTGTCCGCGTCCGGCACGCTCACGGTTTGCCGCCTGACTTACGGCACGGACAACAAAGAAATTGCCACGCCCGTTCACACGCAGACTGTCGCCACCGATGCCGACGGCAAGGCGTTCACAACCTGGCGGGCGGATCGGGGCGGGCAGTACCGCGTGGAGTGGCAGGCGCTGGACTCGTTCCAGCAGAAAGTTTCGGCGACGGCCGCGCTGTGGGTCGGCGGCGCGGATTTCGCCGCCAATGAGATTCATGTCGGCGGCATTAGTCTCCTCACCGACAAAACGACCTACGGAGAAGGCGACACGGCGCATCTGTTGGTGATTGCCGACCAGCCCGACGACTGGGTGATGCTGACATCCGAGACGGGAAATCAGATACTCTCGCACGTGCTGTACCACGTGGCGGGCCGCACCCGGACGATTGACGTTCCCATTGTCCGCGCCCATGTCCCGAATTTCGCGCTGGCCGCCGTGTCCGTCCGCGACAATCAGGTGTACCAGTGGCAGCAGGAAGTGTTCGTGCCGCCGGTGCGCCAACTGACGACGCTGGCCGTGACAAGCGACAAGGCCGAGTACCGCCCCGGCGAAACGGGCATTTTTCATGTCAAGGCGACCGACTGGCAGGGCCGCCCCGTCGCGTCTGAAGTTTCCCTCGCCGTCGTAGACTCGTCCATTTATTACATCCAGAAAGAATATGCGCCGGACATCCGCAAGTTCTACTACGGCAACCGCCGCTCCATCAATGTCAACATCGGCTCCTCTCAAGACGCCCGCGTGGACAACAAAGACGAATCCGATCTGCCCGCCCCTGCCTACAAAGAACACGGCATCGTCCTCCCCGATTTTGGCCGCTCGCCTGAACAGGGTTTTTCGCCCTACTACAACGGCTTTGGCTTTCCGCAAAGTTATCACATTTATCGCAGCGTCTATGGCAAGTACGCTTACTTGAGTGGCGGCTTCGGCGGCGGTGGATTTGGTAACGGCTCTGTTGTCTTGGGATGGCCCGTCAGCAGTTATAGCATTTCCGGCAGGTTAGAGCAGGAAACCAAGTCTCAGCCCAACAACCTGTATCAATTCCCCGGCCTTGTCTTCGGTCAACCCGGAATGTCGGCGGACGCTGCCGGTTATGTCCACGTCCGAGGCTCAGACTTCAACCAAGTCGGCTACGATGTGGATGGCATACAGGTTCCCGGCCTGCCCCACTATGCCCAGGCGAAACTGCGGACTCATTTCCCCGACACCGCCTTCTGGACGCCCGCCGTCGTTACCAGCGCCGCCGACGGCACGGCCACGCTGACGGTCCTTTTTCCCGATACGCTGACGACCTGGAAAGCGACGGCGCGCGGCACGACAACCGGCGTTCAGGTCGGCGCGGCAGATGGCAGCGTCATCACCAACAAGAAACTGCTCGTGCGCCTGGAATCGCCCCGATTCTTCGTGGAGCGCGACCAAGTCACGCTGTCCGCCATTGTCCGCAACGATCTGGCGACGGCCAAGACCGTCCGCGTTTCGCTGACGACCGACCCGGACGTTCTGGCGGTAGACAAGCCTCTGACGGCCCTCACCCCCCAACCCCCTCTCGCTCGGCAAGCCGAGAGCCTGCGGCCAAGAACAGGAGAGGGGGAGGCGGAAGGAAAGACGGTCGTTTCGGTGACGGTTCCGGCGGCGAGCGAGAAGCGGGTGGACTGGACGGCGAACGTGGTCGGCAGTGGCGAGGCCCATGTCCAGATGACGGCGGAAACGGATGAAGAAAGCGACGCCGTGGCGCAGACGTTCACGGCGCTGGCGTATGGGGTGCAGAAGTTCACGGCGCAGAATGGCGTGCTGCAGAGCGGGCAAAACAGCGGCCAATTGACCGTCACCCTGCCTGCCGAGCGACGGGCGGGGACGGCGGCGCTGCTGGTGCAGATCAATCCGTCGCTGGCGGCGACCACGCTGGACGCCCTGCCGTATCTGGCCGATTATCCCTATGGCTGCGTGGAGCAAACCATGAGTCGGTTCCTGCCCTCGGTGCTGGTCGCCAAAACCTTGCGTGACGCGGGCGCGGATTTGGACACATTACATAAGCGCGCCCAAGCGATGGCAGACCGCGAGCAGGCCGGGACGTCGTTCGGCCAGAGCAAAGACACGACGCCGGACACCGATCAGACCGGCTACACCTACCCATCGGGGACGCCGGGCGTGATGAAGGCGCCGCTGCTGGCGGAAGGATTAGTGGACACCGACCGCTGGAACAACCCCGTTTTTGACCCGGCAACGCTGCAAAGCATGGAAGATGACGGGCTGGCGCGACTGCTCACGATGCAGCGGCCCGACGGCGGCTGGGGCTGGTGGCCGGACAGCGCCGAGTCGGACGCCTACATGAGCGCTTATGTCGTTTACGGCCTAGCGACGGCGAAATCGGCGGGTCTGGCCGTCCCGGATGACGTGCTGAGTCGCGGGTACGACTATTTGACGCGGGACATCAAAGACCGCGACGATGAGCCGGACCTGGCGATGTGGGAAGCGTTTGCCCTGTCCCAGCGCCCCGGCCCGCTGCCCCCGGCGACGGCGCGCGTGGTCGGCGTCCTGTACGCCCAGCGGGACAAGCTTTCGCCCTACGGGCAGGCGCTGCTGGCACTGACGCTGCACGGCGCCGGGCAGAACGCCGAGGCCCAAACCGTCTGCCGGAATTTACAGAACACGGCGACGATTGACCGCGAAAACGGCACGGCGACCTGGCTGCCGCGCGACGACTACTGGTGGCGCTGGTACAACGACAACGTGGAAACCGTCGCCTGGGTCTTGAAAGCCTACGTCGCCATTCTGCCCCACAGCGACCTGACGCCGATGCTGGTCAAGTGGCTGGCGCAGAACAAGCGTGGCAACGCCTGGCACTCGACCAAAGAAACGGCGATGGCCGTATATGCGCTCACGGACTACATTCGCGCCAACAACGAACTGGCCCCCGATTACACCGTCACGGTCGCACTCGGCGACAAGATCAAGCGCACGTTCACCGTCACCCGCGACAACGCCCTGCTGTTTGACAACCAGTTTCTGGTTCCCGACAATTTGCTGACATCAGGGCCGCAGACGGTGACGATCACCAAGCAGGGTTCGGGCCGCTTGTACTACGCCTCGGCCCTGCAATATGTCACGACCGAGGAGAAGATTTCAGGAACGGGGACGGAACTCAAGATTCAGCGCCGCTACTTCCGTTTGACGCCGAAGACGAAGACGCAGAAGGATTATGCAGGCGGCACCTTCAACACGCTGGACTACGACCGGGCGGAACTCGCCGACGGCGCAAACCTCAGCAGCGGCGACTTGATTGAAGTGGATTTAACATTGGACGCCAAGAACGACTACGACTACTGCTGTTTCGAGGACATGAAACCGGCAGGGTGCGAGCCGATTGACCTGCGTTCCGGCGGGCGCGGCACGGACACGCTCTGGTCGGACATGGAACTGCGCGACACCAAGACGGTCTTCTTCGTGGACCATCTGCCGCAGGGGAACCGCGTGCTGCGCTACCGCCTGCGCGCCGAAGTGCCGGGCCGGTTCCACGCCCTGCCGACCAACGGCTACGCCATGTACGCCCCCGATGTCCGCGCCCTCTCCGACAGCTGGCACGTCGCCATCGCCGACGCGAAATAGTGGTCTACTTCTTTGGGCGGCGGGGTATCATGCGAACAATAAAACCCAGAGAAAGCCGACGTCATGCCCCAACCGTTTGACCCGATGCCGCTGCGCGCGCAGTTCCCCGCGCTCGACTCGCCCGTGGACCGGCCGCCGCTCGTGTTTTTCGACAACCCCGGCGGGACCCAAGTGCCGCAGGGGGTGATTGACGCCGTCGGTGACTACTACCGCCGGAGCAACGCCAATGTCGGCGGCGCGTTCGCGACGAGTAACCGCACGGACGCAGTCGTCGCCGGGGCGCGGCAGGCCGTGGCCGACCTGCTGAACGCGCCTGGACCGGAAACCATCGTCTTCGGGCCGAGCATGACGGGTCTGACGTTTCACCTGGCGCGGTCGCTGGCCGATGCGTGGACGCCCGGCGATGAGATCGTCGTCACCACACTCGACCACGACGCCAATGTGACGCCCTGGACGGATATGGAAGCCGTCGGCGCGGTCATCAAAGTCGCGGACGTCAACACTGAGGACTGCTCGCTCGACATGGACTCGCTCGCGGCGGCGCTTTCGCCCCGGACGCGGCTGGTGGCCGTGACGCACGCCTCGAACGCCGTGGGGACGATTCCCAATGTCAAGCGCATCATCGAGATGGCGCACGCCGTCGGCGCGCTGGTCTTCGTGGACGCCGTGCAGTTCGCGCCGCACGGGCCGATTGACGTTCAGGCCCTGGGCTGCGATTTCCTCGCCTGCTCGGCGTACAAGTTCTTCGGGCCGCACGTGGGCGCGCTCTACGGTAAGGCCGAACATTTAGAGCGATTGACGCCGCACAAAGTCCGGCCTGCCAAGAACGCCATCCCATACCGGTGGGAGACGGGAACGCTCAACCATGAAGGGCTGGCGGGCGTGACCGCCGCGTTAGACTATCTGGCGGGAGTCGGCGAACGGTTCGGCGAGCCGTTTCAGGAGCGATACGCGGCCCAGGGCTATTCCGGCAGGCGCTTAACGCTGAAGACGGCGATGCGGGCCATCCAGGACTATGAGCAGACGCTGTCGCGGGCGCTGATCTCCGGTCTGCGCGCCTTCGATGACGTTCAAATCTACGGCCCGACGGACCTCACCCGGCTTGAAGAAAGGGTGCCGACCGTCGCGTTCACATGGCCGCGACGGTCGCCGCGCGCCACGGCGGAGCATCTGGCCGCGTGGGGCGTCTGCGCCTGGAGCGGCAACTACTACGCGCTCCGCCTGATGGAACGGCTGGGCCTGGAAGCCGACGGCGGCGCGGTCCGCGTCGGCGCGGCGCACTACAACACACCGGCGGACGTGGACGCCCTGCTGGCCGCATTGGCCGAAATTCCCCGATGATCCGGCGGAACTTTACGTCTTGAAAAGAACCCTATGACAGACACGAACACAGAAAGAACCCTGACGCCCGGCGAGAATCTCGTGGTGGAAGGCATCCCGCCGATCCCGGTGACACTGGCGGAGCGGGCCGGGCGGTACACCGATTTCCGACTGGCGGCGTTTCTGGACTGGCACCCGACGCGGCGGGAGATGCTCATCAGCACCCGCTTCGGCGACACGGCGCAGGCACATTGGGTGCAGATGCCCGGCGGAGCGCGTCGGCAGATGACCTTCTTCCCGGACACGATCCGGGGCGCGACGTTCGACCCGCAGGCCGGGGCGTTTTTCGTCTTCAGCAAAGACAGCGGCGGCAACGAGTTCGCGCAGAACTTCCGCGCGGATCTGCAAACGGGCGAGATCACGCTGCTGACCGACGGGGCATCGCAGAACAGCCTGGGCGTCTGGTCCTCGGCGGGCGACCGCATGGCGTACACGTCCATCCGGCGCACCGGCAAAGATCGGGATGTGTACGTCATTGACCCGCGCGACCCGGCGGGCGACCGGTGCGTGGTCAAACTGGAAGGCGGCGGATGGGGCGTCATAGACTGGTCGCCGGACGACCGGCAACTGCTCCTCCGGGAGTACGTCTCGGTCAACGAGAACTATCTGTGGCTGCTGGATTTAGACACGGGCGCGAAGACGCTGCTGACGCCCAAAGGCGGCGAGCAGGCCGCCTACTGGGGAGGGCAGTTCGCGCCGGACGGCGGGGGCCTCTATGTCACGACCGACAAGGGGAGCGAGTTCCAGCGCCTGGCGCGGATGGACATCGCGACGGGCGAACACGAATTCCTGACCAGTCAGATTCCCTGGGACGTGGAAGGGTTCGACCTGTCGCCGGACGGCCGGTGGCTGGCGTTCACGACCAACGAGGACGGCCTGGGCGTGCTGCACCTGATGGACGCGGCGACGGGCGAAGAACCCGCCCTGCCGCCTCTGCCGGCAGGCCTGATCAGCGGGGTCGCTTGGCACCCGCAGGAGCGGCACCTGGCGTTCAACGTCACCAGCGCGCGTGCGCCGTCGGACGTTTATTCGCTCGACATCGAGACGGGGCAGGTGGACCGCTGGACCGCGAGCGAGACGGGGGGCCTGAACACGGACGGCTGGGCCGAGCCGGAGCTGGTCCGCTGGCCGTCGTTCGACGGGCGCAGTATTTCGGGATTTCTCTACCGCCCGCCCGCCAATTTCACGGGCAAGCGCCCGGTGATGATCGTCATCCACGGCGGCCCGGAATCGCAGGCCCGGCCCGCCTATCTGGGCCGGACCAACTATTACCGGCAGGAACTCGGCGTCGCGCTGCTGTACCCGAACGTGCGCGGGTCGTCAGGCTTCGGCAAGACGTTTCTGACCCTGGACAACGGCTTTCTGCGGGAAGACTCGTACAAAGACATCACATCACTGCTGGACTGGGTCGGGACACAGCCGGACTTGGACGCCGAACGCCTCATGGTCACGGGCGGCTCCTACGGCGGCCACATGACGCTGGCCGTCGCGACCCGCGACGACGCCCGCATCCGCTGCTCTTTGCCCATCGTCGGGATGTCGAACCTCGTAACGTTTTTGGAGAACACCGAGAGTTATCGGCGGGACCTGCGGCGTGTCGAGTACGGCGACGAGCGGGACGCGGAGATGCGGGCGTTTCTGGAGCGGATCGCGCCGCTCAACCACGCAGACAAGATCACCAAGCCGCTGTTCGTGGTGCAGGGCAGGAACGACCCGCGCGTCCCGTACACGGAGGCTTTGCAGATGGTGGCGACGGTGCGGCGGAACGAAGCCCCCGTCTGGTTCCTGATGGCAGGCGACGAAGGCCACGGGTTCATTAAAAAGCCGAACGCCGACTTCCAGTTCTACGCGACGATCCTGTTCGTCCGTCAGTTCCTGCTGGGCGGCTAGGGCAGGTAGTGCGGGTAGGAGCCGGTCTGGCCGTACATCGCGGCGCTGCTGGTCGCCAGGCTGCAGCTCGGACTGGCTGACGAGTCGCCCGTGCTGTACGTGCCGCCGACGGGACACGCCGGCGAGAAGCGGATGTAATTGGGCGCCAAACCTCCGAGCGTCGTGTCGCTCGACGTGGCGTTGGTGAAGCTCGATGAGTTTTTGTCGAGCATATACTGCTGTTTGGCGGTATCAATCTGCCGCAGGTTTGCGATGCACGACTTGGAGCGGCTGATCTCCCGTGATTTCACGAAGTTGGGGACCGCGATTGCGAGCAGAAGTCCGATGATCGAAACGACAATCAAAATCTCTATGAGTGTGAACCCGATATAAGACGGGGACGAATGCTTTTGCATGAGACTCTTCTCCTCCTGAGAGGCAAGCGCTTTGCCACAGTATTCAATCGGCAGGGGAAAGGAGAATCTTCACTGAAAGTTTATACAGGTTTTTCGGGCGTCACTTCGTCCTGGCGAGGACGGGCGGACGCGGGGCGGCGAGGACCTGCCGGACGCCCTCGAATTTCGGCGTGTGCAGGTCCACGATGTCGTCGGTCAGCCCCCACGCGCCCCACTTGCTGTAGCCGCCGCAGAGGTTGAAGTACATGAACAGGTCGCCGCCGTTCTCGTACCAGGCCTGCAGGTAGCGCACGGTCAGGTCTTTCATGCGCGGGTCACGGTTGGCGGCCAGTTTGGCATCCAGGCTCTGCTCGTACTGACGGATGTCCGTGCCGCCCTCATAGGCGAGCAGTTTCACCCCGGACTGTGCCGCGATCCGGGCGTAGGCGCGCTCGCCGTCTCCCTGGGCGTCAATCGCGCGGTCCAGTTCGGCCAGCGCCTGGTTCACCGTCAGGTCGGGCCGCTTGGCGGTGTCATCGCTCAGGGCGTAGTACGGGGCGCCGGCGACTCCGTAGATCGAATCGGCGGGAGGGCCGACGGTCTTGGCGAGAAAGCCGACCTGCAGTTTCAGGATGAACGGGTTGGCGATCTGGCTGGCGAGTACGGGCCGGACCGTCCGCGCGTATGCCTGCGCGCCGTAGACGCCCCGCCACAGGCGGCTGATGCGGAGCAGCTGCTCCGGGACACGCTTGTAGCCCCAGTAGTATTTATTGCCGGCGTCATCCCACTGTACGCCGGTGAGAGTGCGCAACGGCGAGGCGGGATTCTGTGCCTCGGCCTCGGCGGCCTGCTGGTTGCGCTGGGTCTGGCCGAACGCGAAGTTCCAGACCTCGTTGCTGTATTCCAAGTAGACGTGCCGACCTGGGGCCAGGGTGTCTTTGAAGAGCCGGGCCTCGCGCGTCACGTAGTCGTCATCCGCCTGATCGGGGATGTTGATCCAGAGATCCTTGCCGGCCGTGTTCGCCAGGGCGATGGCGTCTTCCAGCGCCCCGCCCTTGCCGAGCGTGTATTGGGCGTCGGTGGGCTTGGCGCGGTCACTCCAGCGCACGACTTTGGTGTCGTTGGTGTCCAGATAGTCCATCAGCCGCAGCGTGGAGAACGGTTTGAGGGCCGCCAAAAACTCGTTGGTGAAGACCTGCCGGGTGTCGGCGGGGTAGCCGGGCCGGATTAGGCGAACACGCTTGACGCCGCCCTGCGTGTGCCGAAAACTCAGCATGAGCTGGGTGGAGTCATCGGCGACGGCGATGTCGGCAGAGGTACGGCCCGTGGCGGGGTCGAACCGGGTCTTGGTCACGGTCGCGTGCGAGGCGACGGGAACAATCTGCGTCCGCCCGACGCAGGAGAGGTGGTACACACCGCCCATGTGCGGCAGACCGGTGATGATGACCGAGCCGGCGTCTCCCGTCGGGCAGCCGTCGGCGTCCACCGGGGAAGACGAGTCCCAGGGAGTGCCGGGGGCGCCAAACTTCCGCGAGGTCCGCATGGCGTCCACGAACATGGGCGTCCGCATCCAATCGGCCAGGCCTTCGAGGTTGACGCCCATCGGCACGGTGGCGGGATCCTTCGCCGGGGCCGACTTGGGGGCGGCCCTCAGGCCGCAGGCGGAGCCGCTCAGGAAAACGACCGCGCTTGTCGTACACAGCAGCGCGATTTGCTTCGTGCGTGGTGGACGCATTTTGGCTCCTTCTTCAGCGCTTCTCCAGATGACCGTTCAGCGTGACCGTGCTGTCCGGCTTGAGCGCGAGGGTGACGAATTTTTCACCGTAACGGACGGGGCAGGCGGCCCCGGCGGCGCTGTGAATGACGACCGACGTGAGTCTGCCGCCTTGCCAATGCTCGTCCACGGTGAAGCCGCCGCGCGCCTTCAGGCCGGTGACGGAACCCTGGCCCCAGGCCGTCGGGAGCGCCGGCAGGAGGTCAATCTCGCCTTCGTGGCTCTGCAGCAGCATCTCGGCGACACCGGCCGTGATTCCGAAGTCCCCGTCCATCTGCACCGGCGGGTGCAGGCCGAAGAGATTGGGGCAGGTGTTGCGGTCCGAGAAGAGCTGTTCGAACTGCCGGTGGGCGTTGTCGCCGTCGTGCATCCGGGCGAAGAGCGCGGTGCGCCAGGCGAACGACCACTCGCGCACATCCCCGGAGTCGCCGCGCGCCAGCAGCGATTTCTTGGCGGCGGCGACCATGTCGGGCGTCTGGGACACGGTGAACTGCCTGCCGGGGAAGACGCCGAACAGGTGCGACGTGTGCCGGTGGTGGTCGTCCGGGTCGTCAATATCCTCCATCCACTCCTGAAGCTGGCCCCAGCGTCCAATCCTCGGCGTCACCAGTTTATCGCGCAGGGCGCTGATCTTCGCTCGATAATCGGGGTCCACATTCAGCACCGTGCCGGCGGCAATGTAATTGGTGAATAGATCCCAGACGATCTCCTGGTTGTAACTGACGCCGTCCTCGTGCGGGCCGTGTTCGGGCGACCAGCCGTTCGGGACGACCAGGCGACCGTCGGGCAGCGCCTTCAGGTGGTCTTCCCAGAACTGTGTCGTTTCTTTCAGGACGGGATAGGCCACTGTCCGCAGATACTGTTTGTCGCCGGTGAAGGCGTAGTGTTCCCAGAAGTGCTGACAGTACCAGGCGTTGGCCGTCTTGTCCCACTCCCAGCCCATGCCGCCCGTGATGTTGTGGGACGTGCGGATGGCGAAGCCGCGCGCCGGGGCGCCGGACGCGAGCTTGTATTCCGGCGCGGCCTGCGTCGTCAAGCGCCAGGCCGGCAACTGGCTGACGACAAGATTGAGGAACGGCATCTGGCACTCGGAAAGATTGGCGACTTCGGCGGGCCAGTAGTTCATCTGCACGTTGATGTTGGCGTGATAGTCGCTGTGCCAGGGCGGGTCGTTGCTGTCGTTCCACAGCCCCTGCAGGTTGGCGGGGAGCGAGCCGGGCCGGGAGCAGGAGATGAGCAGGTAGCGCCCGTACTGGAACATCAGGGCTTCCAGCACGGGGTCGCTGCCGTCGGTCGCCAGGACTTTGCGGGCGTCGGTCGGCAGGGCGAGTCTCGCGGCGGGCGATGCGCCCAAAGATAGACTGACGCGATGAAAGAGCGCCTGGAAATCGCGAATATGGGCCGCTTTCAGCGACGTGTAGGACTTGGCGGACGCGGCCTGAATCTGCTGCGTGATCCGCGCGTGCGGGTCAGCGCCCTGGTAGTGCCTGGCGTATTCCATCGCGTAGCTCGTGCCGGTCCCGACCAGCAGAGTCAGGCTGTTGCAGCCCGCGAAGTGGAGTTTGCCGCCCTCGGCAGTGACTGTGCCGCCCTCATTCAGCACTTGAACCTGCGCCTCGTACAGCATCCCGTTGGACAGTTTCCCGGCGAACGTGATTTTGCGGCCCGCCGATGTGGAGGCGCCGCCATGTGAGTCCGACAGATCAACGGTCCCGGTGTACGCGCCGGGCTTGCCGGCGGTGAGGCGCTCGATCAGAATCTGGTCGGGATGGCTGGCGAAGTATTCGCGCCGATAAGTTACGTCCCCGACTTGATATGTCACATGGGCCAGCGCTTTGGCGATGTCCAGGTCCCGCTGGTACCGCACGGGATTGATCTGGCCGGACAGGTTGATGTGCAGATCGCCGAGCAGTTGGTAAGCACCCATCGCGCCGTAGTCGCCGGTCGGGTTGTCGGCTCCGGTCCAGAGACTGTCTTCGTTCAGGGCGATCCGCTCGGACGCCGTCCCGCCGTAGATCAGGCCGCCCATGCGCCCGTTGCCGATGGGCAGCGCCTCGTTCATCCCCGAGGCCGCCGGCCGGGTGTACCAGAGGGACAGACCGCCGGGCGGCGGGAAGGGCGGCGCTTTCGTTCCGGGGAGCGGGGCGGCCAGGAGATCGGCCTCTTCTACCTGCATATCGGGGCCTCCGGCGACGGTCGGGAACAGAAGTTTATAGGTGGAATAGGACTTGGCGTTGGCGACGGGCAACTTCTGGTTCTGGTGACGGTCCGTAAAGACAGGGATCGCCTGACCGACGACAATCGGCGCGAACGACTTCCCGCCGTCGTTGGACCCGTACAGGCTGAACGAGCGCGGGTCGCGGTTGGGCGAGTCGTCGCCGGAAGTGACTGAGAGGCCGGTCACCACGGTCGCACCCAGTGCCGGGGTGACAACGTAGCCGGACCCGCCGTAGGCTCCTCCATAGTGCGAGCGGTTGTAGTATTTCCGGCCCGTTCCATCTATGCCCCCGTCCACCCCCTGTCCGACATCGGTCGCCGCGCCGCTGTCCGGCAGTGCGGGATCGCCGACCGGCGAGACGGCGTCGCCCGGCAGTGTCACCACGACGGGCGGCGCGGCGGCCACGCTCCTGCCGCTGGCGCTAAGAAATAGGAACACTGCAAATGCAAGACTGGAACGCATCTCAGTTGTTTTACCTCGGATGACCGGAATAAATCGCGGCCTGCGGCCCCGCCAACAAAAATCGCCCGCGCCCCTGCGCGCGGGCGATAAAAGTCTCGGCTGCCGATCCAGACTAGGCGGCGTTTGCCGCTCTGCGTCGGCGGGCTTTGTGGGCCAGGCCGCCCAGCCCCAGCAGGCCCAGGCCCAGAGACACGAACTGGGAAGG
>CAZZVX010000046.1:0-17897 GCA_964657535.1 Armatimonadota bacterium | reverse complement strand
CACGGCACGTCTGCCGTCCGCCAACGCCTTCCCCTGCCATGTGTCCCACGTCCGGCGCTCGCCTCATTCTCCCGACCCCTGTCTCCCCGGCGGCTCCTCGGCCCTTCGCCAATCGGGAGAATGAAATGAGACACAACACTGGACGCCTCGCCCTCGGCCTGGCAGCCATCGCCCTCTGCGGAACGGCGGGCGCGGACCCGTCGCCTGACCCGGACGCGACCGTAGTGGTCACGGCGACACGGACCAAGACGCCATTGGAGCAGGTCGCCTCTTCCGTGACCGTCATCACGGCCCGGCAGCTCCAGGCGACCCACCGGCCTTTCGTGCTGGACGCGCTGCGCGAAGTCCCCGGCGTCTACGTCTCGCAGACCGGCGGGCGGGGCGGCGTCAGCACCGTCGCCCTGCGCGGCGGCGCGGCGGGCGACACGCTCGTGCTGATTGACGGCGTGCCGGTCAACGACCCGTCTTCGCCCGACCGGGCGTATGACTTTTCCACGCTCACGGTGGACAACATCAGCCGCATCGAGATCCTGCGCGGGCCGCAAAGCACGCTCTACGGGTCCGACGCGATGGCGGGAGTCATCAACATCATCACGGCGCGCGGCAGCGGCTCGCCTAAGGCGCGCCTGACGCTGGACGGCGGACGGTACAAAACGGCAGACGGCGTGATCGGGAGCGGCGGCAGCGTCCAGAAATTTTCGTACTCCGCGACGGCCTCGCGGTACTCCACGGCGGGCTTCCCGTTCGCCGCCCTGCAGCCGGGCGACACGCACAACGACGGCGACCGCGACTCGACGTTTTCGGCCCGCGCCGACGGGCAGTTGAGCCGGGCGTTCTCGCTCGATTTCACGGGCCGCTACCAGAAGGGCGACGCCGACTCCGCCGACTTCCCCGTGGACAAGGCCGTGGACGACGGCATCCACCGCGCCGCGACGGAGCAGAAGACGGGGCGGGTCGAGGGTCACTGGCAGCCGCTCGGCGCGAAATGGGACGTGCTGGCCGGGCTATCCGCCAACACGCTGAACCGCGACTACTTCGACCAGGTGACGGGCCAGGACTCCTCGCAGAGCAACTACAACGGCCGCACGTCCCGCGCCGACATCCAGGCCGACTACGCGGCCTCGCCCACCAATCTCGTGACATTCGGGGCCGAGCGCCTGCGCGACCGGAGCCAGTTCTCGTCCGCCTTCGAGTCGCTGGGCGAGCGCCACATCTTCAGCACCGGGCTTTACGCGCAGGACCAGATCACCCTGACGCCGCGCTGGTTCGCGACGGCGGGCGTGCGCTCCGATAATCACGAGACGTTCGGATCCAGAACCACCTATCGGGCCACGTCGTCCTATCAACTCGCGGGGGCGGGGACACGGCTAAGAGCCACCTACGGCACCGGCTTCAAGGCCCCGACCCTGTACGAACTCTACGACCCGTTCATCGGCAACGACAAGCTGCGCGCCGAGTCGAGCGAGAGCTACGACGTCGGCCTGGAACAGTCGTTCCTGCAAGACCGGGGCGCGTTCAGCGCGACCTACTTCCACAACGACTACCACAACCTCATTGACTACACGCAGAACGGCACCCCGAACGGCCAGTACGAGAACGTTTCCACCGCCGGGGCGCACGGCGTCGAACTGATCGCGTCGTACCGGGCCGCGTCACAACTGCGCCTGTCGCTCAACTACACCTACACCAAGACGCACGGGGCCGACGGCAAGCCGCTGGCCCGCCGCCCGGCGAGCGTCTACGGCGCGACGCTGAACTACCAGGCGGCTCCGCGCCTGGGCTTTAACTTAGACGGCGTGTACGTCGGCGACCGGCTGGACCCCGGCCCGTACCCGAAGGTCGTCAACCTGCCCTCCTACACGGTCTTCAACCTGGCGGGGGACTACAAACTCGCGCCCGATTACTCCGCGTTCCTGCGCGTGGACAATCTCTTCGACAAGCACTACGAGGAGGTCTACTCGTACCGCTCGGCGAGTCGCGGCCTCTACGGCGGCCTGACGTTCTCATTCTGACGCGCCCGGAGGCCCACCTCCCCGCTTCGCTGGGGTCCTCCCAAAGTGGGAGGACCCTGTGACCGAGGAACGAGGGAACAAGGTGGTAGGCTGCTCTAACGCCGAGACGGCGGGCCGTCTTTCTGGGCCGACCGGCGGAGACGCTGGGCGCGGTTGCGCTCTTTGGAGCGGGCGAGGGCGGCGTTTCCGGGGACGGCGCTTGATGCGGCGGCTTCGGGGTGCGCCAGGGCGCCCTTGCGGAACGACGACAAGGGCCGCTTCTCTACATCCGCTGCGTACTCGGCGCAGACTTCGACACCCAGCAGCAGGATCATCATCGAGTAGTAGACCAAGAGGACGAAGATGATCAGGCCTGCCAGTTCGCCGTACAGGGACTTGTTCGGGTGCAGCAGGTAGACCGCCAGGCCCTTCTTGACGACTTCCCAGGCGACCGCCGACGCCGCGCCCCCGAAAAAGGCGGCCTTCCAGGAGACGGTCGCGGCGGGCAGGAACTTGTAGATCACGGCGTACATCAGGGCGCTGACGATCACGGCAGCGATCTCCAACAGAAGGCTGAACAGCGCGCCCTCGAACGGCACCGCGTGCGCGTAGGGACTGGCGGAGATGCGGGTGGATAAACCGGTCGCGGCCAGGGACAGCACCACGAGGACGCCCGCGCCGACGAGGAGGCCCAGGGCCACCAGGCGCAGTTTGATCCAACTGCGGTTCTCCGTCGTCTCCCAGGCCGCGTTCATGGCGACCGCACCGTTGATGAAGATCTGGATCGCCGCCCAGACCAGCGACAGCAGGCCGAAGACGCCGGCGATGCCGCTCTTGTGCAGGATGTTCAGCAGGGCCGGCCCCGGCGCATGACTCTGCGCGCCGCTCTCGGCGGCGATGATGCCGGCGCGCGCCATCAGGTGGTTGACCTCCTGACTGGCCGCGCCGGGGAGCAGCTGCGTGGAGATCAGAGTCTGAATCTGCTGGACGGCTTCGCCCGGCTTGTTGGCGTAGACGTGGCCCAGCACCCACAGGCCCACCAACAGCAGCGGCACGAACGCCAGGACGAGGAAAAACGCCAGGCCCGCCGCGAGCAGGCCACCGTTGTCCTTGCCGAACCGCGCGAACACGTCCAGCGTGAACTTGATCCAGAAGATGCGCTTCAGTCGGTCTAAAATCGCGCCCATGGTGTCTCTCCGTGTGACTTACTCGCCGCGTCGGACCGAGATGGTAACGGGGTCCGACAGGCCGCCGCCGGGGGCGACCGTGACCGCCGAAATCTTGAACACGGTGTCTTGGTCGCGGGCGAACAGGCTTTCCGTGTGGAGCGGCAGTTGGTCCGCCCTCCACACCCCTTTGCCGTCCGCCGTCACCTCGACCGTCCCGGCCGTGCCGTTGATGGTGAGCAGGCCGCCGGTGGCCTGGCTGACGTAACGGGTGGTCACGCGCACCGTCGCGCCGGGCAGGGCCGCCCCCTCAATGTCAATCGTGTCCCCCGCTTCGACATCGTCAATCGGCGGGTTCAGGATGCGCGGCGGCAGGGGCGAGCCGGCCTTGATCGTCAGGCCGGTCGGGAGCAGCAGAGTCACGGTCCTGCCGCTCGCGGCCTTGAACTGGGCGCTCACGGGGACATCCTGGGCGCCGTCGTTGGACCGGACGGTGTATTCGCCGGTGTAGACGCCCGGCTTGCCTTCGCCCAGCGGGACGTTCGCGGCGACGCCGCTGACGCTGACGCGCGCCTGGCCGCCGGTCTGGGCGTTCAGCGTGAACCGGACGGTCTGCCCGACGGCGACCGGCTGGTCGGGCGGCGCGTCCGCCGTGAATGACGAGACCAACTGGGGCGGCTCCACCGTGAAGTTCCACGAGGTGGTTTGCGTGTTGCCCAGACGGTCGGCAACGACCACCTCGGCGGTGTGTTGACCGACTGCCAGCGGCTGCGCGGGCGTCACGGCGACGGAGAACGGCGTGACGGTCGCGTTCGGCGTCTGGTCCGCGCCGTCGAGACGCAGGCGGACACCGGCGGGGTCAACGCCGACACCGCCCTGGTCGGAGAACGCCGCCACGATCAAGGGGCGGGCGCTTTCGGTCGTCGCGCCCTTGCCGGGGCTGAACAGCGTCACGCGCGGCGCGAGGGAGTCCAGCGTCACGGGACCGTCAGCGGGGACGAGCGGGGAGGCGATGCCGGGGTAACTCAGCCGTCCCACGACGGCGGCCCCGGACACGGAAATGTTCCGGGGAACGGTGTAGTCTCCCACATAAACGCCGGGCGTGGTCTCTTTCAGGGTTATTCTCTCCACGACGCCGGGGATGGCGAACGTCGCCCGCCCGTTGCGCGTCCCCTGCAGAGTCACGTGCATCACGTCGCCGCTCTTGAGCGGCCCTTTGGCGTCGTCAAAGAACGCCTGGACGGAGATGCCGTCCGGCGTCTGGGCCTGCACCGCCGCCGGACGGCAGGCGCAGAAGATGGCCGACGCGGCGCAGGCGGCGAGCGGGGCGAGGCGAGTAGTCTTCAGTCTGGTCAACATAGTGCGTTTAGCGCAGTCAAAGGCCCGGCGATCAAAATCGCGGCTACAAGATCACGAAGTCCGCCTTCGCGGACTAAGAAGTTAAGTCTGGAGTGTCCGCAGGGACACTTTATGCTCTTTTAGCCGCGATTTTAATCGCCGGGCTGCCTTTCACCCCCGCGTCACGGATACCGTCGCCGGGTCGGACAGGTCGCCGTTCGGGGCGACTGTGACCGCCGAGACCGTGAACGTCGTCTTTTTGGCCGCGCCCAGCAGGCTGTTGGACTGCAAGGACAAGCCGGGAGCCGTCCAGACGCCGTTCTTGTCGGCGACGACGTCTTTGGTGTCCGACGAGCCGCCGACGGGGAAGAAGCCGAACGCCTTGCTGGAATAGGTCACGGTCAGGCGCACGGTCGCGCCGGGCGCGGCCTTGCCGGACACGTCCACCGTGTCGCCCGTCTCCACGGCGCTGTCCGCCGGGGAGGTGATCTCCGGCGCGCGGGGCGGCCCGGCGGCGATGCTCAGGCCGGACTTCAGCGGGACGGTGACGGACGGCCCGCCGTTCGCGCCTCGGAACTGCGCCGTGACCGGCGCGTTGTCCACGCTGTCGCCGGACTTGATGGCGTAGTCGCCGTTGTAGACGCCCGGCGCGGTCTCGCTCAAAGGCACGTCGCCGACCCCGCCGATGTTCACCGTCGCCTGCCCGCCCGGCGCGGCCTTGAGTTGAAAGTGGACGGTGTCGCCCGCGCCGAACGACTGCCCGCCGCCCGGCGTGCTGCTGGTGAACGACTGCACCAGGTGGTTCTCGATGACCTTGAACTGCCACTGCGTCGTGTCGGCGTTGCCCGCCCGGTCGGCGAGCGTGACTTGAACGGTGTGCGCGCCGACGGAGAGCGCGTGCGTCGGGGTCAGGTTGAAGAACACGGGCGTGACGGTCGCCTGCCCGGTCACGTCGTCGCCGTCCACCTTGATGCGGACGGAGTTGGTGTCAACCCCCGTGCCGCCCTCGTCGGACAGCGTGGCGTAGATCAAAGGCCGGTCGCTCTCGGTCGTCGCGCTCCTGCCGGGGCTGACGCCCGAAACTTTGGGCGGGGCGCTGTCAATCGTGACCTGGTTGGCGGCCTGAATCAGTGGGGCGCTTTCGCCGCCGACGGAGAGCGAGCCAAGCACGGACGCCTTGCTGACGACGGCGTTCTTCGGCACGGTGTAGGAGCCGGAGTAGACGCCGGGCGAGGTCTCGGTCATCGGGACGCGGGCGGCGACGCCGGGGATGGCGAACGACGCCTTGCCGCCGGGCGTCCCTTCCAGGGTGGCCGTGACCGTGTCGCCGAGTTTCAGCGGCCCTTGAATGTCGTCCGTGAACGACGTGATGCTGACAGGGCCGCCCTGCCCGCCGCCCCCGCCAGTGTCCGCGCCCTGGCCGGGCGGCGTCGGGTTGGGATTGTTGGGCGTGACGACGGCGATGCCGAAGCCGAGTTTGTTGGCGGGGTTGGTGCGGATGACCACGTCTTCATCGGGCATGATGTCCGAAAGCGTCATGTGCCGCCCGGCCATGCGGACCGGGACGTTGGCGGGGACTTCCACCGTCGTGCCGTCGTTGAGAGTAATGATCTGGTCGCCGTTCGGCAGCTGGCCGCTGACGCTCTTGATGGTGCCGCGCACTTCGCCGTAGGTCGCCGTGACGCTCAGGGCCGCGCCGCTCCCGTCCCGCTGCACCGTGACCTGGTCGCCGGGCTGGAGCTGGCCCAGTGTCACCTGGGTCGCCGGCTGGCCGGGCGCGGCCCGCAGCACGATGGCGGTCGGGGTCAGTGGAACCGACGTGTTCTGGCCGTTGACGCGGACCGTCAGCGTCTGCGGGTTGGTGTCGGTGAAGACGCCCGTGACCAGGCCGACGACCGGTCCGGTTCCGGGCGCGGAGGGCAGTGTCGCCAGGTGCGGCTCGACGGTCTGAATCTGGACGGTGCTGGTGGCCGGCACCCACTGCACATACGCGCCCAGCGCTTGCGCGACGAAGCGCAGGGGGACCAATGTCGTGCCGCCGATGGTCTGGGCGGGCTGGCTCAGGGTCTGCGGCTGGCCGTTGACGGTCGCCGTGGTCTGGCCGAGAGGCAGGACGATACTCGCCGCGCCCTTCTGGGCGTTGATGGTCTTGGTGGCCGGATTGTAGTTGACGGACGCGCCCAGCGCCTCGAAAACGCCCCGCAGCGGCACCAGCACCGCGCCCTGAATCTCGACGGGCGGCGTGCCGGTGAAGTTGATCGGCGTCCCGTTGACATCCACGGTGATCGGCGGGGCCGCCTGCGCCGTCGCTGCCGTCAGCATCAGGCCGACCGCCGCCAGAATAGCCCCTTTGGATGAAGTTCGTTTTTGCAAAAAGTTCACGCTCCTTTGTTCTTGGGAACAGACGTGCCTCAAATTATATCCCCGCACGGACGTTCCGAAACATGACAGGAGGCCGGAAGCCCAACTCCAGATTGCCCACCTCCATGCTTCGTTCGTCCCTCACTGCGCAGGGTCCTTCCGCTCCGGGAGGACCCCAGCGGAACGGGGAGGTGGGTTCCTGGGAGTGGGCTGTCCCCTTGACGCCCGCCGCCGGACACCCTATAATGACGCCTATGAGACACACTTGGTTCCCACTCGCGGCGATGCTGCTGGCTCTGTCGCCTCGCCCCGGCGGGGCCGCGCCCGAACAGGCGAAGCCCGCCGACAGTTTTGTAGACAGCATCGGGGTCAACGCGCACTGGAGTTACCCGGACACGCCGTATGGGGCAGACTACGCCGAGGTGCAACAGAAGTTGGTGGCGTCGGGGATCCGCCACGTGCGCGGCGAACTGAGCCGCGCCCGCGACCTGGCGGCATCGGGAATTACGACGATGGTCTGTGTCGGACCCGGCCACAATGAAAACGGCGGCCCCGATACCATCCAAAAGATCAAGGACGAAGTGAAGGCGGCCAACGCGGGCGGCGTCCATGCCGTGGACTGGGTGGAAGGGCCGAACGAGCCGGACTTGTTCTGGCAGAAGTCGGACAACGGGGATAAATACGGCATCGGCGCGGTGACATACAAAGATCAGGGGTACGCGCAGGGCGACGCGGGGATCATCAAGGGCGTGATCGCCTTTCAAAAAGACCTGTACGCCGCGTTCAAGGCCGACCCGGCCACGGCGGGGCTAAAGATCGTCGGCCCCGCGCTGGGAAAGACCTATGGCTACGACAACAAATCGCCCTACGGCGCGGGGACGCTGTCCGATGCCGTGGACCTCGGCAACTTCCACCCCTACCCCGGCGGCAACCCGTTCAGCGAGCGGACCGGGTACGACACATTGGGCTGGTACATCGGCCACGGCACGCAGCCGTCGGCGAACATGGACGAGTTCAGGTTCGCGTTCGACATCTACGCCCCGCCGTTCGCCCCCAAGCCGATGGCCTGCTCCGAGTCGGGCTACTCGACGTTCGTGAACGGCCAGACCGAGGCGGTGCAGGCCAAATATATTCCGCGCCTGTTCTGCGAATACTTCCGTCAGGGCATCGCACGCACGTATTTGTACGAGTTTCTGGACGCCTTCGACAACAAGAACGACCGGGACTCCAACTTCGGCCTGCTGCGGCACGACCTGTCGCCCAAGCCGTCGTATGACGCCGTCAAGAACTTGATCGCCCTGCTGTCGGATCGGGGCAAAGACTTCGCGCCCGGCGCGCTCGACTACACGCTAACGGTCAGCCCGGTCATGGGATACAAAGAGCCGGGGTCGGGTCAGGTGGTCAACTACGATCGGACGCGCTACGTCCACCATCTGCTGCTGCAGAAGCGCGAGGGCCCGTTCTATCTGCTGCTGTGGCACGAGATTTCCGACGAGGACGGCGGCGTGAACCCGCACCGGGTCGTCACGCCGCCCGCCCTGCCGACGGTGCTGACGTTCGCCCACGCGCCCGGCCCGGTCACGGTGTTCTGCCCCAACGACGGCCCCGGCGCGACGGCGGCCTACACGGACGCGGCCACTTCCACGACGCTGTCCCTGCGCGTGCCGGACAAGGTGTTGGTGGTTCGGATCGGCGTACCCCAAGCGGCGCGCCGCCGGCCCGTTGTCAAGAACAACAGCCGCACCCGTCGCCCCGGACGGCCTCGCGGCCTTCTTTAACGAGAAAGGGAATCAGGGCGAGCGCGGCAACGCTGTCCAGCCACCACCAGCCGAGCAGCCGCGTCGCGGCCAGGCCCAGCATCAGGACGACGGACAGGTAACCGCAGGTGATCGCCTCCATTGCGTCGGCGCGCAGGGCGCGGGAGTGGAGGCGGGCGGCGACTTTGAGTTTATAGCCCGCCAGGATCGGCATCCCGATCTTGGCGACCAGGCCGATCAGAATGCCCCAGACGCTTTCCTGCGTGTCCGTGTGGCGCGGCGCGATGAACAGGCCGTCGGCGGACATCAGGACGACGTAGGCGGCCAGGGCGTACAGGCTGTACCCGACCAGCCGCGATGCCCGACGTTCTACGCCTTCAATAATCTCTTCGGAAGCCCTGCCGCCGGCCTCGACGCGCAGACGCCAGAGCAGAACGCCCGCGCTGAACAGTTCCACGACGCTGTCAATGCCGAAGCCTTCCAGCAGCAGACTCTTGGACGCCCAGCCCAGCAAGAGCGAGGCCGCGCCCTCAATCGTCATCCAGCCGAGCGTTACGTAGGTCAGCCGCAGGGCCAGACTGATGTCGGCGGCGCGCGGGCGCGTCAGCGCGTCGGCGTTCTCCGAGGCGTCAGTGGGCGTGATCGTGTTCATGGGCTTTGCCCTCCATCGCGCAGTAAAGGTCGTTCTGCTCGGTCATGTCGCACAGGCCCTCAATCTCGGTCTGGATCGTGGCGTGTTCGATGCCGAAGTCGTCGTGCAGGGTCTTGTTCACCGCCCCCACGATGGCCGCGCACTGTTCCAGCGAGCAGGTCGTAGGCAAGGCGACGTGGCAGGACAGAAAGTTCAGGCCGTCGCCCACCTGCCAGATGTGCAGGTCGTGGACGCCGCAAATCGGGCGCACGTTCTTGATGCCCGCGATGAGTTTGTCCACGTCCACGTCTTTGGGCGTGGCTTCCATGAGAATGTCCCCGGCGTCTCGGACGATTCCCACCGCCGAGTAGAGGATGAAAGCCGCGATCAGCACGGACACCACAGGGTCGGCGTAGACGGCCCAAGTGCCGTGGCTGTAGTGGACGATCACGCCCGCGATGACGACGGCTAGGCTGGAGATGGCGTCCCCCGCCATGTGGATGAACGCCGCGCGGCTGTTGAGGCTTTCTTTGGCGTCCCCCGACAGGGCGGCGGCGATGACGGTGTTCATCAGCACGGCGACGGCGGCGACCCAGATCATCAGGGTCCCAACGATGGGTTCGGGGTGGCGGAAGCGCATGATAGCCTCCACGCCGATGAAAAGGGCGATGACGACCAGCGTGGCGGCGTTGAAAAGCGCCGTCAGGATGGAGACGCGGTGGTAGCCATAAGTGTGCCGGGCCGTGGCGGGCTTGCGGGCAATCCAGACGGCGTAGGCGGCCAGACCGAGGGCCAGCGCGTCGCTCAGGTTGTGGCCTGCGTCCGACATGAGCGCGAGCGAGTGACTGACCCAGCCCGCGAACGCCTCGCCGACCACGAAGACGAGCGTCACAATCAGGGAGAGCCACAGGCGCGTACCGCTCTTCGGTCCGTGCGAGTGTCCTGCGTGTTCAGCCATGTCGTTTTCCTATTTGGTCTGGGGTGAGAAGAAGGCGGTCAAGCGTGTCAGGGCATTGGGGCGAAGTTTGGCATAGACAATCCGGCCTCGCTTTTCAGTCTCGATCAGGCCCGCATCGCGCAGAGTGTTCAGGTGGTGCGTCAGAGTGCTTGGCGCACAGGGAACCCGGCAACGGATGTCGCAGACGGCGGCCCCGTCCTCACTGCCCCCGTCGCACAGGCCCGTAGTCGTGTCATAACCTGCCGCGCCCCCGCAGCCTCGGATGCACTGGAACACGGCAAGCCGCGTCGGGTCGGCGAGGGCGCGTAGAATTGGCAAGATGTCGTCGTTCATAAGCCGGAAAATAGTTCGATACGGATGGAAGTATTATAGCGAATCCCGGTGACGCTGTCAAGCCTGGAACAGCGGCCTGTTCGCTGTCCCGCATTGGGACTAGGCCACGCGGCGGGGGCGCACGAGGTGCAGGCGGCTTGCGGCGAGGTAGGAGCCGAGAACCAGGGCCGCCGCGAGCGCCTGGGCCGCCAGGGTCTGGACCGTGGGGAAGACGGAGAACCACAGGCCCGCCCAGTCGGGAATGGGGATGTGAATCGGCGTGGTCCCCAGCCAGCCCGCGAGCTGCATCTCCTGCGCCTCCTCGCCGACCATGACCAGCAGCACGACGCCCAGCAGCACGCCCGTGACGACCAGCATCTTCTTGAACGGCAGTTTCTTGCCCGCCAGGAAGACCAGAGCGGCCACCAGCGCCGTCAGGCCCAGGCCCACCGCCGTGCCTTCCAGGACGAGGGCGCTGCCCGCCCGGAGGCGCAGGTTTTGCAGGAACAGGACGATCTCGAAGCCTTCGCGGTAGATGGCCGTGAAGCCGAGCAGGGCCAGGCCGAGAAACGTCCGCGCCCCGTTCTCCTGCACGGATTCCGCGTCCATGATCTTCTTGCGGCGGTTGGAGTGGTTGGCGATCCAGCCCGTCCAGTAGACCTTGTGGAAGAACCAGTTCATGATCACCAGCAGCACCACGATGGCGAGCAGGCCCGTCGCCGCCTGAACGTCGAGCGCGGGCGCGGTGACACGGGCGATGACGGCGACGACAATGAACCAGGTCGCGATGGAGGCGAGGAACGCCAGGGCGCCGCCGACGGGGACGGCCCGCAGGTAGTCCTTGCGGCCCGTGCGCGCCATGCCCGCCGTGACGGCGGCCAGGACGAGAATGGCTTCCAGCCCCTCGCGGAAGACCAGCACGCCGCTGCTGAGAATCATGGCGGCGGGGCTCAGTCCTTTCACGGTCGGGTCCGGGTTGCCGTGCGCGGCCACGGCCTGCCAGACAAAGACGCCGGCCACGAGCAGAACGGCCAAAGCCACCATCAGCTTTTTCATCATCGTTCTTTCAATTCGCATCCGTTATATCCGACCAGATAAGTCGGAGATTAGTATTGTGACACGACTTCGAGCGAATGTCAACAGGGGTGTGCTGTTTCGCGGGTATAATTCGCGCGTGACCGAAGCCTATCAACTCATCATCGTCGGGGCGGGGCCGATTGGGCTGGCGGCGGCCTGCGCCGCCCAGGAGGCGGGGCTGACGTATCTGCTGCTGGACAAGGCCGGCATCTGCCAGACCATTACCGAATTCGCCCCGCGCCAGAGTTTCTATTCGCCCTCGGAGGAACTGGAAGTCGGCGGCGTCCCCTTCCCCATCGCCGCCGACGACAAGCCGCGCCGGGAGGACGCCCTGGCCTACTACCGGGCCGTGGTCGCGTACAAAAAAATCAACATCCACACTTGGGAGCGCGCGCAGTTCGTCCACAAGCAGGGCGACGGATTCCAGGTGCAGACACTGCAGCAGCCCGACGGCGCGTGGACCAGAGATTACGCGGCCCAGGCCGTTTTGTTGACGTCGGGCGTCTGGGACCAGCCGTGCGGGCTGGTCGTGCCGGGCGCGGGCCTGAAGAAAGTCACCCGGCGCTATCTCGACCCGACGCCCTACTACGGCAAGCAATGTCTTGTTGTCGGCGGGGGCAACTCGGCGGCGGAGGTGGCGATGGCCCTGTCGCGGGCGGGCGCGAAGACGCGCATGGCGCTCATCGAGCCGTCGTTTGACGACTGCAACCTGCGCCCGTTCGTCCGGCGCGAACTGCTGATTCTGGTGGACGAAAAGAAGATCGCCCCGGAATTCAACACGTCCGTCACCGAGATCACTCCCACTGAGATCCGCCTGCGCCATGACGACCACGAATGGACGCTGCCCAACGACTTCGTCTTCACGATGATCGGCGCGATCCCGGACACGGCCTTTCTCCAAAACGCAGGCGTCGAGATCAACCCGGAGGACCGCCGCCCCGTCTACGACGCCGAAACCTTCGAGACCACGGTTCCCGGCCTGTACGTCGCCGGCAGCATCGCCCGCAACCAGCACATCGTCAACGGCCGCGCCAAAGCCGTCGAGATCGTGAACCGCCTTGCGGCGCAGTTCTCGTCCTGCCAAGAGAGGATTCGATGAGCCAAGACACGACCGCCCTGACAACGGACTTTCCAGGCGATTATGAAACCGTTTTGGCCGATGTCGTCGGCCTGCTGGAAACGGCGCGGCGGCAGGCGGCCCGCAGCGTCAACGCCGCGATGACGGCGACCTACTGGCAGATTGGGCGGCGCATCGTTGAGCAGGAACAATGCGGCCAGGCGCGGGCCGGTTACGGCGAGCAACCCATCAAGCGTTTAGCAACCGATCTGACAACCCGGTTTGGCCGGGGGTTCGGCCAGAGAAACTTGGAGCAGATGCGCCAGTTTTATAGAACCTGGCAGATTCCGCAGACAGTGTCTGCGGAATCTGAATTGGCTGGACCTGACACGGTGTTCCCGCTTCCCTGGTCGCACTACGTCAAGATGCTTTCCGTGCGGAAGCCCGACGCACGGGCCTTTTACGAGGCGGAAGCCCTGCGCGGCGGCTGGTCACTGCGCCAGTTGAGCCGTCAGATCGGCACGCAGTTCTATGAGCGCACCCTGCTGTCCCGCAACAAAGCGGCCATGCTCAACAAAGGAACAAAACCCCAACCTGAAGGCATTCTCACGCCCGAAGGAGAAATCAAAGACCCGTATGTACTTGAATTTCTCAACCTTAAGGACGAATACTCCGAACAGGACCTGGAAGAAGCCTTGATCCGGCCTGCCCAATACCGTCCTGGCCGCCGAGTACCGCGCTGTCCTGCCGGACGAAGCCGCGCTGACTGCCGAACTCGCCCGCACCCGTCGCCTGCTGGAATCTCAGGGGCGAGCGCTCCCGTAACTTTAAGACAGGCGCTGCCCTAACGCCTCGGCGACGGCCTGCTCCCAAGTCAAAGCGCGGCCCCCGGCGAAGGCGGCGAGATAAGCCTCCGCGCCCAGCGCCTGCCGGGCCTGGTCTTTCTGCTGCTGCTCCCGCTCGCGGTCCTGCGGGGACAGGGGCGTGCCGAGCCGGTCCCGGAGGGCGTCCGCCGCCCCCCACAGCCGCGTCCCGTGCGCGGCATGGCCCTGAGAGACCGACACGCCGGCCAGCGCTTCCAGCGCGTAGGCGCCGCCCCACAGGTCCTTGATTTGGCGATGGAGTTCCAGGCCTTGTACCAGGAACGTGCGCGCCGCCGCCAAGTCGCCCTGCTCAATGACCACGCTGCCCAGATTGGTCAGCGCATTGGCGATGCCTCCCAGGTCGCCGAGAGAGCGCTTGATGTCCAGGCTTTCTTCAAAAAGTGCGCGGGACGCCCCGAAGTCGCCCCCGAAGTAGGCCACGCCCGCCAGCCCTTCCAACGCCCCCGCGCTGCCCCGCTGGTCCCCCATCCGGCGGAACAGGCTGAGACTTTCCTCATACAATTCGTGCGCCGCCCCGAAGTCGGCCTGCTGCTGGGCGATGTTGCCCAAATTGGTCAGGGAGGAAGCGGCGCCTCGCTCGTCCCCGTTTTGACGCCGGAGACCCAGGCTTTCCTCAAAAAGAGTGCGCGCCGCCCCGAAATCAGCCCGCATATAAGCGACATTGCCCAGGTTGTGAAGCGCATCGGCGACGCCGCGCGACTCCCCGGTCTGCCGGGAGATTTCCAGGCTCTGCTCGTGCAAAGCGCGCGCCGCCCCAATATCGCCCTGCTCGTGGGCCAGGTTGCCCGCCCTGGTGAGCGCTCTGGCGCGCGCCGGGGTCGCCGCCAAACCCTTTGTCTGTTCCAGCGCCCGTTCCAGCCATTGACGGCCCTCGGAATAGTGGCACCGCACTTCCCAGAACCGGCCAAGCGCCGCACACAGGCGAAGCCAGGCTTCTCCCCCCTCGGCCTTCCCCGTTTCGTTCTCCGCCTCGCACCAGGAAAGCGCGGCCCGCAGGTTGTCGTGGTCCGTTTCCAGACGCGACAGCCACGCCCCCTGTTCGGGCCCGCCCAGGAGCGGGTCGGCCTGCTCCGCCAGAGCCAGATAATAATCCCGGTGGCAGCCGCGCACGTCCGCGCCCGTCCCGCCCTCGGTCAAACGCTCCGCCGCGTACTGGCGCACCGTCTCCAGCAGGCGGTAACGACTCGATGCGCCTTCCTCTTCGTACACCACCAGCGACTTGTCCGAGAGTGACGTCAGTAAATCGAGAACTTCCCAGTCTTCCACCGCGTCGCCCGCGCACACGGCCTCGGCGGCCTCCAATGTCCAGCCGCCCGCGAAGACGGACAGGCGCGCGAACAGCGTCTGCTCACATTCGTTCAGCAGGTCATAGGACCAGTCCACGAGCGCCCGCAGGGTCTGCTGGCGGGGCAGCAATGTCCGCGAGCCGCCCGTCAGCAGGCGGAAGCGGTTGTCCAGGCGGGCGTTGACCTCCTCCACCGGCAAGGACCGCACCCGCGCCGCCGCCAGCTCCAGCGCCAATGGGATGCCGTCCAGACGCCAGCACACCTGCGCGACGGCGGGGGCGTTGGCATCCGTGACGGTGAACGACGGCTGCACCGCCTGGGCGCGCTCGGTAAACAAACGCACCGCCTCGTACTGAGTCAGGACGGCCAGCGTCGGCGTGTCCTTCGGGTTCGGGACGGAAAGCGCGGGGACACGATAAATCTGCTCGCCCGGCACGCCCAGCCGCTCGCGGGACGAGACCAGCAGGTAGACATCGGCGCAGGAGCGCAGCAGGTCAGCGGCGAGGGCGGCGCAGGCGACGACCAGGTGTTCGCAGTTATCTAAAATCAGCAGCAGGCGCTTGGACTTGAGGAACTCGGTCAGCGTCCGGGCGAGCGGCTTGCCGGCTTCCTCCCGGACGCCCAGCACGCCGGCGACGGCTTGGGGAACGAGGGCGGGGTCGGTGATCGCGGCCAGCTCGACGAGCCAGACGCCGTCCCCGTCGCCGTCGAGCAGGTCGGCGGCCGCCTGCAGGGACAGGCGGGTCTTGCCCGCCCCGCCGGTCCCGATCAAGGTCAGCAGCCGCGTCTTGCCCAGCCGGTCTTTGATCTCCGTGACTTCCTTCTCCCTGCCGATGAAGGAAGTGGCCTGCTGGGGCAGGTTGTTGGGCAGGGCGGGGTTGTCCAGAGACTTCAGCGGGGCGAAGTCGGCGGGCAGGGCCGGGTGCAGGAGCTGGGACACGCGCTCCGGGCGCCCCAAGTCCTTCAGGCTGGCAAGGCCCAGGTCGCGCAGGTCCGCGTCGGTCGGCAGTTGGTCGCGCACCAGTTCCTGGGTGGCCGCCGAAAGCAACACCTGGCCGCCGTACCCGACCGACATCAGACGCGCAACACGGTTGACGACCGGGCCGAAGTAGTCCCCGTCGCGCTCCTCGGCGCTCCCCGTGTGCAGGCCCATCCGCACCAACAAAGGCGTCGGCAAGTCCCACGCCTCCGCGCTCAGCGCCAACTGCGCGGTCAGCGTCGCCTGCACGGCGTCGGGGGCCGTCGCGAAGGCGGCGCAGAAGGCATCGCCGACCGTCTTGAAGACGTAGCCGCCGCGCTCCTCGATGCACCGGCGCATGATGGCTTCGTGACGGGCCAGCGCCGGGCGCATCTGCTCCGGGCAGTCCTGCCAGAGTTTGGTGCTGCCCTGAATGTCGGTGAACAGGAACGTGACGGTCCCGGTCGGTCGGTCAGGCATCGGCGTCTTCCCCCAATGCATACTCCGCCGCCTGCTCCCAGGTCAAAGCCCGGCCCTGGGCGGCGGCGGCGGCAAACGCTTCCTCGCCCAGCGGACGGCGGAGCCGGTCCACCTGCCGCTGCTGCCGCGAGCGTTCGGCGGGCGACAGGGGCGCTTCGATCTGTTCCCGCAGGGCGTCCGACGCGGCCCACAGCCGCACGGCTTGGGTAGCCCGGCCTTGAGCCGCCGCGACGTCCGCCAGCCCCGCCACCGAGTCGGCAATGCCTCTTTTGTCTCCGATCCGGCGTCGGATGTCCAGGCTTTGCTGGAACAAGGCGCGCGCCGGACCCCACTCCTGTTGGTCAGAGGCGACGATTCCCAGGTTGCTCAAGGCGTCGGCGATCCCTTGCGGGTTTTCCAGGCGCTGAAACAGGTGCAGGCTTTCCTCGTAGCAGGCGCGCGCCGCCCCAATGTCGCCCTGCTCCGAGGCGAGATTTCCCAGGTTGCCAAGCGAATTGGCGGCCCCCTGCTCGTCCCCAAGCCGGCGCTTCAGGCCCAGGCTTTCCTCAAACAGCGCCCGCGCCCGGACGCGGTCGCCCTGCTCAAAAGCCAGGTTCCCTAAGTTGTTGAGCGAGCTGGCGATGCCCGCCGTGTCTCCCAGCCGCCGCCGGACGGCCAGGCTCTGCTCATAAAAGACCCGCGCCGCCGCCAGGTCGCCCTGATGCCAGGTGAGGTTGCCGGCCCAGTTGAGCGCCAGCCCGCCGGACGGCGAGGCTTCCGCGCCGTCCGCCCGCGTCAGGGCTTTGGTCAGCCACTGACGGCCCTCCGAAAGATAGCCGTGGATGTCCCAGAAGCGCCCCAGCGCCCCGCACAGGCGCAGCCAGGCGTCCGCGTCTCCCGGCCCTGTCTCACACCAGGAAAGCGCGGCCCGCAGGTTGTCGTGTTCGGTTTCCAGCAAAGACAGGGCTGTTTCTGATTCCGGGCCTTGCAGGAGCGCCGTCGTCTGCTCCGCCACCTTCAAAAAATAATCCCGGTGACGCCCGCGCGCCCGCGCGCCCGACCCGTCTGCGGCCAGACGCTCCCCGGCGTACTGGCGCACCGACTCTTGAAGGTGGTAGCGGCCCAGAGCGTCCTCCTCGTACACCGCCAGCGATTTATCCACCAGTCCCGCCAGCAAGTCCACCACCTCCCACGCTTCAATCGTTTCCCCGGCACAGACGTGTTCCGCCGCTTCCAGCGTCCACCCGCCGGCAAAGACGGACAGACGCGACAGCATCACTTTTTCCGGCTCGCCCAGCAGGTCGTAGCTCCAATCTATCAGGGCCCGCAGGGTCTGCTGGCGCGGCAGCGCCGACCGGGAGCCGCCCGTCAGCAATCGGAACCGGTCGTCCAGGCGGGACGCGATCTGCGCGGGCGAGAGGACCCGCACGCGCGACGCCGCCAGTTCCAGGGCCAGCGGGATGCCGTCCAGCCGGGCGCAGATCTGCGCGACGGCTTCGGCGTTCCCCCGCCCCAGCGCGAACCCCTCCTGCTGCGCCCGCGCCCGCTCCACGAACAGCCGCACCGCGTCATAGCCGAGGAGCGCCGCTTCCGGGTCGTCCCCCCCCGTCGGCAGGCGCTTCGGGTCCGGCTGGGACAGGGCCGGCACGCGCCACGCCCGCT
>CAZZVX010000045.1:14175-17963 GCA_964657535.1 Armatimonadota bacterium | reverse complement strand
ATGGCCGCCGCTACAGCGTTGCCCCGCGCGCCTGGTTCTACGGCACGTCACAGGGCCAGCAGACGTTCCTGAAGGTCAGCCGCGCCGACCTGAGTTCGGACGTCAAGGGCGTGGCGGGCTACACGCCGCAGGAGGCCGCCGTCACCCACGCCGACAGCGCGATTCTCACCGGCGACGACGGCCGGCCGGTCGGGCGCTGGTTCAACAACTCGGACACCTACAGTGTCCTGCTGCCCAAAGGCATCGCCGACAGCCTCAATATCTCCCAGACGGACGTGCGCAAGGGCGTGTACGTCGCCTTCAGCGGCGTGCCGTACCAGGTCATCGGCCTGATTGACCCGGACAAGATGAAGGCCATCAAGGACCTGGATAACGAAAGCATCGTCCCCGTAGACTTCCAATCCCAGTCGCAGCAGGGGCAGAACGCGCAGAGCCAGGCCGCCGCGTCGCAGGGTTTCCAAGAGTATATTCACTTGGACCCGAACAACGTCATCTATGTCCCGTACCGGACGCTGATCAACATGGGCGGCGACCTGCGCTCGGTCGCCATCAACTTCGGGGACGCGCACACCGTCCGGCAGCAGTTGTTCGACCCCAACAGCGCGACGGGCCTGATGCCGCGCCTCGACCTGAACCTGTACGCGGGCATCGGCAACCAAAACCACCGGTTCTCGTCCATCAGCGGGTCTTCGTCGCAAGGACTGTCCAACATCATCATCCCGATCCTGATCGCCGCCCTGATCGTCCTCAACACGATGCTCGGATCGGTCTACGAACGTGTCAAAGAGATCGCCATCTTCTCGTCCATCGGCCTGTCGCCGAGCAACATCGCGATGCTGTTTATCGCCGAGTCACTTGTGTACGCGATCATCGGCGCGGTGTCCGGCTATCTGATCGGCCAGGGCCTGAGCAAGATCATCAGCGTGTTCCATATCCTGCCGGGCCTGTACCTGAATTTCTCGTCCACGTCGGCGGAACTGTCCATCGGCCTGGTCATCGTGGTCGTGCTGCTGTCCACGCTGTTCCCGGCCCGCAAAGCCTCGGAAGTGGCGACGCCCGCCGTGGACCGTACCTGGAGACTCCCGGACCCGGACGGCGATGTGTGGCGAATCAGTCTGCCGTTCGCCGTGACGGGCGCGCAGGCGCAGGGCATCAACGGGTTTTTGGCCGAGTGGTTCCGCTCTTATGAAGAGCAGTCCGTCGGCGACTTTCTGACTCAGGGCATCCGCACCGGCAGCAACGTCACCCCCGCTGGCACGGGCTACCGCCTGAGCGGGCGCGTCTGGCTGGCGCCCTTCGACCTGGGCGTTTCGCAGGAGATGGCGCTGGACACGGAGCCGACCGACCTGGAAGACGTGTACGCCGTCCATATCACCCTCACCCGCGTCTCCGGCGATGTGTCCAACTGGAAGCGCGTCAACCGCCGCTTCCTCAACGTCGTCCGCAAGCAGTTCTTGATCTGGCGCACCTTGAGCGCCGCCGAGCGCGACCGTTATCTCAACGCCCCGGACGAGGAAGCGCAGGCCGCCATCTTGGAACCCGCCGGCGCGACAGTGGCCGCCGCGCTGTAGGGGGCCGAGCGGTATGACGACAGCAAAGAGCATATGGCAACAGTAGAAGGCAAAAAATCCTGGTGGCGGGGCCGCAAGAACGTCGAGTCCGATGACATCGAAGCGGCGCGCGAAGCCGCCGAAGAAGAGTCCGGCGACGACGGCGGCGGACAGCAGATTCAGTACGAGGACGGCTTCACCGGCAAAGTCATGATCGGCGCGCTTTTTGTGTGCCTGATCATGCTGCCGGGCGCGATCTATCTGGGCCTGGTCGCCGGAGCCAGCCTCGGCTCGGCGGCGCAGTGGGTCACGATTGTCCTGTTTTCCGAGATCGCCCGGCGCTCGTTCCTGCCCCTCAAGCGCCAGGAAATCTATTGCCTGTATTATATGGCGGGTGCGCTGACGGCGACCGGGTTTTCTTCGGGCGGCATCCCCGGAATTTCGGGCGGGCCTTTCGGGAATCTTATCGCGCTGCAGTTTCTCATGCAGTCGCCGGTAATGGTGAACGTCGCCTCACACCTGCCCGGATGGATCGCGCCGCACCCTGGCTCGTCGGCCTACTCCCACCGGAGTTTTCTGGACCCAGCCTGGGCTGTTCCCATCGGCATTTTGCTGCTCAATCAGATCTTTGACCGGATGAAGTGGATGGGCCTGGGGTACCTGCTTTTCCGGGTGACTTCGGACGTCGAACGTCTGCCCTTCCCGATGGCGCCGATTGCCGCATCAGGAGCGACGGCGCTGGCGGAAGCGTCCACCAAAGAAGAGTCCTGGCGCTGGCAGGTCTTCTCGACGGGGACGATTATCGGTCTGCTCTTCGGCTTCTTCTATCTGGCGATTCCTATTTTTACGGGCGTCGTCTTCGGCAAGCCCGTCCAACTCTTGCCTATCCCGTTCTTCGATTTTACGCCCAATACGGAGCGTATCCTGCCCGCCGCACTTGTGGGATATAATCCTGACTTGGGCGCTCTCATGATCGGATTCCTGCTGCCGTTCCCGATTGTACTGGGCAGCGTTATCTCGTCGGTGATCGCACAAATCGGCGTTAATCCTGTCTTGCACGCACAGGGTCTGTTGCCACACTATATGTATGGATCGGATAGTATTTCAACGAACATCTCGAATCAGTTCGACTTCTGGATGTCGTTCGGCATTGGGACGCAGTTCGCCGTAGCATTAATCGGCCTGACCTCCATAACGCTCACGGTCCTTCGCTCACGCCGTCAAGAAAACGCTGTCAGACGCGGGAGTCTAGGGCGTCTGCCGGCAGGACGCGGTGACTTTCCGTGGAAGTTCGCCCTGGGCGCTTGGCTGACGGCGACCATCGGGTACGTCATTCTGAACCATAAACTCGTGCCGATGTTCCCCCTCTGGATCGTGGCCTTCTACGGACTCGTCTGGACGCCGCTCAACTCGTACATCTCGGCCCGTATGATCGGCCTGACCGGGTCGGGCGTCACTTTCCCGTTCTTGAACCAGGCCGTCGTCCTGCGCAGCGGCTATGCGCAGCCGGACATCTGGTTCGCGCCGCTGCCGCTCCAAGACTACGGCGGTCAGGCGCAGAAGTTCCGCGAGATCGAGCTGACCGGCACCAAGTTCACGAGCATCCTGAAGCTCGAACTGTTTATGCTGCCGCTGATTCTAGTGACCAGTTTCCTTTACTGGGGTTTCCTGTGGCACACGACCGAGATTCCGTCGTCGCAGTTCCCGTATGCGCAGAAACTGTGGCCGCAGTCCGCCATTCAAACGGCGATCTGGACGCAAATCAACGCCAAAGGCGGGTCGAACTGGGCCTTGCACGCGCTGAAAATCCCTATTATCGAGACCGGCTTCGGCGTCGGCCTGGCGCTGTTCGGGCTGACCAAACTGTTCAACCTGCCGCTGCTCTTCTTCTACGGGTTGATCGGCGGCATCGGCAATATGCCGCACTTCACGATCCCGACGTTTGTGGGGGCGATGCTGGGCCGGTACTACTTCGCCCGCCGCTTCGGCGCGGAGCGCTGGCAGATGTACACGCCCGTGCTGCTGGCCGGCTTCGCCTGCGGCGTCGGCCTGATCGGCATGGCGGCCATTGCTCTGGCACTCATCAGCAAGACCGTGAACTACTTGCCCTTCTGAGAACGTATCAATGGCAGGGCCATTCCGTTCTCGGCCTGCCCGTTTCACCCAGGATTGAAATCCTGGGCTATCGTGGAGAAGACTGCCCGCCTTCGCGGGCGAAGAAAGATCGGTTAGCCTAGT
>CAZZVX010000045.1:6009-14165 GCA_964657535.1 Armatimonadota bacterium | reverse complement strand
CGCGAAGGCGGGCAGTCCGCTCTTTGGCAGCCTAGGACTTCCAGTCCTGGGAGAACGGAATGACCCTGTATCAATGCCTGTGGCAACTTTGATTGAACGTGAACGGCGTCCGATAAGTGGGCGGCCCGGCTGGAAGACGACCGGCTGGCAGGGCGTGACGATGCAGACGCCGCCCGACTGGAACATGGTCGGGTACAGCGGCGACGCCAAAACGGGCAGCCTGCGCCTGGACAACGGCGATCCCTCGGCCAAGTCCGCGCTCGGCGTCGAACTGCGCTGGTCCGCGCCCAAGGGAAAGATCACCGACACGGACCTGGAAAAACGGCTGGACCAATACTTTGCGAGCATCACCAAGAATGCCCGCCGTCAAAAACTCGTCTCGGAAACCAAGAGCAAAGTCATTCAAGAAGAGCGTCACCCGGAGCGGGACGTCGCCCGGTCGTTTTCGTGGCGGGCGGACCGGCGGGCCGTCGGGCGCATCTGGCACTGCCGCGAGTGCGGGCGAATGGTGATTGCGCAGACCATCGGCGGCCTGGGCGGGGACTGGACGGGGATGGCGACCGACGTTCTGCGCTCGCTGGAATGCCATTCGGCGGAGCCGGACTGGCGGACGTGGTCGCTGTACGATCTGCTGACCCAACTTCCAGCAGATTATGCCCTGCACGGCAAGCCGCAGTTGATGAACATCTATGTCCAGTTGGCCTTTCGGCTGGGGCAGAGTCTGGACACGCTGACGGTGGAACAGTGGGGCGTTGCCAATGTTCAACTGCGCGGCGCGTATCTTAATCAATGGTTCCGGGAAAAGAATGCCGCATTAGACGCGACTTTGACGTATGAGGAGCAGGAAACGACGGCGCAGGGACACCCGGCGCTCCTGCTTTCAGGGCGCCGCACGAGCCTGACCTACTGGACGGGGCAGGCGATCCCGGAACTCGCCAAGATGCAGCGCCCGGCGATCCATTTCGCGGCCTGCCTGTGGGAATGCCCGGAAAGCAATAAAATCCTGCTGGTGCAGAGCCTGAGCCGCCGGCCCCAGCCGGAACTGCTGCGCGAGATCGTTGAGCGAACCCAGTGTCACTGTTAACGCGGCTGCAAACATACGTCCCGTTCCTGGGGGGCCGGAAGAAGGGATTGCCGCGCGAGGAGATGCTCTCGCTCCGCCCGATGCGGAACGGGGCCGTGACGTGGGAGCCGCTGCCGGAAGCGCCGGACGAGGCCGACGCGCCCCCCAAAGTCGTGCTGAGCGTGCCGCGCCGGGACGATGGCCTGGCCGCCCGGCTGGCGCGCTGGCTGCAGGTGCCGGGCAGCAAAACGATTGAGCTGGACGAGTTCGGCGGGCAGATCTGGGCGCTCTGCGACGGGGCGCACACCGTCGAGCAGCTCGTCAAGTTTACGTGCGAGACCTACAAGCTCAACCGGCGGCAGGGCGAGATCAGCGTCGTGGCGTTCATGCGGATGCTGGCGCAGCGCCGCCTGGTCGGATTCGTGAAAGCACAGAAGGGGACGACTCATGGCAGTTCCAACGCCGTCAAGCCTCAACGGCGCAAACGGGGCGCGCGGCGGCGAAATTAAAACGCAGATCAATCTGCCGTGGAGCAAGGCGATTCAGATCGCCATGAACTCACTCAAGATTCGGTTCTGGCGCTCGGTGATCACGGCGGCGGGTATCTTTTTAGGCATCGCGTTCCTGACGTATTCCGGGACGCCGCTGCTGATGGCGCACGTCGGCGCATCCGACCCGCAGCGCAACCGGCAGATCTGGCTGGTGACGATGGCGCTGCTGGTGTGTACCGTCGGCATCATGAACTCGATGCTGATGTCCGTCTCCGAGCGCTTCCGCGAGATCGGCACCATGAAGTGCCTGGGCGCGCTCAACTCGCTGATTGTGCGCTTGTTCATTATTGAGGCCGTGTTCATGGGCATCATCGCCTCGTTCGGCGGCTGGGTGCTGGGCTTCTTGGGCCTGCTCATCGCTCACGGCACGCACCTGATGACTGGAGCCGTGGTCGGCCAGTCCTTTCTTTACTGCGTGGCAATAGGGGCCGTTTTGACTCTGATCGCCGCCCTGCTGCCGGCGCTGCGCGCCGCGCAGATGCCGCCCGCCGCCGCCCTGCGGACGACCGTTTAGCCATTTCCGGGAGAACCTACCGTGTCAGCAACAGAATACATCGTCCGCACCAAAGACGTCGTCAAAGTCTTCACGCTCGGCGATGAAAAACTGCGCGCCCTCGACGGCGTCAGCGTGGACATCAAGCGCGGCGAATTCGTTTCCATTATGGGGCCGTCCGGGTCCGGCAAGTCCACGCTCTTCAACGCCATCGGCGGCCTGGACAAGCCCGACAGCGGCAGCGTGTTTATCAACGACGTGGACATGGCCCAATTGGATGCGTCCGAACTGGCTTACCTGCGCTGTCACACCATCGGCTACATCTTCCAGACGTTCAACTTGATCACGGTGATGACGGCCCTGGAAAACGTCACGCTGCCGACGATCTTCGCCGGGACGCCCAGTGACGACGGCGTCGCGCGGGGCATGGAACTGCTCGGCATCGTCGGCCTGGGACACCGGTACCACCACAAGCCGTCCGAACTCTCCGGCGGTCAGCAGCAGCGCGTCGCCATCGCCCGGTCCCTGGCGAACAACCCCAGCATCATCCTCGCCGACGAGCCGACCGGCAACCTGGACTCCAAGACGGGCGAGGAGATCATCACGCTCCTGCGCCGCTTGAACAAAGAACAGGGCGTGACGATCATCACGGCGACCCACGACTACAAAATGGTGGAGCGTTCCGACCGCGTCATCTGGATTCGGGACGGCAAAGTCGAGAAGATCGAGGACCGGGCCGACATCCACATCCACATCGGCGGCCTGGAAGGGGAAGCGGAACACCTCGCCGGCGGCGAGGATCAGCCGCACATCGCCCTGCCGGTGTAGCGTCACCCAGGATTGAAATCCTGGGCTGACGCGGAGAAGATTGTCCGCCTTCGCGGACGAAGACGAGGACAGGCACAGCCTGTTCCGCGCCCGCGAAGGCGGGCAGTCCGCTCTTTTGCAGCCCAGGGGTTCAGCCCTGGGCTCTACCCGATCTGGAACAGACTGAGCAGACCGTCGCTGGTGTAGACCAGCAGGGAGCGGCCATCCGGCGTGGACATCGTCTCGCGGATGGCCGCTGTTCCTTTGAGCGGATAGATCGCCGTGATGCGGCCTGCCGAGTTCAGGTTATAAAGCGTCCGCTGGCCGTCCGAAACAGTGATGCGGTGGCCGTCGGGCGCGAGCGCCACGAGGGTGGGGGAGAACAGCAGATTGCCCTTCTCCCAGACGGTGCCGCCGTCCTGGTCCAGCACGAGCAGGCGGCGCTCTGAGATGCTCCGGTCGCCCCGCGTGATCTGGCGCAGGTAGGTCACGGCGATGCACTGCCCGTCTTCCGAGATCAGCGCCTTTGGAAAGAACGTGTCCACCCCCAGCGAATGCGTCCAGCGCGGCGTCCCGTCGCCGTCGCTGCGCCACAGGTAGAGCGTGCCGTCGCTCTGGTGAGCGTTGGCATACGAGACGCCCAGCACCGTATGCCCGCGCTGAGCCATCTGCACTTCGAAGATGCGCGTCGTCAGCGCCTGGTGTCTGGGCGCGTCTTCGGCATTCGGGTACTGCCAGACTTCCGTGCCGCTGACTGTAAAGCAGGCAACGCCGCTCTCATCCCAGGTGCCGGCTGTCAGATAGGTGTTGTCCGCCGTCACCGAAACCGTGTTGCCGATGCCTCCCAAGCCGTACCGATGAAACCCTGACCGTTCGATAGACGGAAATAAATACAGGCCGCGCCCGCCCGTCGTCACGGCGGCGGATTGGCCGTCCGCCGACATCTGGACGTCCCAGACCGCGCCGTCGAGCGGCTTTTGCGGGACCTGGGTTCCGTCCGACCCCTTGCGGACGGAAATGAACGGCTGCATGGGGTTCATCCGGGCGCAGGCAAGCACGGTCTGACCGCCCATCCCGACCGCCACCAAGGACGCTCCGGCCTGCGAGCGGCTCCAGAGCGGTTTATCGGGGCGATCCGCCCACCGCCACAAGGACAGCTTTTCGCCCGCCTTGCCGGGCGTGTAGTTGGAAACAAGGCCGATGAACTTGCCGTCGGGCGACAGGGCCGCCGCCCGGTATCCCTGCACAGGCAGTGTCCAGACGCGCTTGAAAGTGTCCGTCGAGGAAGTGGCGTCGTCCGGCAGCGCTTCGGCACGCGGCACGGAGAAGAGGCGTTCTGTCGCGTGTCGGAGGCCGGAGACGCACAGCAGCCCGGCCAGCGCCGCCGCGCCTATCCAGTAGAGGTTCCGTTTCACAGGTGTGTCCGCGTCACGTCTCGGCCAGCAGGGACAGGAAGTATCGGTGCGCCCGGTCGTCGTCGGTCAGCTCCGGGTGGAAGGCACTGCCCAAAATTGTCCCCTGGCGCACGAATACTGTTTTGCCGTCATAGGTCGCCAGCGTTTCAACGGTCGGCCCCGACTGGGCGACATAGGGGGCGCGGATGAAGACCGCGCGCAGCGGCTCCGGCCCCAGCACCGAGACGGAAAGCGCCGCCTCGAACGAGTCCACCTGCCGCCCAAAGGCGTTCCGGGCGACGGTCACGTCCAGCAGGCCCAGCGTCGGCTGCCCGCCGCGCTCGCCCGTCCCCGCCGCGATCTCCCGCGCCAGCAGGATCAGCCCCGCGCACGTCCCATAAATCGGCTTGTGCGCCCCCGCCGCCTCCCCAATGGCCGTATCCAGGCCGTAGCGCGCCAGCAGTTTTCCGATGGCCGTGCTTTCCCCGCCCGGCAGAATGATGCCGTCTGCACGACGAATTTCCTCCGGCAGACGTGCCGGGTAGGCGTCCGCGCCGAGCCGCGTCAGGGTCTGCACGTGCTTCTCGAAATCGCCCTGCATCGCAACCACGGCGATTTTAGGTGTCTGCCTCACGTCCTCGACTCTTTTCTCAGCGTCTTTGTTCCTGTACTAGACCTCTTGCATAAGCCCGCGCCGTGATTCGCCCCACTGTCCGCGCCACGCCCTGAATGCCCCCGCCCTTTCAGGGCGGAGGCAACCCAGGTGACCGCTACCCTTCTGCAAGAGGTCTGTTGCAGCCTCCGGGCCGTTTCTGCGTCAAGGTCAGCCAAGAACAACCCGCAGCGTCTTGATCTCGTAGGGCGTGTAGGCGAACGCCACGCTCTGGCCGCTGCACGTCACGCTTTGCGCTTTTGTCTCGTCCGTTTCGCGTTCCAGCATATTCACCTCGACGGCGGACTGGACGGGCCGGGCAAAGTTCAGGGCCGCCGCGCCGCGCTGGCCGTAGGTTTCGTACAGGCGGACAATCAAAGCGTCGTCGTCCTCGGCCTTTTTGACCGTTTCAACGATGATGTTCGAGTCGTCCACCGAGACCAGCGAGAACGAGGCGGGCAGGTCGCCGTGTCCCGTGACTTTGGCCGCTAGGATGGGGACGTTGAGTTCATACGCCCGCTGCACGGTTTCCGCCGCGCGCCAGTCCCCGGAGTGGGGGTACAGCGAGTACGTGAAGCGGTGCAGGCCCAAATCGGCTTCCGGGTCGGGATAGATCCCGCCCTTGAGCAGTGTCAGGCGCATGACATTGTCGCGGATGTCCCAGCCGTACTTGCTGTCCGACAGCAGGGACACGCCGTAGTCGCCTTCGCTCAAATCCGCCCACTTGTGCGCGCAGACTTCAAAGCGCGCCCAGTCCCAACTGGTGTTCCAGTGCGTCGGGCGCTGGACGTTGCCGAACTGGATGTCATACGTCGCGTGCGGGCTGCGGACATTGACCGGGAAGGCGACTTTGAGCAGCGTCTGCCGCTCTTTCCAGTCAATATCGGTCGCAAAGTCAATGCGCGGCATATCGCGGTAGATGCTGATGCGCTGGCGGACCACGCTGCCCCGCCCGAACGTCCGCGTGATCTCCACCGTCGCCCGAAGCGGCCCGCGCTCTACGATGGTCATGCCGGTCAGTTCTTGAACGGTCGTCATCTTGTCCTGGTAGTAGATGTCAATGTCCCAGGCGTCGAAGTTCATCGGCTTGTCTTCAAACGTCAGCAGGGCATTGCCTTTGCAGTATGAGTTTGTGTCCAAGACTTCGCGCCCGGCGCGCTTGTCAAACACGGAGGCGATTTCGCGGTTGTTGTCCAGGGCGATCTTGAAGAACTGGTTTTCCAGCGTTTCCGGCGTCACGGTCAAGCCGCTGTCGCTGGACTTGTCGCCCATCAGCGGCAAACCTTCGGCCTGCAGCGTGTCATAGCCGAGTGCTGGGACGCTGCCCAGTTGAAGCAGCGTCTTTTCCTCCCCGTCCCAGCCGGTGACGTGCTGGCCGGGCAGGTTCAAATAGCGCGGCACTTCCGCCACGTCGGCGCGCGCCCAAGACAGTGGATTGTAAACGACGACATGGCCCGATCCGGGTTGCACATGGCCGGCGACGGCGTCCAGGGCGGTCTGTATCGTTTGCGCATAGCGTTCCTGGATAGTCGCGTAGTCCTTGTCGCTGTCTTCGTAAACCGCGTGGATGCTGGAACCGGGAATGATGTCATGGAACTGGTTGAGCAGCGTCAGTTCCCACGCCTTGTTGATCTGGTCCTGCGGGTAGGCCGCGCCCGTCAGCAGGGTCGCCAGGGCCGAGACCTGCTCCGCCGTTTGCAGGCCGACTTCGGCCTGGCGATTGTATTTCTTGTTACGGGCCTGCGACGTGTATGTGCCGCGATGGTATTCCAGGTAGAGCTCGCCGACCCACCGGGGTAAATTAGGCTTGCCCGTGACCTGCTTTTCCAAATCCTCGAAGAACGCCTCGTTGGTCGTCAATTTGACTTTCGGCAGGCCTGGAAAGTCTTTGCCGCGCTCGGCGGTTTCCAGCATCTGCCGGGTCGGGCCGCCGCCGCCGTCGCCCCAGCCGTAGATGTACAGGGCCGAGTCGTTGAGCGCCTTCTGCTTGTACTCGTTCCAGTTGCGCCGCCACTGCTCCGGGTTCATGTGGGCATTGTAGTCGCCCAACGGGGAGAAGTGCGTCAGGACCGTCGTGCCGTCAATGCCTTCCCAGGTGAACGTCTGGTATGGCGGCTTGTTGATCTGGTTCCAATAGATCTTAATGGTCATGAAATACTTCATGCCCGACTTGCGGATGATCTGCGGGAACGCTGCCGAGTAGCCGAACACGTCCGGCAGCCAGACGACGTTGGTGTGGTGGCCGAACTCGCGGTCAAAAAAGCGCAGGCCGTACAAAAACTGCCGCACCAGCGACTCGCCGGAAACGACGTTGCAGTCCGATTCCACCCACATTCCGCCGACCGGCTCCCACTGCCCGCGCTTGACGGCGGCTTTGATGCGCTCGTAGACCGCCGGGTTGTCTTCCTTGACGTAGGCGTACTGCTGGGGCTGCGAACAGGAGAAATGGTAGTCGGGGTACTGCTCCATCAGTGTCAGGGCCGTGCTGAACGTCCGCTCGCACTTTTTGCGCGTGTGCGCGATCCGCCACAGCCAGGCCGTGTCAATGTGCGCGTGTCCCGTCGCCCACAAGGTCGGGTCAAAGTCCGGGTCGGCATGGTATTTCCGGTACAGGTTCGCCTGCACATATTCCCGCGCCTGTGCCACCGACGCATAAAACTCGTCGCCGATGCCCATGCCGAAGTTCAATAGATTGGTCGCTTTGTCCAGCACGTCAATGACCGTGGCGTACTCGCGGCTGTTGACATCCATCGTCTTGGCGGCGTCCAGCGCGACGCGCATATCATAAAACAGGCCTTCGGCGTCCCGGTCCACCCATTGCAGCTCCGCCGTGCGCAGCGTCACCTGCACGGCGTCGGGCGTGATGACGGTGTCTCCAGCGCCCGACCAGCCGCCGCGCTTCTGCGCGTCCACCGTGCCGGTGTAGGCTTCCAATGCCAGTTCGTAGGAGCGCCCGGCGTCGGCGGGGTCGGCCAGCAGCAGTTCATGGTGCTGATTGTCAATCGCCTGCGTCGGCTGCCCGTCCACATTCACCAGCGTTTCCGCGCCGGTGAATTTCAGGGCCAGAAACACGCGCTGCCCGGCCCAGGCGTCGGGGATCGCCACCGTCTGGCGCAGCGTCACGGTTTCCTCGCACGCGGGGTACGTGCCGCCCGCCGCGACCGTCTCCGTTCCGCCTTCGGCCCCGGCGCGGGGG
>CAZZVX010000045.1:0-5993 GCA_964657535.1 Armatimonadota bacterium | reverse complement strand
CGCACCACGGCGTCCCGAATTTCGTTGATGCGATGACTGATCTTTTCGGCGGTGAAGTGCCAACTCATAAAATAGGTCCTTCCGGGAGGGGTTTGGTAAAACTCCCGCCATTATAGCACATCAGCGGCCCGTCGTGTCACTTGCTCTTCGTTCGACAGCGCGTATTTGACTGCCGCATCCAGCGTCATCGCCCGTCCCGCGTCCCAGGCGGCGGCGAAGGCGTCCGCGCCCATGTCCCGTCGGATGGCGTCGGCTGCCTGGTTCACTTTCTCGCGGGCGTGCGCGCTCAGGGGCGTCCCAATCTGCTGCCGGACAGCCTCGGCGGCACCCAGGAGCCGCGCCGCGCGTTCGCTCTGGCCTTGCGCATTGGCGGCGTCCGCGAGTCCGTCCAGAACGTAAGGCGTTGCCTGCTGATCGCCGAGCTGCCGGAACAGAATCAAACTCTGCTCGTAAAGCCCCCGCGCTTCTTCATGGCTGCCCAAACCGGATGTCGCGCTGCCGAGATTCAACAGCGCGATGGCGGTTCCCCGCTGGTCGCCCATCTGTCGGCACATCTCTAGATTCTGTTCCAGGAACGGCCGGGCCGCTTCGTAATCGCCCTGGGCGCAGGCGACATTGCCCAGGTTGCCGAGCGCATACGCCGTGCCGCGCTGATCGCCCAGTTGCCGGAAAATCTCCACGCATTGCCCCAGCAGGGTGCGGGCTTCTCCAAATTCGGCCAGGCTGGACGCGACATTGCTCAGATTGCCCAGCGCAATGGCAATGCCACGCTGGTCTCCGAGTTGACGCCGAATCTCCAGGCACTCTCGGTGCAGCACTTGGGAAGTCTCATATTCCCCGAACTCATACGCCACGCTGCCCAGGTTGCCGAGCGCATCCGCCATGCCCGGCGGGTCGCCCAACTGCCGATACAGGGCCAGGGCTTCTTCCTCCAGGGCGCGCGTCGCCGCATAGTCGCCCTGAAACTGGGCCAGAATGCCCGCCCCGTTGAGCGCGCGCCCGCGCGCCGGGGACGGCGGCTGCCCCGCCGTCCGCGTCAGCGCTTCTCCCAGCCATCGGCGGCCTTCGGTGATGTAGCCGCGCACTTCCCAGAACCGACTCAGCGTTCCCGCAAGCCGCAGCCACGCCTCGGCGTCTTCCGTGGACTGCTCGCCCTCGCTCTGCTCGCACCAGGAAAGCGCCGCGCGCAGGTTGTCATGCTCCTGTTCCAAGCGCGACAGCCACTGCTTCGCGTCCGGGCCTCGCAACTGGGACCCGGCCTGCTCCGCGAGCGACACAAAATAATCCCGGTGCGCCTTGCCCGCCGCTTCCAGTCCCTCGCCCTCGGAGAGCCGTTCCTGCCCATACTGGCGGATCGTCTCCAGAAGGCGGTAACGGATCGTCCCGCCGTCTTCCTCCTCATAGGCCACCAGCGATTTGTCCACCAGGCCGGTCAGCAGGTCCAGCGCCTCCCACGCCTCCATGTCTGCGCCCGCGCCCACCGCCTCCGCCGCGTCCAGCGTCCAGCCGCCCGCGAACACCGAAAGGCGGCACAGCAGCGTTTTTTCCTGGTCGTTGAGCAGGTCGTAGCTCCAGTCCACCAGCGCCCGCAGCGTCTGCTGGCGCGGCAGCAGCGTCCGCGAACCGCCCGTCAGCAGGCGGAAACGGCGGTCCAGCCGGGTGTTGACTTCCTCCACGGGCAGCGTCCGCACCCGCGCCGCCGCCAATTCAATGGCAAGCGGAATGCCGTCCAACTGATAGCAGACCTGCGCCACGGCGGGGGCGTTAGTGTCCGTAACGGAAAATGACGGGCGCGCGGTCTGCGCCCGTTCGATAAACAAGCGCACGGCTTCGTATTGCGACAGGGTCGCTACGGTCTGCGTCCGCTGCGGGTCGGGCAGTGACAGCGACGGCACACGGTAGATGCGTTCCCCCGGCACGCCCAGCCGCTCGCGCGACGAGGCCAGGATGTGGACATCGGGACAGTTCTTGAGCAAATCGGCGACGAGGGACGCACAGGCGGCGACCAGATGCTCGCAGTTGTCCAAGATCAGCAGCAGGCGCCTGGGCTTCAGGAACTCCGTCAACGTCTGCTGGAGCGGCTTCCCCGCTTTTTCGCGGACGCCCAAAACGTCGGCCACGGCCTGCGGCACCAGTTCGGGGTCGGCGATTCCGGCCAGTTCCACCAGCCACACGCCGTCGCCGTCGCCGGTCAGCAGGTCGGCGGCCACTTGCAGCGACAGGCGCGTTTTGCCCGCGCCGCCCGTCCCCGTCAGCGTCAGCAGGCGCGTCTCCGAAAGCAGCGCCGTCACCTCGGCGACTTCCTTTTCGCGCCCGACAAACGAGGTGGACTGCTGGGGCAGGTTGTTGGGCAGGGCGGGGTTGTCCAGCGAGCGCAGCGGTGGAAAGTCGGCGCGCAGGTCGGGATGCAGCAGTTGGAAGACCCGTTCCGGGCGAGCCAGGTCTTTCAGGCCGGCCTCGCCCAGATCGCGCAGGGCGGCGTCGCCGGGCAGGTGATCCCGCACCAATTCCTGCGTGGCGGCGGAAATCAGTGTCTGTCCGCCGTGTCCCGCCGCCATTAGACGGGCGGCCCGGTTGAGCGCCCCGCCGAAGTAGTCGCCGTCGCGCTGCTCGGCCAGCCCGGTGTGCAGTCCCATCCGTACCAAGAGCGGCGTCGGCGTGTCCCACGACTCGGCTTGAAGCGCACGCTGGGCGGCCAGCGCGGCGGCGACGGCGCTGGGCGTGGCGGCAAAGGCGGCATGGAGGCCGTCACCGGTGTTTTTGACGACATATCCGCCGCCTGCCTCCACGGCCCGGCGCAAAATCCGGTCATGGCGGGCAAGGGCGGCAGGCATCCCGTCGGGGTCTTCCTGCCAGAGTTTTGTGCTGCCTTCAATGTCGGTGAATAAAAATGTGACGGTTCCGGTAGGAGGGGCGTTCCGTGAGACTAACGGCAGGCTATCAGAGACAGAGGCAGACGGTTTGGCCGAGGAAACACGCTTGCGTTTTTTTCGCTCTTTCCACTCCCGCAGTTCGATGGCCGTCTTGACGGTGCCGATTCCGCCGCCGACAATCGTAATGACCGTCACAACTGCTGTTACAATATCCACGATAGCAGGTCTTTTTCGTCAGTTCTGGTCCCAGCACTCCGGCGAGATCAACAGATCCAGCGTTCCCGTCTGAATGTCGGCGGTCTGGGCGGTCGTGGTGTAGAACATCGCTTCGCGCATCAGGCGCTGCGGGGGGCGGGACAGCAGATGGGCGCTGCCCCCGGTCGCAGTGACGGCGGCGTGGGCGGCGCGGACAGCCAGGATAATGGCGGTCGCGCGGGCGTGGAGGGCGCGTTCCTTGTAGTCCGGCAAGTCGGCGCAGACGCCGCCCCAGGCGAGCGCGTCCCGGCGGCAGGCGTCTATCTCGCGGGTCAATTCATCGGCGGCGTCCCGAAAGTTGTCCTTGTGCCGCTGCTCGGCCAGCGCATGGAGATAATGGACGCTGCCCCGCGCGCAGCCGAGCGGCAGGTACACGCCCCCCGTGATGCCGCAAAAGTCGCTGCGCCGCAGGGCGTCGGCGGGCCGCTCGGAAAGCCCGAACTCGTCCGGCAGGAACAAGTCATTAAAGGTGACTTCCACGGTTTCCCCGGCATTCATCACGGCGACGGGAATGGGCGCTCCTGCGCTCAAATGCGCCTCGTTGCCCGCTTTCGGGACATACGCAAAGAGATGGTCACCGTTGGGCAGCGTCGCGCCCAAAATAAACGAATCCAGCAGGCTCCAGCCCGTGATCCAGGGGGCCGTGCCGTTGATGCAATAGCCGCCGGAAACTCGATATGCCGTGACCATCGGCGGGCCGGGCCGGCGCAGATGCGAGAAGCCGACCCCGCACAGGATTTCGCCCGACGCAAAACGGGGCAGCATCTCGTTTTTCAGCGCTTCGCTGCGCCCGCCGCCGACAAACCCGCCGCCCGCGTGCAGCTGCTGCTGCACAAACGCCGTCACGCCGCAGGCCGACGCCATCAGTTCGGCATACTCGCGCCGCGTCGCTTCGTCCGCGTCCAGACCGCCGTATTTGGCCGAAATGCCCAGCCCGAAATACCCGGCGTCGGCCAGCATCCGCACATTCTGCCCGACCTGTCCATGAATATCGCCCTGGTCGGCGGCTTCCGCATTGGGCCGGAACACGTCATCGGCCAGTCGCCGCGCTTCCTGCAAAATCTGCTCATTCATGGCCGGGATTATACCCCATCACGCCCGTTCCCATCGGGTACACTAGGCCATCATGGCGAAAATCCTGATGCACACGCTTGGCTCGTCCGGCGACTTCAACCCGCTCATTGCGCTTGCGCTGGAACTGCGGGCGCGCGGGCACGAAATCCATTTCGCCCTCAACCCCACGTTCTCCGAGCAAGCCCGCTCGCTGGGCTTCCAAGCGACGGTCGCCGGGCCGGACCCGGACTTTGAATCCGACCTGATGAAGCAGATGCTCGCCCCGTCGCGCAACGGCGTTCACCTGGTCAATCTCTTGTTCCGCAACATACTCATTCCCGCCATCCGCCCAACGGCGGACGCCCTGACGCCGCTCGCCCAGGACGCCGACTTATTCATCAGCCACACCATCCAACTCGCCGCCCCCGTCGTCGCCGCCCGCACCGGCGTTCCCTGGGTCAGCGTGTCCCCCGCCGCACTGGTCTACCCCACCGCCCATTACCCCCCGCCCGGCGTCGCCTGGCGCGGCTCCCCGGCCTTCCTCAATCGCCTGGGCTGGACCATTGGCCGTTCCCTCCTGCGTTCCCTGGACGCCCTCGCCAACGCCGAATATGACTCACTTGGCCTGCCGCCCGTCTCCGATGTCGTCGTCGGCGGCGCTTACTCACGTCTGCTGACCCTGGGCCTCTGGTCGCCGTCCTACTTTCCGCGCCCCGCCGACTGGCCCGCCTGGCTGCAAGTCGGCGGCTACGGCCGCTGGGACGCCCCCGCCACGGCTCCCGCCCCCATCCTCACCGGCCCCGGCCCGCTCGTCGTTTTCACCCTCGGCTCCTCGGTCGTCAGCGACCCGCGCGGCTTCTACGAAACCGCCGTTCAAGCCGTCGCCCCCACCGAGTGGCGCGCACTGCTCCTCGGCGCGCCCGACGACCTGCCGATCCCTCCTGCCCTCCGCCCCCGCGTCCAAACCCTGCGCTACGCCCCGTACAGCGACGTGTTCCCCCACGCCGACGCCCTCGTGCATTCCGGCGGCGTAGGCACCACCCAGGCCTGCTGCTTCTACGGCAAGCCCGCCGTCATCGTCCCCCGCGCCGCCGACCAGTTCGAGAACGCCGCCCACCTCCAGCGCGAAGGCTGGGGCCTGCGCCTGCTGCCCCACGACCTGTCCCCGACCTTGCTCCGCCTGCGCCTCCACCGCCTCCTGCACTCCCCCGACATCCACCGCCGCGTCACCGCATTGGGTCGGCAAATGCGCGCCGAACCCGGCCCCGCCCGCACCGCCGACCTCCTGGAAGCCCTTCTGCGCCAAAACCGGGTATGATAACGCCATCTTTGAGGAACTCCTAATGCAACTTTCCGTGGAAGTGGAACAAGAAGCCGACGGACGCTGGCTCGGCGAAGTCGTGGAACTGCCCGGCGTTCTGGCCTATGCCCCGACCCGCCAGGAGGCCATTGCGCGCGTCCAGGCGCTGGCCCTGCGCGTCCTAGCCGACCGCATTGAACACGGCGAAGCAATTCCCGAAACCGCCCAGGCATTCCAGGTAGCCGCATGAGCGCGTGGCCTGCAACAAAGGCCAAACGAGTGCTGGCCGCCCTCCTCCGACTCGGCTGGCGTATCAAGCGCGCAAGCGGTGGCTCCCACACCGTTTTGGAGCGCGAAGGCTGGCCGGATTACGTTTGGGCCTTCCATGACGGCGTGGAGATCGGCCCTGTTATGCTGGCCCGCATTGCCAAAAACACCGGCCTGACCCCCGCCGACCTTTAGCAAACCTTCTTTAATCACCCCTCCCGCCGTCCAAAATCGCCCCCCAGATC
>CAZZVX010000044.1:0-18249 GCA_964657535.1 Armatimonadota bacterium | reverse complement strand
CCGAATCGTCGGTGAGTGGCGGCAAAACAAACACGGCCATCGGAGAGTCCTGCTCAATCAGCGGCGGCTTCTACAACACGGCCAGCGGCTACGAAGCGTCGGTCAGCGGCGGCTGCTACAACTCGGCCCTCGGCGACAACGCCTCGGTCAGCGGCGGCTCCAACAACTCGGCGGGCAGTACCGAGTCGTCCATCAGCGGCGGCTTTGATAACACCACCAGCGCCGAATGCGCGTCGGTCAGCGGCGGCTACGATGTCAACGAAAACAACGAAAACGGGTGGGCCGCCGGGTCGCTCCACTCGCCGTAGCGTTAACGCCCCATGCTTCTTTTCCCGCCCCCGGCAGTCGGTGACTGACGGGGGCTTTTTCGTGCGCCGCAGTGGTTGCGAGAGATGGCAAAATTAGCAATGATACTGACACAAATGTATGACAAGGAGAAGTAATTTCTCGTTTGCCCGCTTTTTTGTTTGATTATCACGACGCTTTGGTATAAGTACGGGTACATGATGTCTCTGCACATCAAGAAGCGCCTTCGCGTAAAACCAAGCAAGCCCAATTCAGCAAGGACAGACATGAGCAAACAGATCCTCATCACCGGGGGCGCCGGGTTCATCGGCGCGCACCTGGCCTATGAACTGCTTCAGCACGGCTACCGCGTGCGCGCCCTGGACAACCTTTCCCCCCAGGTGCATGGGCCGGACCAACAGCGGCCCGATTATCTCCCCTCCGAAGTCGAATTGATGGTCGGCGACGTGCGCGACCCCGCCGCCGTCCGGCGGGCCTTGCAGGGCGTGGACGCCGTGTACCACCTGGCCGCCCTGGTCGGCGTCGGGCAGAGCATGTACGAGATCGCCTCCTACACCGATGTCAACAACAATGGCACGGCCACGCTGCTCCAGGCGCTCACCGAGCGGCCCGTGGAACGATTGATCGTCGCGTCCAGCATGAGCATCTACGGCGAAGGCCTGTACGCCGACGCCAACGGCACGGTCACGGCGGGCGCGGAGCGGGGGCTGGACCAGCTCAAGGCGGGCGACTGGGAGGTGCGCGGGCCGGACGGTCAGGCGCTGACGCCGCTGCCGACGCCCGAAAGCAAGACGCCCTCGCTGGCCTCGGTCTACGCCCTGTCCAAGTACGACCAGGAGCGGATGTGCCTGATCGTGGGCCGCGCGTATGGCCTGCCGACCGTCGCGCTGCGCTTTTTCAACGTGTTCGGCCCCTGCCAGGCGCTTTCCAACCCGTACACGGGCGTTCTCGCCATCTTCGCCTCGCGCTTCCTCAACGGCAAGCCGCCGCTGATCAACGAGGACGGCTGCCAGCAGCGCGACTTTGTCGGCGTCGCCGACATCGCGCAGGCCTGCCGCCTGGCGCTGGAAACGCCCGACGCGGCGGGGCAGGTCTTCAACGTCGGCAGCGGGCGTCCCTGCTCCATCCGCGAAGTCGCCGAGCGCATGAGTCGCGCCCTGGGCATGGAGCATATCGCCGCCGAGATCACCGGGCAAAGCCGGGCCGGGGACATCCGCCACTGCTTCGCGGACATCGGTCTGGCGCAGCGAGTCTTAGGCTACAAGCCGCAGGTGACATTGGAACAGGGCATGACTCAACTCGCGTCCTGGCTGGCCGGCCAGTCGGCGACCGACAACGTGGCGGCGGCCCGCGCCGAACTCGCGGCCAGGGGGCTGACGGTATGAGCGAACACGGGAACGGCCCCCTCGTCGGCATCGTGGAATGGTTCCGGCCCGGCGAACGCGCCCGCGTGGAGCGCGTCCTGGCCGACCTGAAACGCCTGAACGTGACGCACCTGCGCACGGGCGTCTCCTGGGCCGACTGGATGACCAAAGAAGGCGAGGCCTGGTACGCCTGGCTGCTGCCCCGACTGGCCGCCGAAGTGGAGATTCTGCCCTGCGTCGTGTACACCCCGCCGTCGCTCGGCATCGCGTGGAAGACCTCGTCGCCGCCCCGCGACCCCAAGTGGTACGCGGACTTCATTGACGTCCTCATCACCCGGTTCGGCGACACGTTCGAGTGGATCGAGCTGTGGAACGAGCCGAACAATCTGCGCGAGTGGGACGTGACCCTGGACCCCGAATGGAAGGTATTCAGCGCCATGATCGGCGGCGCGGCGTTCTGGGCGCATCAGCGCGGAAAGAAGACCGTGCTGGGCGGGCCGGGGCCGATTGACCCGCACTGGATCCGCCTGATGTGCGAGCGCGGCGTGATGGGACAGATTGACGCCGTCGGCGTCCACGGCTTTCCCGTGACGTTCGAGTTCCACTGGGAAGGCTGGGCCGCCAACATCGCCCGCGTCCGGGACGTTTTGGACAAGCACGGCTCCCCCGCCGAACTCTGGATCACCGAGACGGGCTACTCCACCTGGCGGCACGATGAGCGTCGTCAACTGAACGCTTTTCTGGACGCCCTCAACTCCCCGGCGCAGCGCGTCTACTGGTACGCCGCGCACGATCTGGAGACCGCGCTGCCGACCGTGGACGGCTTCCACTCGGACGAGCGCGAGTACCACTTCGGCCTGCGCCGCGAGGACGGGTCGGAAAAACTGCTGTCCCGCTTGTGGGCGGGCGGCGGATTAGGCGCCGTGCGCGAGGCCGCCTGGCTCGGCGCGGGCGTGCATCAGGAGTCTTTGGAGAACCCGACGCTGATCACCGGCGGCGCGGGCTTTGTCGGCACGAACGTCGCCGACCGCCTGCTGCGCGAAGGCCGCTCCGTCCTGCTGTACGATAACCTGTCCCGGCCCGGCGTCGAGAAGAACCTGCGCTGGCTGCGCGAGCAGCACGGCGACCGGGTGCAGATCGAAGTCGCCGACGTGCGGGACGCCCACGCGCTCCGCCGGGCCGTCCGGGGCGTGTCCCAGGTGTTTCACTTCGCCGCCCAGGTCGCCGTCACGTCCAGCCTGACCAACCCCGTGTATGACTTTGAGGTGAATGCGCGCGGTACGCTCAATCTGTTGGAAGCCCTGCGCGCCCTGGACACGCCGCCGCCCCTGATCTTCACCTCCACCAACAAAGTCTACGGCGGGCTGGAAGACGTCCCCCTGCGCTGCAAAGGCCGCCGCTACGAACCCGAATGCGCCGAACTGCGCGCGAACGGCATCAGCGAAGCGCGCCCTTTAGACTTCCACAGCCCCTACGGCTGCTCCAAAGGCGCGGCGGACCAGTACATCACGGACTACGCGCGCTCGTTCGGCCTGCCGACGGTCGTGTTCCGCATGAGCTGCATCTACGGCCCGCACCAGTTCGGCACGGAAGACCAGGGCTGGGTGGCGCACTTTCTGATCCGCGCGCTGGAAGGCAAGCCGATCACCTTGTACGGCGACGGGATGCAGGTGCGCGACATCTTGTTCGTCGAGGATCTGGTGGACGCCTTTTTGCGGGCGATGGCGCAGATGCCGACTTTGCAGGGCCGGGCCTTCAACATCGGCGGCGGGCCGCTCAACACGATCAGCCTGCTGGACCTGCTCCAACTCATCGGCGACATTCACGGGCAAGCGCCGGACGTGTCGTTTGAAGACTGGCGCGTGGGCGACCAACGCTATTACGTCTCGGACACGGCCCGGTTTGAGGCCGCCACGCGCTGGTCGCCGCAGACGGACGTGATGCGGGGCGTGGAGCGGCTTTACGCCTGGCTGTGCGAGTCGCGCGGCCACGCGGCGGTCATGTACGCCGCCCGCCCGACGCCCTCGCTCGCGGAGGCCGCGCGATGAAGGTGTCCCGAATCCCAGCATTGAAATCCCCCGGCGTGTCCCCAGGATTTCAATCCTGGGGGCCTCCGGCCGGTACGGAGCCACGCCCAATGAATTTTCTTACCATGCGCGCAGCGGTGCTGGCCGAGCCGGGCCGCATCGAGATCGTCCAGACGGCCCTGCCGGAACCCGGCCCCGGCGAAGTGCGCGTCCGGCTGGAAGGCGTCGGCGTCTGCGCGTCCAACCTGTCGCCCTGGCACGGCGAACCCTGGTTCACGTATCCCTTTGAGCCGGGCGCACTCGGCCACGAAGGGTGGGGGGTTGTGGACGAAATCGGCCCCGGCGCGGCCTCTCTGCAAGTCGGAGACCGGGTGGCGCTGCTGTCGGGCCACGCCTACGCCGAGTACGATGTCGCGCCCGCCGAGGCGGTGGTCAAACTGCCGGACGCGCTGGCCGGGCAGCCGTTCCCCGGCGAGCCGCTCGGCTGCGCGGTCAACATCTTCAGGCGCAGTCAGATCCAAGCGGGCCAGACGGTCGCCATTGTCGGCATCGGTTTTCTGGGCGCGCTCTTAACTCGATTGGCGACGGAGGCCGGGGCGAACGTCATCGCCGTCGCCCGCCGTCCGTTCGCGCAGGAGACGGCGCGTTTGATGGGCGCGGCCCACGTCCTGCCGATGGACGACCACTGGCAGATCATCGAAGGCGTGAAGAAACTCACGGACGGCGCGCTGTGCGACGTGGTGATCGAGGCCGTCGGCAAGCAGTGGCCGCTCGATTTGTCCACGGAACTCGTCCGTGAGATGGGCCGCTTAGTGATTGCGGGCTACCATCAGGACGGCCCGCGCCAGGTGAATATGCAGCAGTGGAACTGGAAGGGCCTGGACGTGATCAACGCCCACGAGCGCGTGCCGCAGGTCTACACCGACGGCATCCGCGCCGCCGCCGGGCTTGTCGCCGCCGGGACGCTCGACCCAAGCCCATTGTACACGCACACTTTCCCGCTGGACGGCCTGGGCGACGCTCTGGACATGACGCGCGACCGCCCCGAAGGCTTTCTAAAGGCGCTGGTGAGGCTGTGAGGTCTCCGTAATGCCCGGCGACTAAAGTCGCCGGGCAAGGGGTCCGATTTCCTCTCTGCATGGCGTGTTATGCACATCCTGATGACGGCGGACACGGTGGGCGGCGTTTGGACCTATGCGCTGGAACTCGCGCGCGCGTCGGAACCGCTCGGCGTCCACGTTTCCCTGGCGACGATGGGGCGGCCCCTGAGCGAGTCGCAGTGGGAAGACACCCGCGCCGTGGAAAGTTTAGACGTTTACGAAAGAGCCTACGCTCTGGAATGGATGGACGACCCCTGGGACGATGTGCGGCGGGCGGGCGACTGGCTGCTGGGTCTGGAAGCGCGGCTCAGGCCCGACATCGTCCACCTGAACGGCTACGCGCACGGGGCTTTGCCCTGGCGCGCGCCCACCCTGACCGTCGGCCATTCGTGCGTGTTGTCCTGGTGGCGGGCCGTCAAAAACGAGGACGCGCCGCCGTGTTGGGACCGCTACCGGCAGGTCATCGGTGACGGCCTGCGGGCGTCGTCGCTGGTCGCCGCGCCGACGCGGGCGATGGCGGACGCCTTGCAGACGCATTACGGCCCGCTGCCCGCCATCGAGGTCATTCCCAACAGCCGCCGTCCTGAGTTATTCCCGCCGGGCGTCAAAGAAGAGTTTGTGCTGTCCGCCGGGCGGCTGTGGGACGACGCCAAGAACCTGGCCGCGCTGGAACGGGTCGCGCCGCGCCTGCCCTGGCCGGTCTGCGTCGCCGGGGAGCAGACTTCTCCCGACGGCGGGACCGTGCCGACGGAAAACGTGCGTCTGCTCGGCCAACTCGCCACAGAACATCTCGCCGGGTGGCTGGCGCGGGCGGCGATCTACGCCCTGCCCGCCCGGTACGAGCCGTTCGGCCTGTCGGCGCTGGAAGCGGGACTGGCGGGCTGCGCATTGGTTTTAGGCGACATCCCCAGCCTGCGCGAAGTCTGGGGCGACGCCGCCCTGTTCGCCCCGCCCGACGATGCCGATGCATTGGAACAGGCGCTGGTTTCACTGATGGCGAACGCCGACTATCGGCAGGAAATGGCCGCCCGCGCCCGCCGACGCGCGCTGACATTCACGCCGGAACGGACGGCGGCGGGGTATCTGGGGGCGTATCGCCCCCGGCCCTGAAGGACCTGGCTATTCACAAAGGAACCCCGCTGTGCGGGCTAAGATACATTCTTCAGCCCCGGAGGGGGTTTCCTTGCTTCATGGTTAGCCCGGCCCTGAAGGGCCGGGGGCCGAGGCTTGGAGAGTAGTTATGCGTATTGTCTTGTTCTATCATTCGCTGCTGTCCGACTGGAACCACGGCAACGCCCACTTTCTGCGCGGCATCGTGAGCGAACTTTTGGCGCGCGGCCACGAGGTGTGCGTGTACGAGCCGCAGGACAGTTGGAGCCTCCAAAACCTGCGCGCCGAAGCGGGTGGGGCCGACGCCCTGACCGGGTTTCACGCGGCCTATCCGGGCCTAGACAGCATCGCCTATGACCCGGCGACGCTCAACGTCGGTAAAACATTGGCGGAGGCCGATCTGGTCCTGGTCCACGAGTGGAACGACCACGACTTGGTGAAGCGCATCGGCCGGCACCGGGCGCAGAACAAGCACTACAAACTGCTGTTCCACGACACGCACCACCGGGCCGTCACGGACAAGGACAGCATGGCCGCGTATGACCTGACGCATTATGACGGCGTGCTGGCCTTCGGCGGGGTCATCCGTGACTTATATCTCCAGAACGGCTGGGCCAAACGCGCCTGGACGTGGCACGAGGCCGCCGACACGCGCGTTTTCCGCCCCGTGCCGGACGTGAAACCCGAAGGCGACCTGGTCTGGATCGGCAACTGGGGCGACGACGAGCGCACCCAGGAACTGCACGAGTTTTTATTGGGGCCGGTCAAAACACTCGGCCTGAAGGCGCGCGTTTACGGCGTCCGCTACCCCGAAGAGGCGCAGCGCGCCCTGGCCGACGCGGGCATTGAGTACGCGGGCTGGCTGCCCAACTACCAAGCGCCGTCCGTGTTCGCGGGTTTCAAGGTGACGGTCCATGTGCCGCGCCGCCCGTATGTGCGGGCGCTGCCGGGCATCCCGACGATCCGCGTCTTCGAGGCGCTGGCCTGCGGCATCCCCTTGGTCTCCGCGCCCTGGCCGGACGCCGAGCATCTGTTCACGCCGGGCGAGGACTTTCTCGTTGCGCAGGACGGGGCCGAGATGACGCGCCATCTGGCGCACCTGCTGTCCGACGGACGCGCGGCGTCAACCCTGGCCGCGCACGGCCTGGAAACGATTCTGGCCCGGCACACCTGCGCGCATCGGGTGGACGAACTGCTGGGGATTTACGGGGAGGCGTGTCCCCAGGGTTGAAATCCTGGGCTGACGCAGAGAAGACTGTCCGCCTTCGCGGACGAGGAACAGGCCTTGCCTGTCCTCATCTTCGCCCTTACCCTCGGGCAGTTCGCTCTTTGGTAGCCCAGGATTTCAACCCTGGGTGTTGGGACTGTGACACCTATGGACATCGCGTTTTTCGGATCGAGCCTGGTTTCGGCGTACTGGAACGGGGCGGCGACCTATTACCGGGGCATCATCCGGGCGCTGCACGGGCGGGGCCACGCCGTGACGTTCTATGAGCCGGACGCCTACGGGCGGCAGCAGCGCCGCGACATGGCCGACCCGGACTGGGCCACCGTCGTTGTGTATCCCGGCGAGGGCGAGGACGGCGTTTTGCGGGCGTTGGAAAGCGCGCGCGGGGCCGATCTCATCGTCAAGGCCAGCGGCGTCGGCGTGTTTGACGAACTTTTGGAAGCCGCCGTGCCGACGCTGAAACGGCCCGGCACGCGGACGGCCTTTTGGGATGTGGACGCGCCCGCGACGCTGGACCGAATGCACGGCGACACCCAGGACCCGTTCCGCGCGCTGGCGCCGCAGTACGACATCGTGCTGACCTACGGCGGCGGCGACCCCGTCGTCCGCGCTTACGAAGAATTCGGGGCGCGTCGGTGCGTCCCGATCTACAACGCGCTGGACCCGGCCACGCACTTTCCCGTGCCGCCGGACCCGCGCTTTGAGGCCGATCTGGGCTTTCTCGGCAACCGACTGCCGGACCGGGAAGCGCGGGTGGAGGAGTTTTTCCTGCGGGCGGCGAGTGAGTCGCCCGGCCAATCGTTTCTGCTGGGCGGCAGCGGCTGGGAAGACAAAGCCATGCCCGGCAATGTCCATTACGTCGGCCATGTTTACACGAGCGACCACAATGCGTTTAACAAGACGCCGCGCGCCGTGCTGAATGTCAGCCGCGAATCTATGGCCCGCTACGGCTTTTCGCCCGCCACGCGCGTTTTTGAGGCCGCCGGCGCGGGCGCGTGTCTCATCACCGACGCCTGGGAAGGCATTGAACTGTTCCTGGAACCGGACCGGGAAGTCCTGGTGGCCCGCGACGGCGCGGAAGTCGCCGCGCATCTGCAAGCGCTCACGCCGGAGCGGGCGCGGCGCATCGGCGAGGCGGCGCTGCGGCGCGTGCTGGCCGAACACACCTACGCGCACCGGGCGGCGGAACTGGAAGCCGTTTTGGAGACGCTGCGATGAAGATCGTCATCCTGGGCCTGAGCATCACGTCGTCGTGGGGCAACGGCCACGCGACCACCTACCGGGGCCTGGTGCGGGAACTGGCGGCGCGGGGCCACGACGTTCTGTTCTTGGAGCGGGACGTTCCCTGGTACGCCAATGAGCGCGATTTGCCCAAGCCGCCGGGGTGCCGGACGGAACTGTACGCCGATTTGGGGGAACTCACGGCGCGGTTTGCGGGCGATGTCGCCGGGGCGGACGCGGTCATCGTCGGCTCGTATGTGCCGGAGGGCGTCGCGGTCGGAGAATGGGTCACGAAAACAGCGCGGGGCAGAACGGCGTTTTACGACATTGACACGCCCCTGACGCTGGCGAAACTGGCGCGGGGTGACTTTGAGTACCTGACGCCCAATTTAATCCCGCGCTACGATTCGTACCTCTCGTTCACGGGCGGGTCGACATTGACGCGGCTGGAACGCGAGTTCGGTTCGCCGCGCGCCCGGCCCCTGTACTGCTCGGTGGACCCGGCTTTGTATTATCCCGAAGCCGCCGCGCCCGTTTGGGATCTGGGCTACATGGGAACGTACAGCCCGGACCGGCAGCCGACGCTGACGCGATTGCTCCTTGACGCGGCCCGGCAGTGGCCGGAAGGCCGATTTGTCGTCGCCGGGCCGCAGTACCCCGAAGACATCGCCTGGCCCGCGAACGTGGAACGCATCGCGCACCTGCCGCCCCGTGAACACCGGGCGTTCTACAATGCGCAGCGCTGGACGCTGAACGTCACGCGGGGGGACATGATCGCGGCGGGCTATTCGCCGAGCGTCCGGCTGTTCGAGGCCGCCGCCTGCGGCGTCCCCGTCGTCAGCGATTCTTGGAGCGGCCTGGACACGTTCTTCGCCATTGGCCGCGAAATCATGGTCGCCGAGACGACCGCCGAAGCCCTGCGCGTCCTGCGCGAGACGCCCGACGACGAGCGCCGCGCCATCGGCGCCCGCGCACAGGCCCGCGTGCTGGCCGAACACACCGCCGCCCGCCGGGCATTAGAACTGGAAGGCTATTTGACGGAGTAATCTATGTCCAAAAACGCCATTTCTGAACTCGGCCCCTGGTTCCACAACCTGCACCTGCCGGACGGGACGCAGACCGCGCCGGAACATGCCCTGGGCGATTTTCCCGCGTTCAAGTGGGCGCAGCTCGCCCCGCACCTGCCCGACGATTTGACGGGCTGGACGGCGCTGGACATCGGGTGCAACGCCGGGTTCTACACGCTGGAACTGGCGAAGCGCGGCGCGCACGTCACGGGGCTGGACGTGGACCCGCACTATCTGGCGCAGGCGCGCTGGGCGGCGACACAGTTCGGATTGGATTCACGGGTGGAGTTCCGGCAGGGGCAGGTGTACGACCTGGCGCACACGGACGAAGTGTTCGACTTGGTTCTGTTCATGGGCGTCTTTTACCACCTGCGCTACCCGCTGCTGGGCTTAGACATCGTCGCCCAGAAGGTGCGGCGCTTGATGGTCTTCCAGACGCTGACCATCCCCGGCGACGAAGTCATGGAAGACACGCACGACCTGGGCATTCATGACCGAGACGCCATGCGCGAACCCGGCTGGCCGAAGATGGCCTTTCTGGAACATCACTTTTTCGGCGACCCGACCAACTGGTGGGTCGCCAACCACGCGGGCGTGGAGGCGATGCTGCGGTCGAGCGGGCTGCAAGTGACGGGGCATCCGGGCCATGAAATCTACCTGTGCGCCCCCGACCCCGAACACCCGTCGCCCGTCGTCACGTGGGACGCCGCCGAACTGCTCTCGGCGACGGGCCGGTCTCAGGGTGTGAACCACTTGTCGGCGGGGGACTGATTGACGTAGAACTGTTCCAGCCGCCAGGCTTTCACGTGGCCGTCCATGAAGGCGATGTTGGCGCGGCTGAAGTGGCGGGCCGAGGGGCGGGCGTCGGCGGCGTCGTTGAGGTCGTCGTCGGGGACGGTGAGTTTATAAGCGTTCTGGCGGGGAGTCTTCAGGTCGCTGTAGTTCCCCATTGCTCCCGTTCCGAGTTCGCCGAGCATGACGGTGTCGGCAGGGGTCTGGAAGGCGGCTAGAATCTTGGGCGGGGTGGCGCCGGTGTCGGTCAGGTCGCTAAAATTCAGTTCGTTCAGCCCGTAGGAGTTCTGCGTGTCCAGGCTGTCCGATGGGCAAAGGCGCACCCGGTCGCTCTTGACATAGGGGTTGATGAGGACGGGCCAGAGCGTGTTGTCTACGGCCTGGGTCGGCGGCAGCGTCTCGTCGTTGTCCTGGGCGTACATCAGCACGCCGAGCGCCAATTGCTTCTCGTTGGACGTGCACGCCGTCTGCCGGGCCTTCTCCCGCGCCTGGGCGAACACGGGAAAGAGTATCGCCGCGAGAATCGCGATAATAGCGATGACGACGAGCAGTTCGATCAGCGTAAACCCGCGCGGCTTCATGGTGTTTCCTCACTCAATAGGGTACCCGAAAAACAGTCTGAAACCGTCCTTCTTGCCCTGCCAAACGCGCGGGTTTTCGGGTAGTATAAGCCCGCGCGACCGACAGCCTCGCCCTTTCAGGGCGTGGTGTCTGGCGGCGCTTAGAAAGCCTCCCTCTTGACGACGAAAATCAAGATCACGATCAAAGCCAAAATCATCGCGCTTTTGGGCGCGCTCGTCGCGGCCAATGCCGCCCTGCTGCTGACGCTGGGCGCGGAGTCGCGCCATTTCGCCCTGCTGCTCTCGACGGGCCTGCTGGCCTACGGATTCGGGCTGCGGCACGCCGTGGACGCCGACCACATCTCGGCCATTGACAACACCACGCGCAAACTGATGCAGGAGGGCAAACGGCCTGCGGGCGTCGGCTTCTTCTTCTCGCTGGGCCATTCCACCGTCGTGTTCTTGCTCTGTGTCGGGCTGGCGCTGTCCACGGCGTATGTCCAGCGGCATCTGCCGCAGTGGAAGGATGTCGGGTCGCTGGTCGGCACGGTCGTGTCCGGCGCGTTTCTTTATATTATCGGGTTCATCAACCTGGTCGTGCTGTGGGACATCTCCAAGGTTTTCCGGCGCGTGACGCGGGGCGGCGCGTATGAAGACCCGAACATTGACCGGTTTCTGGAACAGCGCGGCCTGCTGGGGCGCTTTTTCCGGCCCTGGCTGCGGGCGATTGACCACTCGTGGCAGATGTACTTTGTCGGCTTTCTGTTCGGCCTGGGCTTCGACACGGCCAGCGAGGTCGGGGTGCTGGCGATTGCGGCCCGGTCGGGTCAGTTCGGCCTGCCGGTGGGCGTAATTTTATTGTTGCCCCTGCTGTTCGCGGGGGGGATGTGTTTGATTGACACGCTGGACGGCGTGCTGATGCTCGGCGCTTACGGCTGGGCGTTCGTCAAGCCGGTCCGCAAGTTGTTTTACAACCTCAGCATCACGGTCCTGTCCGTGCTGGTCGCGTTCGTGGTCGGCACGGTGGAACTGGCGCAGATCGCGCAGGACCGTGGGCATTGGCGCGGGCCGTTCTGGGACTTCGTGAGCCGCCTCAGTTTTGACAGACTGGGCTACGTGATTATCGCCGTGTTCGCCGTCGGGTGGGGCGTTTCGGCGCTGGTCTATAAAATGCGCGGGTGTGAACAAATTCCCCGGCCCTGAAGGGCCGGGGCATTTGTTCGTTCGCGCGTCAGAAATTCCCCGTCGCTCTTAACAAGACGCGGCGGCCCTGCTGGAAGCGCGTCCCCGAAAAGCCGGAATTGAAGTTCAGCACGTCTTCGCTGTTGAAGAGATTGTCCACGTCCAACTCCAGGCCGCCGAACCCGGCCAGGCGCGGGCTGCCGACTCGCAGGTTGAACGACGAGTGCGGGATGCGGTTGCCGTTGCTCAGGACGTTGCTGTTGCTGGGGCTGATCGGGGCCAGCACGCTGGACGCTTCCCCGCTGCCGAAGTAGTAGTCCACGCCGACAAACGCCTGCGACTTGAACGTGTAGTCCAGGCCCGTGCTGACCGTGTTGAGTTGGTCGTGGTCGTTGATGTCGGGCGCGGCGGCGCCGGTCTGGTCCAGGCCGCCGGGGCGGGCGACGCTGTTGGCATACGCGATGTAGCCGCCGACGCCGACGCTGCCGCGCGGGGACAGGTCATAGGAGACTTCCGTGCCGCGAATGGTGGCCGACGTGTATTGCAGGGTCGTGTACGCCCCGATCTGCGTGTAGGGGATGAGAATCCCGGTGTCGTTCTGGTTGTGGTCGTTCTTGTAGTAGTACGCGACCTTGAGCGTCTGCTCCGGCGTCAGGCGCTGCTCGATGCTCGTTTCGTAGGCGTCCGTGAGCTGGGGCCTCAGGGCCGTGCCGACAATCGCGCCCTGCGCCAGCGGCGGCTGCGTGAACAGCTTGTCGTAGGAAGCGCGGAAAGTCGTGGCGGGCGAGAACGAGTACGCCAGGTTGAGGCGCGGAGAGAGATAGGCCTGGTTGACGCTGGGCCGGCCCAGGTTCTGCTTCTGGCCGTAGCCGTCCAGGCGCAGGCCGTAGTTGATGGTCAGTTTCCGGGTCGTGCGCCAGGTGTCCTGCACGTAGCCCGCGTTGTAATAGCCGGAGCGATGGACGCGGACAGTGGGAGTCGTCGCGCCCGGCTTGATCAAATAGACCTGGTTGCCGAGCGTGTCCAGCACCGGGTTGCCCTTCGCGTCCACCTCCGCCGTGCCGTCCGGGGTGAGCTGCGGGCCGCCCTGCTGCACGGCGTTGAGCGAGTCCAGGGCGAGCTGGCTCTGCGGGATGAACTGGTACAGCTCGTCGCCCGTCTGGCCGTCGAAGATGAAGCCCGCCTTGTACGTGTGCGTCCCCTGGGACAGCGTCAGGCTGCCCGCCATCTCCTCCTGCGTGCTGCTGCGCAGGATGGTCGGGTTGTACTCGATGGAGTTGTCAATCGTGGACAGCGTCCCGTCGGAGTTGAGCGAGTTGAGGTCAATGCTTGGGTTGTGGTTCTTGATGTCCAGCCCCGAATGGTTGACGCCGAGCGACAGCAGGCCCGTCAGCGTGCGCCCAAAGGTGTGCCGGTAGTTGAGCAGGCCGAACGTGTTGTCGTCGTTCTGATAGATGTCCTGCCCGGCGCCCTGCTGCGAGGGCAGCAGGAGAGTCCCGCCGCCGACCTGGGAAGGGTCGCCGCCCGGCTCCGTGCCGTCGGCGTCGCGCGCCCCGCCGTAGCCGTAGCCCTGGCCGACCGGCGCGGACTTGCCCGGCAGCCCGGTCCGGTTGGCGATCTCCGTGTGCGCGGGGGCGCTGTTGACGACCAGCGTAAATTGATCGTTCGCGCCTGCCAGATAATCAAAGTTGCCGAACCCGATGGTGGACAGGCCGTGGTTGTGGGCGTCCTGGTTGCCCGGCTGGGGCGGGTCCAGGGCGTTGTCCGTGCTGCGGTTGCTGACGTTGAGGAGGTAGCGGAAGCGGCGCGGCGTGTCCGGGCCGGTGTCGCCCCCGTACAGCGCCGCCCCGCCCTGCCCGCCCACCGTGAGTTCCTGGTCCAGCGTCTTGAACGTGCCGCCGTCCGCGCTGAAGGTCTGGAACGGCTTGATCGGCCCGGCGCGCAGGTTCAGGTTCAGGATCGCGGCGGTCTCGCTGCCGTATTCGGGCGCGTAGGCCCCGGTCTGCACGTCGGCGCTTTGGATGATGTCGGGGTTGATCTGCTGTCCGGCCCGGCCCTGCAGGACGCCCGGCAGCAGGAAGCCGTTGATGTAGATGCTGGTGGAGGCGTGTTCGCCGCGCGGGTGGACGACGTTGACCGACGACTGCACGAAGCCGGGGTTGGTGAGCAGCACCCGGCTCAGGCTCTGCGGGTTGCCCGCGTTGGCGGGGAACTTGAGGATGAAGTTCCGGTCGCGGCGCGTGCCGGACGCCGTGCTGCGCGTGCCGGTGATGCGGGTCGTGCCGGTCAAGACGATCTTCTTTGCCAGCGCGACGGGGACATCCGTGGTGGTGTCGGCGGCGACGCTCAGGGTGCGGGTGTCGGTCACGTAGCTGGTCCCGGCGGAAGAAACCTGCCAGGCGTGCTCCTCCAGCGGCGGGCTGAGGGCCACGCCCTGCGCGTCGGCGTCGGCGACCAGGTCGCCGCGCACGCCCGTCGGGTCGTGGAACGTGACGACGGCGCCGGGGACGGCCTTGCCGAAATCGTCCTGCACCACCACGCGCAGGCGTCCGAAGACGTCGGCGCGGGCGGGCGGCGTGAGAAGGAGCGCCATCAGGAGCGCGGCGAGGAGCAGGGCCGTCCGGGGGACGGCCTGTGTTTGCGGGGCGTGCATGAGTCTTTTCCCTTTCCAGGATGCGAGAGTCGGCGGCAGACAGCCGCCGTGTCGGGGCCTGGGGAGACGAAAGGGCGAAGACGGGGTACAATCACCGTGGCATACGGGCGTGACGAAAAGTCACTCGTGATTGATCGCGCGTTCGCCAGGCGTACCGGTGTTACCAGCACCGGTGCGCCTTTTTCCGTTCCCAAGACGAGTCGCCTGCGCCGAAGCGCAGACAGAGTCTGAGTGCGAATAGTGATGTCGGTCAGTGAAAAGTTCGGAGCCGGTGATTGAAATCGCGCCAACGAGAGCACGAAGTGTCCCTGCGGACACTCAGAGTCGGAGTCCGCGAAGGCGGACTCTGTGCTCTTTTTGCCGCGAATTTATTCGCCGGGCGGTGTCAGGAGGGCAGGGACGGGGGGCCGCGCAGGGACGTGTAATCGAACGGGCGCAGATGAAGGACGGTGGCTGGGCTGACGGAAACGGTCGCGAGGACGACGGCGGTCCAACGCACGGGGGGGCGGGCGGTGTGGAGCGTCTTCCAGGCGTCCATCCACTCGTGGGCGGCGCAGGCGTCGAACGACGCAGCGTGGCCGACGTGCTGCAGGGTGTCCGCGCGTGCGGCCCGGAACGTCAGAAAGGCGCTCAGGTCGTCCGTGTGGTGGAGCATGGCGCCGCTGCTCATCCAGAGGCAGATGAGCGCCGCCGCCAGCGCGATCCGCTGCCGCCATTGGCGCAGCCCAGGTTGTGCCGAGCGAGTCCGCGTGCGCATTCCGCAGCCATTCTACCACAAAGCCCGAAAAATCTCCACCGTGTTCTACAGCAATTCTTTCTCGATGCCCCGGCGGCCCAGCGCCAGGCGCACGTCGTCGCGGTCGGGCGCGTCGCAGGGGGCGTGCGTGTAGGCCGTCAGCAGGCCGCCCGCGAGTCCCGCCGCCGGCGGCGACAGAAAGTACGCAATGCCTTCGTCGGCGATCTCGCTCGAAAACAGCGCCGCGTCGCGCGGCGCGTGGGCGGTCTGGCAGAGCAGCCGGAACGCCTTCTCGAACCGTCCGGGCGCTCCGTCCTCGACCTCTTCTTCCGTGAACGTGACTTTGTGCCACGGCATGGCGAAACTCCTGACGGGCAATGCCCGTTTCCTGCTCGGCGGGACGCCGTCACGCCCGGTCGAAGTACATGGCGTAGCCGGCGCCTTCGGTCATCCCGGCGAACGGCACGGTCGGTTCGGGCGAGGGCGAGTCGAGCGGGCGCACCAGCACGACCGGGCCGCGCGCGTAGGCGAGGCGCTGCGGGTGGCGGGCGTCAATCGGGACCGGGCGCGTCTCCAGCGGGATATGGATCGTGACCCGGTCGCCGGGGCGCCAGCGGCGGCGGATCGCGGCCCACTCGCCGGGCCTGCCGACGTCCGCGACGGCGCGGCCGTTCACCTGGGCCGAGACGCCCTGGGACCAGCCGGGGACGCGGAAGCGCAGGGCGAAGTCGGACGGTCGGGCCATCGCCAGGGTCAGCGCGACGGTCCCGGACGCCGGGTAGTCTGTCTGCTGGGTCAGCGTGATCGGCTGCCCGGCGTGGTCCCAGACGACCCGCGAGGGCAGGTACTGGTTGACCAGCAGCCCGACGGCGTCCGTGTAATAGACGAGGTTGGGGAAGTCGGCGACGTCCTGAATGTACGTCCCGGAACAGCACGGCCAGGCGTCGCCGAAGTAATACTTGCGGGCGCCCTGCAGCCGGTAGTCGGCGTAGTAGAACGTCCGGCCCCGGCCCTGCATCGGCAGGGCCGCGCCGATGCCGTTGAACAGGATGCGCTCCATCCAGTCGCCGTAGCGCGCCTCGCCCGTGAACTCCTGCAGGTACCGCGTCAGCTTGAAGACGCCCCACGACCCGCAGGGGGTCTCGAACGAGCGGCCCGCGATGCCGCCCAGGTACTTGGCGTTCGGCTCGGCCGCGACGGACTCGCCCAGGGCGCCGTCCGGGGCCATGAGTTTCTCGCCGGGTCCGTAGCCGCCGGTCGCGTAGCACTGGGTCCGCTGGAAGTAGTCGTAGGCCCCGGTCAGGGTCTTCAGGTACGCGCGGTCGCCCGTGACGGCGTAGGTCATGGCGGCGCTGCTGAGGGTGTTGACGTGGCTGTAGGCGTGGAAGCCGTCGGGCGTGGCGTCCACCCGGCCGTTGAACATCCCCCAGTAGTGCGGGTAGCGCCAGACGTCGCCGAACTCTCTGTAGCGGGCGTCGCCCGTGAGCAGGTACGCGCGGTAGAGGTTCTCCGGCAGGGTGTACCACTCCATCTGTCCGTTGAAGAAGCCGCCCTGCGAGTCGGCGTCGGTGGCGTCCAGCCGGTCCCGCTTTAGATGGGCCTCGGCCCAGTCGGTCATCCGGGCCAGCAGGGGCAGGGCGTCGGGGTGTCCGCCGTAGCGCGCCATGTCCACCAGGCCGCAGGCGAACTTGTCGTAGTCGTAGTGGCCGAAGGACTGCCGGGGCAGCGTCTCGCCCCAGCCGGTCATCAGGCGCGCGGCCTTGTCGCGCAGGGCCGCGTCGTCCGTCGCGCGGCTCATCCGGGCCATGCCGGACAGCCACTGGCCGAAGACCACGCCGGTCGTGTCGTGGCACCAGCCGCCCATGTCCTGCCCCGGCGCGGGCAGCCCGGCCTTGCGGCGGAAGCCTTTGAGGATGTCGTCGTCGGGGATGGCGAGGTAGAACTCGCGCGCCGCCGCCGCCCGGTCCGCCAGCGGGCCGGGCAGGAGCGTGACGCCCCGGTAGTCGAACGCCGTCAGCGCCCTCGGCGCTTTGAGGCGTTCTTCCTTGGCGGACGTTTGGGCGGCGGGCGCGGCCCCGGCCAGCGCGGGCGCCAGCGCCGCGCCCACGGACAGTTTCACAAAGTCGCGTCGGTTCATGGTGAGGACTCCTAGTGAGCATTTCGCCGGGGCGCGCGGCGAATCCTGCCCTGGGTCGGGAGAAAGAGGGAAGCCCCTTCGGAACCCCTCCTAGCCTCCCCTTTCCGAAGGGGAGGGACCAGAAACGGAGAGGGCGGGGCTGGAACACGGTCCGGATCGGAACACGGGCGCAATCCCCCACGCCACCATCCGGCCTTCCCCCTTTCGGATGGGGGAGACGGAGGGGGTCCCTGCGGGGCGGACGCAGACTCTCTTTGGGGTCTGCAAAAAAGCATCTTGACAACCCGCCGATCCCGTGTTATACTTTGTCGGTCAAGTGAAGCGTTTCACTGGTCAAGGCAAATCGTGAAAAATACGGGCAACAACCTGAGACCGCACGGCACCAGCACCTTGGCCGATGTGGCGCGGCGGGCCGCCGTGGGAGTCTCCACGGCCTCGTATGTGCTCAACAACACCACCAAGTCCATCGGGCAGGACACCCGCGAGCGGGTCTGGGCGGCGGCGCGCGAACTCGGCTACCGGCCCAACATGGCCGCCCGGTCGCTCGTGACGCGCCGCACCAATCTCATCGCCCTGTGGGTCCCCGATGTCACGTCGTCGTTCTCGGCGCGCGTGATCGCCGAGACCCAGCGCCAGGCGCGGCGCGGCGGGTACGAAGTGCTGATCGGCGAAGTCCACGCCGGCGCGCGGCCCGAAGACGCGACGGTGACGCTGCCGCTGTGGAACGTGGACGGCGTGCTGGCCTTCCTCGGCTCGGCCAGTCGGG
>CAZZVX010000043.1:0-18427 GCA_964657535.1 Armatimonadota bacterium | reverse complement strand
CAGCGACATTACACTGCCGGACGACTTGGCTGATAACCCAGTCAACGACCCCGATGTCACGGTGACATGGACGGTTGATTCCGATGGACACGCGCGTGACGTCAGGTTCCGCCCCACTGGAAATTCAGAGGTAGACCAAGCGATCCGTAATGCTGTCTCTGGATTCCGTTATTTGCCGAAACGGATTAATGGCGTCACCGAGTCGGTCACACTCAGTCACTCATTCCATATCGGATGATGTTTGGAAGTCAAAGCCCGGCCTCAGTTGAGGTCGGGCTTTTCTGTTTCAGTCAAAAAGCCAGCCAAAAGAGGGCCAGCGAATCAATTCGCCGCTGAACGGCGAAAACGCCGCGTGTCCGCCTGCGCGGACAAAGAGCGGAAGCCGTGTGCCAGTCTTTGTCTGCAAAGGCAGACACGCAGTGGCACAGCCGTCACACAGCAGCGATTTTAATCGCTGACTGTTTTCTGGCTTTGGAGCGCGAGTACAGGCGTTTCCAGGCAATTTTCCGAAGTAAAACCGCGTTTATCCAGAATTGTTCCCACTGAAACGCGAAAACAGCAAATAATTCATGTTTTTTTCATCTCTCTCTTGCGCCGCGAAGGAATATCCTGTATACTGCACGAATAGCACACTCGTTGCTCGCCCGGTTAATCTTCAACCGGGCCGAAATGGGCGCACCGGTCTACCGACACCGGTGACGACTTCCTCCGGGGGACGCTGAAAGATGCGCCTCGGAAGGGAAACTGGCAGTGCCGCCGCGCCACAATTTCTTTATTATGCGACACTCTAGAAAGGGAGAGAGCATGTCCAAGAAAAAGGCGAGAGTCTCCAGAAAGCTCGCGCTCACACTTCTTCTCGCAGGAACCGCCGGTGCCACCGCCTGGATTCCCTCCGCCGTTTATGCGGCCACGACCGGAACCATCAAAGGCATCGTCCGAGACAGCGCCGGCAAACCGGTCGCCGGTGCGCAGGTCTTCCTGCTCCCATCGGGGCAGACGGCCACTACCGACGCCGGCGGCAACTACATCTTCACCGGTGTGGACCCGACCACGTACACCGTCCGCGTCGAACAGTCTCAATATCAGACCTCCACGGCTCAAGTGACCGTCTCACAGGACAACACCAGCCCGCTGGACTTCACCCTGGAGTCGCGCGTTATTCAAACCGGCGGACCCACCCGCATCATCGGGACGCCGGTCCGGCGGACTTCGCCGACGACTCAGTACAACATCTCGGCGAAGATCGAGCAGGAGACCAAGTCTCAGCCCAACAACCTGTACCAGTTCCCCGGCCTCGTCTTCGGCCAGCCCGGCATCACGCCGGACGCGGGCGGCTACGTCCACATCCGGGGTTCGGACATCAACCAGGTCGGCTTCGACGTGGACGGCATCCAGATCACCGAGCCGATGACCAACACGTTCGCCACCAACCTGGTCACGGTCGGCCTCAAGAGCGCCAACCTCTACACCGGCGGCGCGGACGCTTCCTACGGCAACGCCACCGGCGGCTTCATCAACGAAGTCACCAACAACGGGCGCGACCTGCGCGGCGGCGTCACCGAGTTCACCTACGGCCCCGGCCACGGCTGGAACTACAACGGCACCAACACCCAGTACGGCAACGTCACACCCAACGGCAAGTTCGACTACTACACCTCGACCATCGCGTTCCGCAACGGCTTCCCCAGCGGCATCAACGGCCTGCAGAAGCTGAACGCCTCGTTCGACGGCGTCCTCAAGGCCAACTACTACGCCGACCCGAACAACACGTTCTCGGCGTTCTACAGCCAGGGCTTCGAGCAGTACGACGAATTCGATCCGGGCAGCACGGCGGCGAACCACCCGTTCAAGTTCGACGAGCATCTCGGCACGTCCGTGGACACCAAGCAGTATCAGCAGGACCACGACGACCAGGGCTACAACTTCGCCTACCTGTCCTACAAGCACAACTTCACGCCGAAGTCGTTCCTGACCTACCGCCTGTACCGGATCCGCAGCGAAGTCACCTTCCACCTGGAGAACCTGGCCGCCGAGTACGAGAACCGCCACTCCGACCAGGTCGGCAATCAGCTCGACTACTCCAACCAGCTCGCGACCAACGACTCCCTGCGCGCCGGCTTCGCGATCATCCCGTCCACGACCAAGTACCGGCTCCTGCAGGACCTGTCCGGCAGCGCCACGATGCTGCCGCTCAGCGATCCCAACGAGCCTGGCTTCGGCTACCGCGACCAGATCAGCCGCGTCAAGCCCGACCAGTACAACGGCTACCTCTCGAACGAGTTCCGCACCACCGGCGACAAAGTCACCTTCACGACGGGCGTCCGCCTCGCCGCGATGGACTACAAGACCGTGGATCACGGGTCGTACACCAAGACCTACATTGACCCGCGCCTGGGCCTGAACTACTCGCCGGACCGGACGACCGTGTTCCGCACGTCCTTTGCCGAGAACTCGCAGTTCGCGGACAGCTCGCTCGTCGAGCGCCTGTTCCCCGAAGACAACGGCTCCGGCATCGGCACGTTCACCTCGCTGAACCCCGGCAATGCGTCGGACTTCAACGGCCTCGACCCGAACCGCCTGCCCGGCTCCGGGACGGCTTCCCGTGCGACCCAGTACGGGCGCCTGCTGTCGCGCTACGCGCCGTTCAACAAACTCGGACCGCAGCACGCCCACAACTTCGACCTGGGCGTGGAGAAGTCGTTCGACGTCGGCGCCCCCGTCGTCGGCGGCTCCTACGCCATGTCCGTCACCGGCTACCGCCACCAGCAGTACGACCTGATTCAGCTCAACCGCGTCTTCTACGTCTCCCCGGACAGCGAAGCCGGCGGCCAGATCGCCGGCACGGCGTTCGGCCAGCGCTCCTACAACACGGACGGCAAAGGCCACGCCAGCGGCGTCGAAGTCCAGTTCTCGCGCCGCCCGCGCAACGCCAACGACCTGAGCGGGTTCATCTCGTACACCAACCAGGTGGCGAAGGCGACCAACAGCGACTACGACACGGGCTACAACCCCTACTTCTACAACACGTTCATCAACCTGGGTCCCACCCTGGGCCTGAACGACAAGCAGTTCCGGGCGCTGAACAATACCGCCTATCCGACCTCCTACGACCAGCGGCACACCGTGGCCGTCGTCGTCAACAAACGGATCACCAAGCTGTTTGAGGAGTCGGCGGTGCTGGACGCCGGCAGCGGCTTCCCCTTCACCGCCGCCGTCGGCGGCGGCTCCGACCCGCAGCACGCCAACCAGACGTCGGGCAACGCCAACTTCTTCGACGTCCCGATCCTGCTGGCCGACCAGAAGACGCTGCAGCCGCTCAACCCGCTCGTCGGGCGCTCCGGCTGGCACTACAAGATCAGTCTGAACACCAGCCTGAACCTGACGCCGGACACGTCGCTGTTCATGAACGTGGACAACGTCTTCGACCGCAAGACGGTCGTCAGCTACTCGACCGTCAACCCGGCGGGCGTTCCGTACTACATCTCCCCCTCGGCGGAATTCCCGCAGGGCCGGGTCTACTACGGGCCGAACACGATCCTGACGCCGGTGTTCTTCACCATCGGCTTCCGCCACAAGTTCTGACGCGGGCGGCTTGCGGGGAGGCGCAATTCATGCGCCTCCCCGTATTTTAAGAGAAGCCTCCGGCTCCTCAGCAGACTCCGAGAAAGGACTGAAACAGTTTTCATGCAGATGACACATTACAAATTCGCTCGCAAGGCCGCGCCGCTCACGGCCGCCGGCCTCGCCCTCGCCGCGATCCTGAGCGGCTGCGGCGGCCCCAGCAACAGCACCGGCATCCTGCCCACCGCGACCGCCACCCCGGCCGTCGAGGGCATTGACCCCGGCGCGGAGATTCAGCTCGGCGACGTTTACGAAGACAGCGGCTTCGCCACCACGGACGCGAAGACGGGCTATCTGACCGGGGCCGTCGCCTCGACCGCCAAGCCTCTCGCCCCGATTGCCAACACCTTCAACGGCACCATCCCGCTCGGCTTCTCGCCCGGCGGCACCTTCGCCACGACCGGCGGCCCGACCGGCGCCGCCGTCAGCGCGAGCGCCTCCGTGATCTTCGGCGCGACCATCGCCAACGGCACCAGCGGCAGCTCGCCGTCCGCCATCGTTCCCAGCAGCGTCATCCTGACCTCGCCGGAAGTCTCCGGCTTCTCCCAGGCCCTGAAGTTCACCTTCACCAACAACCAGACCGGGCCGCTCGCCAACGCGCAGTACACGACCGGCGCCTTCACGCTGCCGTTCAACACGCCCGGCCTGCACACCGTCCGCGTCGCCGTCTCCGACCAGGCGGGCGCGAGCAGCACCACGGACTTCGAGGTCGTCGTCGTCAACTCCACGACGGTCGCGCTCTACGCCAGCAACATCACGCCGGACGCGACCATCACGGCCGACAACAAGACCGGCACGGCGCAGGCCATCAACCCCGGCGACACGGCCACCATCACCGGCGCCGTGGAAGGCGCGAAGGCCCAGACGACCGCCGACTCCAACGGCATCGTCATCCTCTTCGCCGCACCCGGCAAACAGACATTCAGCGTCACCGACGCCGGCAAGACCGTCACTCAGACCGTGGACCTGTCCAAAGCGGCAGGCACCGCCGTCATCCAGTAACGCCCGCCCCAGCAAAGAACGCCCCGGCCATCCGGCCGGGGCGTTCTCTTTTTGCGCCGCTGCATGAGGTCGTGGCGTGAACGGTTACGCGGCGCGGCGGAGCGAGTAATCTTCGTCCGGGTCGCGCAAGGACTCCACTTCGGCGGCGCGGTCACGGACCGCTTCCATCTCCGTGGCCCGGTCGCGCCCGGCGAGGCTGCCGAGTTTGCGCTCGGTCTTGTTGTGGTACATCAGCGTGTCGGCGGCGGACAGCAACGCCGCGCAGTCCTGCCCGTCGTCCGGGAAGCACCCGAACCCGATGCTCACGCCCAGCCGCAGGCTGCCCAGCCGGAAATGGTGCAGGCCGGGGTCGTAGCCGACGACCGCTTCCTGCAGTCGCCGGGACATCGCCTCCGCCTCGTCAAAACCCGCGCCGTGCAACACGATCAAGAACTCGTCCCCGCCATACCGGGCGACAATGTCCGTCTCGCGCACGCAGTCGCGGAAGATCCGGCTCAGGTCGCGCAGCACCTGGTCGCCCTTCTGGTGGCCGAAGTTGTCGTTGATCGGCTTGAAGCTGTCCAGGTCCAGGCACAGCAGCGAGAACGGCTCCGGCGTTTCGCGCTTGCAGCGGTCTTCCACGTACTGCGTCAGATAGCGCACATTGTAAAGTCCCGTCAGCGGGTCGGTCAGCGCGTGGCTGCGCGTGCGGTCGAACAGCAGGCCGTTATACAGCGCCATCGCCGACCGCTCGGCAATCGTTTCCAGCAATTGCCGGTCGTGCGGCCCGAACGCCTGCGGCTGGGGGTGGTACAGGTTGATCGTCCCCAGCACTTCGCCCTGATGCACAATCGGCACGATCAAGGACGAGTGCAGCGGCTCCCACTGCGCCGTCTGCGAAGACGTCGGCATCAGGTCGTCGGCGTCGTACTCGCCCTCGTAGGTCTCGCGGGCGGCGGCGGCGGTCACAGACTTGCTGGCCGGGCCGAGCGTCCGCGCCCCGATGAAGAACTCGCGGTTGACGCCGACGGCGGTCCGCACGGCCAGAGTCCCGTCTTCCTCGCGCAGCAAGAACAGGCAGGCCGTGCCGGGCAGGATGGCTTCCAGTTTGCGGCTCAGAATCTCCAGCGTCTCCTGCAGGCCCAGGCTCGAAGACAGCGTCTGCGCCACCTCGTACAGCGCCCACAGTTCCGACGAGGCCCGGTGGATTGCCTGCGCCGCTTGATCGGCCCGATTCGGCGTCCCTTCCGGCAGGTCGGAGGGCGCGGCGCTGGCGGCCTGGTCTTCCTGGGCCATCTCCTGCACCACGCCGTCAATAATCTGCAGGAAGGCGTGGACGATCTCCGGGTCGAAGTGTGTCCCGGCGTCCTGAATGATCACGTCCAGCGCCCGCTCGTGCGTCCACGCGCTCCGGTACGAGCGATTGGAAGTCAGCGCGTCGTACACATCGCCCACGGACAAAATGCGCGCCGTCAGGGGAATGTCATAGCCCTTCAAGCCGTCGGGGTAGCCCGTCCCGTCCCATTTCTCGTGGTGGTGCTTGACGACCGGCAGCACGGGCCAGGGGAACTCGACCGGGGACAAAATCGCCGCCCCGATCTCCGGGTGCTGCTTGATCTTGGCGAACTCCTCGCCTGTCAGTCGCCCCGGCTTGAGCAGCACGTATTCGGGGACTCCCAGTTTGCCGATGTCGTGCAGCAGCGCCCCCGTGTTCAGCCCTTCCAGCTCGATTCCCGTCAGCCCCAGGTGCTTGGCCGTCGCCACGGCGTACCGCTGGACGCGCAGAATGTGCTGGTGCGTGTACTGGTCTTTGGCGTCAATCGCCAGCGCCAGGCTTTTAATCGTCGCCAAATACAGATCGGCCAGGTGCGCCTGACTGTCCTTGAGCTGCTCGATGTGCTGCTGCTTCTCTTCCGAGCGCGCCATATAGGTCGCATACGACTGATAGATCAGATAGCCGACCGGGGCCATGAAGAGAAGCGCGATGCTGAGCTGGCTCTTGAAGACGAACAGCGTGATGGCGCTGATGCACGCCCCCGCGAAGTAGCTCGGCGCCGTCCAGAGGAACGTCTGCCGCCAGAGTTTGACCGGATTCTGCGCCGTGCAAAGCGCGATAATGGTCGCCACGCCGCCCGTGTTGACGGCGTAGTACATCAAACACGACGACGCAATCGCGGGAAACGACCAGACGGGGTCGAGCTGCAATGCGTGGCCGTTCAGCTCCAGAAAGACCATGCCGGCGAGCCAGGTCTGGATCAGCGCCAGGCAGACATTGAACACCAGGACGTGCGGCGGGTGCCGCTTGGGGTAAAGCCCCGCCGACACGCTCCCCGCCACTGTCGCCAGCGCGGCCCCCCCCGGCCCGAAGTGCAGCATGGCCGCGAACGTGATCGGGAACAGCAGCGACAGCGACCCGACGTCTTCGTTAATCTGGGTGCGGACCAGGTTGATCTTCTTGCCGCCGGCCAGCGCCGCCAGCCCGACAAACAGCCACGTCTCCCACCGCTGCGCCGGCCCGTTGAGCGGGTGGAAGCGCCAGGCCAGCACCGCCGCGCCCGCGCCGAGCAGGTAGACCAGACACAGGTACAATTGTGCGTATCGCGGCAGGCTGCGCATCAGTGTCGCTTTCCCTCAATTCGGCCCGGACAATAAGTGACGGTCAACATCTCCCTCTTATGGTTGGCATAACGGGGGAACAACTTTAGGCGCAGCGCGCAGGAGATTGTATCCCAAGCGCGTTGACGGGCAAGATAAGCCGCGTCCTTTCAGGGCGTGGGCTTCCGGTGCATCGCTTCCAGTTCTTGTATGGCCCGGCGACAGTACCAAAGGGGGAGAATGCCGAATACGCCGAACGAGCAGTCAATCAGACGCCAGGGGAAGGGAATCCCGCGCAGCGCGCCGAACAACAGCGCATAAGGAACGACCAGCGCGCAGGCGATCATGCCGAACGTGATGACCCAGACGTTGCGGACCGGATCGCGCCAGGGGCCGACAAACGCAATGGCGATGGCGAAGTGTCCGAACGCCAGCCAGTCCGTGCCATACGCCAGGAACGGGTAATGGGCGCCCGAATACCGCAGCGCATCCTGCACGGTCCCGATCCACTGCACCAGCCAGCCCGGCCAGACGGAACCCGCGTGTACCAGCCGCCCCAGCAGCGCCACTTCCCAGTCCAGCGGGATCGCCGTCGCGCCGCTCACGGCCAGGCCGACTATGAAAACAAGAAGCAGCGCGCGGATACGGCGCAGGAGAATCAGTGGGCGTGTCATCATGCCCTGAGATTCTTGGAGGCAGTCCGAATCTCCTGCGGCAGCCAGCTCTCTGGACCTTGATCGAAACAGTCATGGACGCAAACCCCGACTCACAGACACGCCGGATCGTGGACGACCTTTACCGCACCAATGCGCGCCGCATCTTCGCCACGCTCGTCCGTCTGCTCGGCGACTTTGACCTGGCCGAAGACGCGCTCCAGGAAGCCTTCGCGGCGGCGCTCGCACAGTGGGCGCAGGAGGGGATTCCCGCCAACCCCTGCGCCTGGCTGGTGTCGGCAGGCCGCTTCAAGGCCATTGACGCGCTGCGCCGCCGCGCCCGGTCCGAGTCCTCGCTGGCAGCGCTCGCCGCCCAACACGCCGCCGTCGCCGACCCTTTTGACATCGGCGACGATGGCCTGGAAGACGACCAACTGCGGCTGATCTTCCTCTGCTGCCACCCCGCGCTGTCCCCCGACGCCCGCGTGGCCCTGACCCTGCGCGAAGTCTGCGGCCTGACCACGGAGCAGATCGCCCGCGCCTTTCTGGCCGCGCCGTCCACCATCGCCCAGCGCATCGTGCGCGCCAAAGCCAAACTCCGCGCACTGGGCAGCCCCTTCCAAGCGCCGTCGCGGGACGACCTGCCGAACCGGCGGGACGCCGTGCTTCACGTCGTTTATCTGGTGTTCACCGAAGGGTACGCCGCGTCTTCCGGCGAGACGCTTACAAGGCCAGACCTTTCGGGCGAAGCGATCCGCCTGGCCCGGCTTGTCCATGCACTGTGTCCCGATCCCGAAACGTCTGGCCTGCTGGCCCTGATGCTGCTGCACGAATCCCGCCGCGCCGCGCGGACTTCGCCGACGGGAGATGTCATCCTGCTTGAATATCAAGACCGCGCGCTTTGGAACTCGGCGCAAATTTCTGAAGGCAAAACGCTTGTGGAACAGGCGCTTCGGTCGCGCCGCTTCGGTCCTTATACTTTGCAAGCCGCCATCGCCGCAGTCCACGCTGGAGCGCCGGACGCCGCCGACACGGACTGGCCCCAGATCGTCAGCCTGTACGATGTCCTGCATCAAATGACCCCCTCGCCCATTGTCGAACTCAACCGAGCCGCCGCCGTCGCCATGCGCGACGGCCCCGCCGCTGGACTGGCCCTGATGGACGATCTGCTGGCGCGCGACGACCTGACCGACTATCCCCCGGCCCACGCGGCGCGGGCCGACCTGTGCCGCCGGGCGGGGAAAATCGCGGAGGCCCGCGCCTCCTACACGCGAGCGCTGACCCTGACTCAGCAAGGGCCGGAGCGGCGGTTTTTGGAACAGCGCCTGCACAGTCTGCCGGACAAAAAATAGCAAACAAAAGTTTGCTTTTGGCACGAAATTGTGTCGAATCAGCGTTTTGGCAAACGACTATCTTGTGTACGACCCATTTCACCACGACGAAAGTCAAAGGAGCCATGTTATGCAGGCAAGTCCGTATCTCGCGTTCAACGGCCAGTGCGAGGCCGCCTTCAAGTTCTATGAGCAGTGCCTGGGCGGCAAGCTCGTCATGATGGTGACCTATGGGGATTTGCCGGAGGCATACCAAACATCACCGGATTCGGGCAGCGCCATCATGCACGCCCGCCTGGTCGTCGGCGACACCCTCCTGATGGGCGGCGATGCGCCGCCGCAGCGTTATGTCAAGCCGCAAGGCTTCTGGGTTTCGCTCATGCCGAATGACCCGGCAGAGGCCGACCGTATCTTCCATGACCTGTCGGACGGCGGCACGGTGCAGATGCCCATTGAAAAGACCTTCTGGGCTGAACGGTTCGGCATGGTCACAGACCGCTTCGGCACGCCCTGGATGATCAACTGCGAGGCTAAGTAGATGAGCAAAGTCCGGGTACTGGTCGGCACGCGCAAAGGCGCGTTCATCCTGACGGCGGACCAGGGCCGCGCACAGTGGGACATCAGCGGCCCGCACTTTGCGGGCTGGGAGATCTACCATGTCAACGGATCGCCCGTGGACCCCAATCGCCTGTACGCCTCCCAGTCCAGCGGCTGGTTCGGGCAATTGATTCAGCGCTCGGACGACGGCGGCCAAACCTGGGAGCCGGTCGGCAACGAGTTCCCCTACGACGGCGTCCCCGGCACGCACCAGTGGTACGACGGCACGCAGCACCCCTGGGAATTCAAGCGCGTCTGGCACCTGGAACCATCACTGACTGACCGGGACACCGTTTATGCGGGGGTGGAAGACGCCGCCCTGTTCCGCTCAAGCGACGGCGGCCTGACCTGGCACGAACTGTCCGGCCTGCGCGGCCATGACACCGGCCCCGACTGGCAGCCGGGCGCAGGCGGGATGTGCCTGCACACGATCCTGCTGGACCCGCAGGACCCGAATCGGATATTTATCGCCATCTCGGCGGCGGGCGCATTCCGCACCGACGACGCCGGGCGGACCTGGAAGCCCATCAATCAGGGCCTCCGCTCGGAGTTCATCCCCGACCCGACGGCCCCGGTCGGCCACTGCGTCCACCGGATCGCCCTGCACCCGTCGCGCCCGAACACGCTGTTCATGCAGAAGCATTGGGACGTCATGCGCAGCGACGACGCCGGCGAGTCGTGGCGCGAGGTCAGCGGCGGCCTTCCCTCCGATTTCGGCTTCCCAGTCGCCGTCCATGCGCACGAGCCGGAGACCATCTATGTCGTCCCCATTAAAAGCGACTCCGAGCATTTCCCGCCCGGCGGCAAACTGCGCGTCTACCGCAGCCGGACCGGCGGCGATGAGTGGGAAGCATTAACGCACGGCCTGCCGCAAAGCGACTGCTACGTCAACGTCCTGCGCGACGCCATGGCCGTGGACTCGCTCGATTCTTGCGGCGTCTATTTCGGCACCACCGGCGGACAGGTTTACGCCTCGCCCGACAGCGGCGACACCTGGGCTGCCATTGTCCGCGACCTGCCCGCCGTCCTGTCCGTCGAGGTGCAGACACTGGCATGAGTGTTGTGATGATCCGAATTGCACTCCCGGCCCATCTGCGCACGCTGGCGCGCGTTGAGGACGAAGTGGCCCTTACAGTGTCAGGGCTGCTCACGCAGCGCTCGCTCCTCGACGCGCTGGAAGCCGCCTACCCGATGCTGCGCGGGACGATCCGTGACCATGCCACGCAGCGTCGCCGTCCCTTCCTGCGCTTCTTTGCCTGCGGCCTGGACTTGTCACACGAGCCGCCGGACACCCCGCTGCCCGACGCCGTCCTGTCAGGGGCAGAACCGTATCTCATTATCGGAGCCATCGCCGGCGGCTAGCCCGGCGGGAACGGAAACACACGCTTGAACTATCTGCTTCTGATCTACGGCGACGAGCAAGCCTTGCCCCCCGCCGAGCGCGAACATTGCTACGCCGAGTCCGCGCAATTTGCCCAGGACCTCAAGGCGAAGGGCAAATATCTGGCCGCCGCCCCGCTGCACCCGACCGCCACAGCGAAAAGCGTCCGCGTCCGCGACGGCAAGCCGCTCGTCACCGACGGTCCATTTGCCGAAACGCGCGAGCAGCTCGGCGGCTACTTTTTGATCCACGCCGAAACCCAGGAGGAAGCCGTCGCCATTGCCGGGCGTCTCCCCGGTGCACGCTTCGGCACCGTGGAAGTCCGCCCCGTCATAGACATCCCCGGCCTGCCGGAAACAAAAACTCCAGGAGAAAAAGAATGACAACAACCGAGATCGCACAGCCGGAGATCGTGTCGCGCGACGAGTGGCTGGCGCGGCGCAAGGAACTTCTGACGCACGAGAAAGAACTCACCAAACACCACGACCGGGTCAGCGCCGCGCGGCGTCGGCTGCCGATGGTCCGTGTTGAAAAAGAGTACGCCTTTGACGGCCCGGAAGGTGAACGGACTCTCAAAGACCTCTTTGACGGCCAGCGACAATTGATCGTCTATCACTTCATGTTCGACCCCGCCTGGGACGAAGGCTGTCCCGGCTGCACCGGGTTTGTGAACGCCCTGGGCGACCTCTCCGCGCTCGCCCAGCGAGACACGCGCTTTGTGGTCATCTCCCGCGCCCCACTGGCAAAGCTGGAAACCTACAAAGCCGCCCACGGCTGGACTGTCCCCTGGTACTCGTCCTTCGGCAGCGATTTCAACTATGATTTCCATGTCACGCTGGACGAAACCAAAACGCCTGTGGAATACAACTATCGAAATGTGGCGGAACTGAAACAGGCGCGCGGCGAGGACTATTCCTTTGCAGGCGAAGCGCACGCCCTCAGCGTCTTTTTGCGCACCCATGACGACGTTTTTCACACCTACTCTACCTATGCGCGCGGCGTCGAACCCCTCACCGACACGGCCGCCCTGCTGGATGCGACTCCCTATGGCCGCCAGGAGGATTGGGAAGACTCGCCCCCCGGCTGGCCGCAGAAGCCAACCTACGGCTAGGAGATTTTTTGACGCAGGGTTGACAAAGGTTCAAGTGAGCGGCTATACTGGAAGCGTTCCAACAGGAACCACTTTTCAAGAAGGAGCGGCAGACAAAAATGTTGAGCGGAAACTACATTCTCATCCAGCCCATCGGATTCCCGTCCGATGCCCGTGGTGTGTCTGCCGCACGCCACTCCAGCCCGCCGCCCGGAGGTCGCTGTCCCTAGACACTGACTGACACCCCTGACCACCCAGGCTTCGGGCTTCCGGCGCATCATCAACGATGACCCGGCGGACCGAGGCTTTTTTGTTGCCTCCGGCCCGCCTTCTTTCCCGTCCTTTCAGCAAGGACTGAGCCAGGAGAAACACATGGCGACCGCAGAGGCAATGCCCCCATCTCAAGAAACGCAGCGCGAAACAGACGAACTCATCCGCCTGACGGCGGACATTGACCCGCAGGGCGAGTTCGGGCGGCGCGAACTGGTTGTCACGCGCGAACAGGTCCAGGTCATCGAGACGAACGGCGCGGTGGCTTTCCAAATGCCTATCGCCGAGATCGCGACGGCCCGCAACGAGCCGCTCGTCGGCGGCGGACGGCTGGAAATCACGGCCAAGACGGGCGACATCCTGCCCATCGTTTCCTACTCCCAGTCGGTCGCCGCGCAGTTCAGCGAGGCCGCCCGGGGCATCGAGCAGCTTGCCAAAGGCGAGCCGTTTTTGATCACCCTGAAGGCGGAGCGGACACGCTGCGCCAACTGCAATCGCCTGCTGCCCGAAAAGGACGGCATCTGCCCCGCCTGCGTCAACCGCACCAAGACATTGGCGCGGATCGGCCTATATCTCGCGCCGTACAAAGCGCAAGCCATCAGCCTGGCCCTGCTGTCACTGCTGACGACCGTACTCAACCTTGCCCCGCCCTTGATTCAGGGCAATCTCATTGACGGTGTTTTGCAGGCACATAAGCACCTGCCCAAACTTTACGCCCTGATGGGCGCGTGGCTCGGCGTGCTGGTCGCGGGCGCGGCGGTGCAGGTGGCGTCGGGCCGGTACATCGCGTTTCTGGCGGGCTATATCGCCGCCGACCTGCGTTCGGGGCTGTACCGGGCCATCGAGTTCCTGAAGCTGGGCTACTTCGACAAGAAGCAGGTGGGCGCGATTACCAGCCGCGTCACGCAGGACACGGACCGCGTCTGGGGCTTTTTGGTAGACGGCCTGCCCTACTTGGTCACGAACGGCCTGCTCATCATTGGCATCGTCGGCTTCCTGCTCTGGGCCAACTGGAAACTCGCCCTGTGCATTCTCGCGCCCATCCCGTTTGTCATTGCCATCGCGAGCGTCTACTGGAAGCCGATGACGACCCTGTTCCACCGAGTCGGCCAGAAATGGGCGCGCTTCCATATGCACCTGAACGAGTCGCTGACGGGCATCCGTGTCGTCAAAGCCTTCGCGCAGGAAGACTCCGAGAACGTCAAGTTCGAGCGGCGTAACCGCGAGCTGCGCGACTCCGGCGTACTGGTAGATACCCGCTGGTACACACTCTTCGGCTTCATGTCCATGCTCACGAGTTTGGGCGCTTTGATCAACTGGACCGTCGGCGGCGCGCTGGTCTATCACCACGCCATGACCATCGGGCATCTGATCATGATCAACGCCCTGCTCGGCCTGCTCTACGGCCCTTTGCAGTGGTTCGCGCAGGTCAATCAGTGGTTCTCAAGAGCGATGGCGGGCGCGGAGCGCATCTTTGAGGTCATGGACACCGAGCCGGAGCCTTACGGCCACGGCGCGGACACGCCCCACCACGCCATTGATGGCACCGTGGAATTCGAGAACGTCCGGTTCGGGTACGACAAGTCCAACCCGGTGCTGAAGGGCCTGTCGTTCACCGCCAAGCCCGGTGAGATGATCGGGCTGGTCGGCAAGTCGGGCGCGGGCAAATCCACGACCATTAATCTCATCTGCCGCTTCTACGAGCCGGACGCCGGGACGCTGAAGATTGACGGCATTGACTACCGCGCCATGAGCCTTCAGGATATGCGCCGACAGATCGGGATCGTGCTTCAAGAGCCGTTCCTGTTCAACGGCACCATCGCCGAGAATATCGCCTACGGCAAGCCGGGCGCGGGCATGGACGAGATCATCGAGGCCGCTCGCGCCGCCAACGCGCACTCGTTCATCCTCGGCAAGCCGGACGGCTACGACACGATGGTGGGCGAGCGCGGCGCCAAATTATCCGGCGGGGAGCGCCAGCGCGTCTCCATCGCGCGGGCGATTCTGCACAATCCGCGCATCCTCATCCTGGACGAAGCGACTTCGTCCGTAGATGTCGAAACCGAGAAGCAAATCCAAGAAGCCATCGGCAGACTGACGGCGGGCCGCACGACCTTCGCCATCGCGCACCGGTTAAGCACCCTGCGCAACGCCGACCGTTTGATCGTATTGGACGGCGGCAAGATCGTCGAAATGGGGACGCACAACGAACTCATGGACCGCAAAGGCGAGTTCTACAAACTGGTCCAGACCCAGAGCCAGGTCACGCAGATCATCGGCATGGCCGCCGAATGACCCAATTGAGACGCCCACACCGCCCATGCCAAACGCATTCAGCCTGGGCGGGACATGGGTGATCCATGCGTGGTCACTTTTTGCAAGCCACTTTTTGACACGTTGAATGACATGACTGACGTTCCTACAACTTCACCGCTTGCCCGTTCTGAAGGCGTAAACGCCTCGGAGCGTTATTTGACACGTCTGGCCCGTCGTTCCTTTCTTTCATTGTGGAGCTACCCCGGCGTTTATAAAGACAAGTGTAACGTTGTACGGGGCGGGGATGGTCAGGAAGTTTCTGATTTGCTGGTTGTGTTTGACAACCATATCATTATCTTCTCTGACAAAGACTGTGCGTTCCCGAATACGGGCGATCTTGATCTCGACTGGAGCCGCTGGTATCGCAAAGCCATTGCGAAATCTGCCGCGCAATTATGGACTGCTGAGAGATGGCTACGCTTAAATCCAAACCGGCTGTTTTTGGATCGCAAATGTCAAGAGCCTTTCCCGATAGACTTACCGCCACGGGAAACAATGCAGGTGCATCGGATTGTTGTCGCACACGGCGCGTCTGAGCGATGTAAAAAAGAACATGGCGGCAGCGGCAGTCTGATGATTATGCCCGATATTGTCGGTGATGAGCATAGCAAACCACGCTCGGAAGGCGGCGTACCATTTGCGGTTGGACAGGTTGACCCGGCACATGGCTACTACCATGTATTCGATGACGCGACACTCGCCATTGTGTTAAATACACTTGATACAATTACTGATTTCGTCGAGTATTTGGAGAAGAAAGAACGCTTTATTGCAGACGATAAGTTTTGCTCGGCGGCAGGAGAAGAGGAACTCCTCGCTTATTACTTGACAAATTACGATGATAATAATGAGCATGGCTTTCCAGTCTGGCCTGGCATAACCTCTCTCAGCGTAGCAGAAGGATGCTGGGGCGATTTTGTAAACGGGCCAAAACGTAAAGGACAAATTGAGGCAAACAAAGTCAGCTACTTCTGGGATGACTTGATTGAGACGTTTCTTCATCACGTCTATGCAGGAACATCCCATTTTATTTCTCATCCTGGCCTTGCAAACCAGGAACGTACTTTTCGTTTGCTTGCTCGCGAGAATCGGACAAAACGCCGTTTGTTATCAGAAAGATTCCTAGACTGGGTTTCCAATACGCCATCAACACACCGCGCAAGGCGCGTTATGTTGCCATCAAAGCCAAACGATCCTTATTATGTGTTTCTATTGCTGCCACACCTAAATAGTATACCATATGAGGAATACCGAGAAGGCAGACGAGGTCATCTAGAGGAGTGTTGCCGAATAACCAAAGTGGAATTTCCTGATGCTATAGACATCATTGGTATTGCGACTGAAGCAGGCCGCAAAGGTTATGGGTCTGAAGACGTTGTCCATCTTGATGCACGAGACTGGACACCAGAAGAGCAAACAAAGGCCGAACAATTACGGGCAGCACTGATTCAAGAAGGAACTATTGGCGAACAAAGGTTAGGCCGTACTACTATCAAAGAGTATCCAGATGTGTTTGCGCCTCTACATCCCAAGCGGGAACAGAGGCTAAATGCCGTTATGAAAGGCCGTGATCGCAATAAACCATGCCCCTGCAAGAGCGGAAAGAGGTGGAAAGACTGTTGCGGATAACAATGATATGGCACTCACTCTGTGCCATCGCAGACGCCACTTTCTTCATGCCGCAAAGGAGAAATTCGTCAGTACAGACCCGGAATTCATTCCGGGCTAAAGCCGCTCCGTCCGTGTGCCGATACTGAAAACGATACGGGGTATTCTTGCCCCGGCAGTCGGACAGGGAGGCACAGGGGATGGCGAAGGCGGCGTTGAGCGTTTTGGTGGAGGAGTTGAGCGGCAAGGCGGGCCGCGTCGTGTTTTCGCAGACGCGCTACGGCGTCGTGGTGCGGACGCGCGTCACGGGGCGCAACCCACGGACGCCCGCGCAGACGGCGGCGCGGAATCGGCTGACCCAGGCCACGGGCGCGTTCCGCGACATGGACCCGGCTGACGCGGCGCTGTGGCGCGAGTACGCGGCAGGCCTGACGCGGCGCGACCCCAGGACCGGCGCGGAAACGCACCCGTCGGCGGTGGCGGCGTTCACGGGGCTGGCGACGAAGTTTTTGCAGATCAACCCCGGCGGCGCGATCCCCCGGACGCCCCCGCCGACGGCGTTCGCGGGCGACACGCTCGCCCTCACCGCCGACGGCGGCGCGGGCCGCGTCACGTTCACCGCGCCGAGGGCAAACGCGCCCGGCGCAAAAACCGAACTGCTCCTGCAGGCGCTGGTCAGCCGCAACCGAACGCCCCAGCCGCACCGGTACCGCAGCCAGGCGTTCGTCGCGTTCGGCACGGCGTTGACGGCGGCGGTGACGGTCACGCCGGGCTGGTACGTCCCGGCGTATCGGTTCGTCAACGCGGCGACGGGTCAGGAATCGGGGCTGATCATTCTGCCGACGGTGCAGGTGGTGTGAAGAGACGTTCGGCAATGGCGTCTCCCTTCGGCCCCTTCCCTGCACCGGGAACGGGGCCTTTTTTGGAAGTTCGGATACTGCTTATCCGCGCCTGCCCACGCGCGAAGCACGGACTGCTGCCGCCACTGGCCTTTCTCCCATTCTGATGGGGGAAAGGTGGCTGCTAAAGCAGAGGCTTCGCCCGAAGGCGGATAGGGGGCAACTTTTATGTCAACCACACTCATCACAGAGGCGGAGGCAGAGACGCCGACGCCGCAGACACGGAGCCTCTGGCGGAACAAAGACTTTCTGCTGTTCTGGACGGGGCAATTGGCCTCCAACGTCGGGTCGCAGGTGTCCCAGCTCGCGCTGCCGTTATTGGTGCTGGCGGTGACGCACTCGCCCGCCCGCGCGGGCCTGATGGCCGCCCTGCGCGGCCTGCCCTTCGTCCTGTTCTGCCTGCCCGCCGGCGCACTCACCGACCGGTGGGACCGCAAACGGACGATGATTCTCTGCGACACCGGGCGGGCCGTCGCGCTGGCCGCCGTGCCGATTGCGTCAGTCACGGGGCATGTGACGTTCCTATTACTGGCCCTCGTGTCGCTCGCCGAGGGGACGCTGTTCGTCTTCTTCAACCAGGCCGAGGCGGGGGCATTAACGCGGCTGGTCCCGAAAACGCAGGTCTCCGCCGCCGTCGCCGCCAACTCCGGCCTCGAATCGGGGGCGCAGATGGTCGGCCCGGCATTGGGCGGGCTGCTGTACGGCATCGGGGCCGCCGTGCCGTTCGTCGTGGACGCCGTCTCCTACGCGGCCTCGGTCGTCGGGCTGTTGTTCGTCAAGACGGAGTTCCAGGAGGAACGCGACGCCGGGACGCAGCACCTGGGGCGCGAGATCTGGGAAGGCATCGCGTGGCTGTGGCGTCAGCCCGTCATGCGATTCCTGGCCCTGTCCACGGGCGGCCTGATTTTATTCGGGTCCGGCTACCCGCTCATTCTTATCCTGCTCGCCAGGCGGCTGCATCTGTCACCGTTCGGCATCGGGCTGATCTTCGCGGCGGGCGGCGTCGGCAGCGTGCTGGGGGGCGTCGCGGCGCATTACCTGATGAAGCGATACCCCGCGCGACGTCGTGCACGTCGGCGCCGACC
>CAZZVX010000042.1:0-18448 GCA_964657535.1 Armatimonadota bacterium | reverse complement strand
GCCGGACTGGGGCGGGCCGCCCCCGCCCGGCTTTGGCGGTCCCTGAATCAGACCTTGCTTGCCTTGCGGCGACGCCAGACAATGCCACTGCCCAGAACGCCCGCGCCGACCAGAAGCGAGACGGTGCCGCTCGGCTCCGGCGCGGGCGTCGGCGCGAACGTGTCAAAGTTGGCGAAGGTAGTCGTGCCGGTGAAACCCGCGTTCGGTGTGTCGCCAACCGTGCCGGGGACGGTCACGCTGAGGCCGAGGGTCTCGTTGGAACGGTAGGCGGCGTTGGGGTCAATGAGCGTGCCGACGAAGTTAAAGCTTTGCGCCGGTGTCAGGCCCAATTCGGCGTCGGGCAGGGTAATCGTGTACGGGCCGCCGCTCGTCGGCGCGGTGCCGTCAATATAGTTCAGGTAGGTGTTGCTGCCGGTCGGCACGCTGAACAGGCCGATATAGGCGTTGTTCTGAAACGAAAGGGCGTAATCGGCCCCGAAGCCGGAGGCAAAGTTGACCTGCGTCCGAGACGGATTGTTGGCGTTGTAGCCGGAAATGGCCTCACGGCTCGGATCCCCGTTGTCCACTAATGAGGACGTGTCGGCCAGGCCGCCGGGCTGCGAGTCGATGTAGACGACGACATCGTTGCCGCTGAACGTCCCGGCAGGGTGGAACGTGAACGTGACGGTTCCCGCCGTCGCGTTGCTGCTGACCGCGAGCGATCCGTTGCCGAGCGTGCCGCCGAAGCCTGTCAAGCCGTTGCCGGTGTAGGTCGCTTGCGCCTGTGCGGCGAGCGGCAGAAAAAGGGACGAGGCGGCGATGGCCGCCGCAATGAGACGATTGGACATTTTGTTTTTCCTGAACTGGGTTGGTATTACGGCTTGCTTTTCAAGACCAAATTGTTGAAATAGCCGTTGTGGTCGCCTTTGGTGTCGATCCCGGCGTCGGTCTGCTGCACCTGAAAGCCGGTGATCGGGCCGGAAAACGTGCCGGTGCCGGTGAAGGCGTCCGCGCCCGTGACCGTGAGCGAATAGGTCGTGGGCGAGGTGAGGCTGTAAACCAGGTGCGACGCGCCGGGGACGAAGCCGACGCCCGTCGCCGTCCCGTTGAAAAGGACGCCGACGCCGGCGCTGTGGAACATGAAACTGCCGACCGTCCCGCCCGCCGTCGTCAGCGCCACGCCGACGGCGCCGGCGTCGTTGTAGCCGCTCACGAAGTCCAGCGAGAACGTGTCGCCGGTGTGGGCAAGCGGAGCCTTGAAAGCGCGCGTGATGGTCACGGACGACTTGACCGGGGGCGCGGGGGGCGGCGGATTGTTGGCAAAAAAGCCGAACGACTTCCCGGCGGTGTCAATCGTGCCGGGCGTCGGGTCGCCCCGGTTGCCTTCGGCCTGCACTGCCGAAAAGACGAACGTGCCTGCGGAGCCGGTGGAAGTCACATGGAACGCGCCGAAGCCGGGCGCGCCGTCGCCCAAGTCGGCGTAGCCTTTGGCATAAGCGTCATTGGCCGCGTTGTCGGTGAAGGTCTGCGCCCGCCCCGGCAGGGGCAGGAGCAATGTGGCCGCCAGGGCCGCCGCCACCGGGAAGAGTTTTGTGTTCATCGTGTTTCCTCGGAAGGCGCATCGAAGTCCGCCGTTTTCTGCATCTGTGCCAGGGCGATGCTGAGGTTGGCCTGCGTCCAGAGCAGGGGCGTCACGTCGTTTGGAACGCGGCGGCTCCCCTCAAGGTAGTACAGTTCGGGACACCGGAACTCCGGGAACCCGCTGCCCGGCCCGGTCAACTGGCGCAGGGAGCGGTTCAGAGACTCCACTTGCTGCTGACGGAAGACTGATTCCCCGGTCATCAGATAGCGGCGGCCGGAAATGGTGGACAGCACCGGGTCAAAAAGGCACCACTGCGCCTCCTGGCCCAGTTGCAGCAGGGCGTCCCGCGACGACATATCGGTGCTCACGTCCGCCGTGCGCTTTTCCGGCGACTGCAAGGCTTTATAATCGGCGCACCAGAAGGAGTCTCCGAGGTAGCGCCGGACGCCGTACTCTCCCAGCAGATGCGTCTTCACGTCATGCAGGATTTGGCCGGCCATCGCGTCGTCAACAGCTTGGAGCGGGTAAATCAAGAACAGCAGCGCGGCGTCATAGCGCCGCCGCTTGGCGGGGTCGGTCTGCGCGCACTCGGCGGGAAGAATCTGCGACAGCGCCGCCCGGCCCCGCCCGATCAGATCGTCCAGCAGCGCCGGGGTGACGGCCTCGCCGACGCACATAAACGCCGACAGGGAACACGCGGCCATCAGGGCGCGCATCTCCTGCAATGCCGCAACAACCGTGCCGATGCTGGACGCCTCCACCTTGCGCGCCTCCTCCCAATGCCCGCTGTCCTCATCCTCCCAAAAGCGCACGGCGCGGAAAAAGAGCGGGAACAGCCCCAAAAGGTCCCAGTCCTCCGCTCGGCAAGAAAGATGACCGGCGCGGGCGAGTTTGCAGAACAGCCAAAGGAAATAGGCGAGGGCGTCGTTCTGGGCGTGCGACCACGTTTCTGGATTCTCTTCCAGCGTCTGCCCGTTGAAGCGGACGTGCGGCCTGTTCATCGGGTCCGATGGGTCGGCTTCGCCCCGGATGACGGTTTCAAAGCGGCGGCGGTGCTTCTGGAAGTAGCGGCGCAGGGCGTCCACGCAGCGGCAGGCGATCTCGGCCCGCCCGGTGACGTAATGGGCGTGGGCGATGTGGACGTTGTCGCGCACCCAGACGTTGTGGTAGCCGGTGTACGCGGCGTCCTCGGCCAGCCGCGCCGCCGAAAACAGGCCCGTCGCCAGCGCCGGGAAGTCCAGCGTCCCCTGTCGCTCCAGAAACGACCGGAGGCGGTCCACGTCATGGGGACGGTAATGGGATTTCATCAGCCCCTGGAGCCGTTCGTCTTCAATGGTTAACGTCAATGGCTCGGCCTCATTCGGTCGCCGGTTCGGTCGCGCTGACCGGCGCGAGTTCTTTGACGCGCGTGGCGAGCGCGGCGGCAATCAAAAAGCAGACGCCGCCGAGGATCAGAGTATCAAGTGCGTCGTCGTGGAAGGCATACTTGATCACGGGCGACATCCCCAGCGCGTACACTGTCTGCGGCAGCACGATGAAGAAGTTGAAGATGCCCATATACACGCCGACCCGCTCCGGCGGCAGCGCCACAGACAGGATGGCGTAGGGCATCGCCAGAATCGCCGCCCACGCGATGCCGAAGGCGACCATCGGCAGCAGCAGCACCATCGGGTTGTGAATCAGGGCGACGCTCAAGAACCCCAGGCCGCCCAGCGCCAGCGCCAGGGCGTGCAGCTTGGGGCGGCCAAGAATGGCGACTGCGCGCGGCATCAGGGGTGCGGCCAGAAAGCAGACCACGTTGGACGCGGCCATGCAGACGCCCGCCCACTCCGTCGCCCGGTCAAAAACCGGCGATCTGCTGTCCGAAACCCCGAAAACGTGGTTGGCGACGGACAGCGTGAACAGGCCCCAAAAGCACGACAGGCCGAACCACGTCGCGAACTGCACCCAGAACAACTGCCGCATCGTCGTCGGCATCACACGGACGGCGTGGACGATCTCGCGCGCGCCCGCCGCCAGGCCTTTTGTTTCCTGCCGGTGCCGCTCGAACGCCGCCATGTCGGCGGGCGGGTCTTCCGGCGTCCGCAGCACCGTCCACAGCACGGCCAGCAGAAAGATGACCGCGCCGACGCGGAACGAGTACAGCACCGAAAGCGGCACGCCGTTGGCCGCTTCCGTCGTGACGCCCGCGTGGTGCAGCACCCAGGGCAGCACATTGGCGAGCGTCGCGCCCACGCCGATAAAGAAGCTCTGCATCAAGAAGCCCGCCGCGCGCTGGCTGCCGGGCAGCTTGTCGGCCACGAACGCCCGGAACGGTTCCATGCTGACGTTGACCCCGGCATCCAGCATCCACAGCAGCGTGGCCGCGACCCACAGCGCGGGCGAGGCGGGCATCAGGAACAGGACGAGGGAGGCGACGACGGCGCCGACCGTGAAATAAGGACGGCGGCGGCCCCAGCGCGGACTCCAGGTCCGGTCGCTCATCGCGCCGATGATCGGCTGGATCAGCAGGCCGGTGATCGGCCCGGCCAGGCCGAGCAGGGGGATGTTCTCCGGGTGCGCGCCGAGTTTGGTGTAAATGGCCGCCATGTTCGCCATCTGCAGGCCCCAGCCGAACTGGATGCCGAGGTAGCCGAAGTTCATGTTCCACAGCGCGCCGAAGGGCAGCGGCGGCTTTTCCGCCGCCGCTCCGACGGGGGAGACACGGGGAGTGTTCGCGGGCGCATTCTTGTTGACGATGGATGCCATGACGTGTTCGTCTTTCTTACGGCAGAGAGCGCTGGAAAATGGCAAAGCCTTTGGGCGCAAGATTCATTCCAGGGGGCGCCGTAGAAGCCCCTGCGGTTGGAACACCCGCAATCGGCGCCTGTTTCCATTTCGCGCCTGGGGGCGCGGCGATTGTTCCTTTGACGGGAACGGACGAAAGGTTCACGGCGACCAGAAACTGCCGACCTGCGCCGGTGCGCACATAGGTCAAGACTTGATGGGGCGCGGAGTTGGCAAGCCACGTCATCGCCCCCCGCGTCAGGGCCGGGTTGCGGCGCCGCAACGCGATCATCTGGCGGTAAAACTTCGGGAACTGCGGGTTGACGGCGTTCCACTGAATCGGCGCGTGGGGATTTGTCGCTCCCGCCGCGTTGCCGATCTCCATGCCGTTGTAGATCAGCGGGACGCCGGTGTTGGTAAAGTTGAACGCGGCCACGGCCAGGGCGCCTTCCGGGCCGCCGAACGAGTTGACGTCGCGGGGCGTGTCCCAATCGTCCTGGACCGACATGTGCTGCATACCGACCGGGAAATCGCTGACCTGGCTCTGCCAGGCCGTTTCCACTTGAGATGCATCGCCGCCGTTCGATGCGCTCTTCAGCGCTCCATGACCGCCAGGATCGTACATACGCCAGGCGTAATCCAAGGAAAAAGGCTTCCTTGCTAGGTCGGGGGTTTCGCCTTCTTCGAGCAAGAGCACATTCGGCTTGGTCTGACGCAGGCTGCGGCCCAGCCCCTGCCAGAAGTCGGCTGGGATCATGCGGCCCGGCCCATCAGGGTTGTTGGCGGAGTCGAAGCGGAAGCCGTCCACTTTGTACTGGGTGATCCAGAACCTCAGCATCCGGGTCATGTACGCTCGTAGGCCGGGGTTGGCATAGTTGAGCTGCGCGACATCCGAGTAGTTAAAGGCCATCTTAACGGAGTTCGGGTTTTTCGGGTTGTTGTCGCTGTGGACATAGTATTCGGGGTGCTGCGTGATCAGCGGGTTGTCCCAAGACGTGTGGTTCAGCACTTCGTCGAGCAGCACCCTCATGCGGAGCGCGTGCGCTTTGGTGATCAGCGTATGCAGGTCCGCCGGCGTGCCATAGGCTGGGTTGACGCCGTAGAAGTCATGGACGCAGTAGGGGCTGTTGACGGTCGGGTGGCCGTTGAACGCCTTGCCGATGGGTGTCACCGGCATGATCCAGATGTCGGTGACGCCCAGGCTCTTCAAGCGCCCCAACTGCGCCGTCACGCCGGCAAAGTCGCCCTGCGGCGAGAAGATGCTGGGGTAGAGGGTGTAGATCACCGAATCCGCCGGCCACGCCGGCGCGTCCGCCGCCGAGGGTCCCGTCAAGCAAAGGCCGACGGTCAGGGCGAGCAGCGCCGCAGCGCCCATTTTACGCATCCAAGCAGTCATACAGATGTTTCTCTCCAGGCGTTATTTTGGCGGACTGCCGCCGGGCTGCGGCGCCGTGAGCGCGTGCCGACCCTCGTTCAGCATGATCTGCTTTTGGGCGGGGGTCAGGCTTGGGTCGGATTCAACCTTGTCCATCTGCGACTGGATCGCGGACGCCGTGGGCGGCCCGGAGTTGACCGCCGGTGTCCCCCCGGCCGCACCTGTCGCCGGGGCGACGCCCGTACCCGATTTCGAGCATCCCGTGGCCGCCAGCGCGGACGCAATGACGATCAGGATCACAGCCCTTCGTGTAAACTCTCGCATCGGGTGGTCTCCTCTAAGGGTTCGGATTGAAGGACAGCGCATAATTCGCGACGCCGTTTGTGCTCTTGGACAGATTGTTCTGACCGACGGAGACGTAAGTATTCGCGGAGACGGACCCGACGGACACAGCGCCGCCCTTGTTGCCCCACGACGCGCCCACGAACTTGGCGTGTCCGTCGGCAGCCAGGAAGTTGGCGTGTCCGCTGTTCAAGATGCCGCCGGCGTCCGCCGCGTCAGGCTGGTGGCGGTCGACTTGGACCGGAATGGTGTAGGCGTTCCCGCTGCCGTCGCCGACGAGGCTCTGATCGTCCAGGTCCGGGAAAGCCGGAGTCGGGAACAGTCGGGTCCAGTTACCCACTCCCTGCTTGTAAGTCGCGGGCGTCCCCGGTCCTGCATAGTTCGTCCAGGCCTGCTCGCCTTCGAAGAGGAGCACGGTCGTCGCAGGGGAGACGAGTTGTGCCAGGCTCGCGGGCGTGGCGGGGTTTTGAGCGCCGGTCGTGTCCAGGATTTGACTGGTCCCGGCATACGAGATCTTGCAGGGGTAATAGAGCAGCGCGTTCGCATCCGGTGTGCGCGGGTCATCCGGGCAGATGTAGACGCCCGCCGACTTGACGTAAGGATAGATCTTCTCCGCCCAGCCCTGTCCGTAGAAGTCGCTGCCGGTGAACAACTCGTCATTGTCCTGATTGTACTGAATGAAGCCCAGGCCGAGCTGCTTCATGTTGGAGAGGCAGGAGATCTGGCGGGCCTTCTCACGAGCCTTGGCGAAGACGGGAAACAGAATCGCGGCGAGAATCGCGATAATGGCGATGACGACGAGCAGCTCAATGAGTGTGAAACCATGACGCTTTGTGTTTGACATCCGAACCCTCCTCCGAGAAAGCAGCAACGTCCCCTCAGTTTACCCAAACGCTTGGGGTTAAGTTTGTTGAGTATAGCATGGATTGCAACCTTTGTCAACAGTGCCGCAGCGGTTTTTTTACCGGATTTTTTCCCGTTGGCAGGTATAGTAAGTCTGTGGCTGCAACCGCAGTTCAGGACGTGACCAACCCATGACAGATCATAAATCGTCTCAAGTCCGGCTGGAAGACATTGCCGCGCGCGTCGGCGTTTCCTCGTCGGAGGTTTCGCGCGTGCTGAACGGGCGGGTCCGCACCGGCAAGAGCGTGGGCGCCGCCACGCGGGACCGCATCCTGGAAGCGGCGCGGGAGATGAACTACAGTCCGAATCGGGCGGCGCGCAGCCTGGTCCGAGGCAGATCGGACACGGCGGCCCTGATGATGGTGATTGACCGGCAGGCCCCGGCGTCTCCCTTTTTGGAGGACCACGACGCCCCGGATGAACTGTCCCCGCACTACCATGAGATCATCGGCGGCCTGACGTACACGATGAGCCAGTACGGCATCCACCTGATGCTGGCCCAGTGCGGCGGGCCGGACGCCGACCCCCTCGCCAGGATGGAGGAACTCGCGCGCTCGCGCACCTGTGACGGCATGATCCTTACGGATATGCTGGCCGACGACCCGCGCCCGGCGCTGCTCAACCAGACGGGGCTGCCGTATGTCATCCGAGGCACGTCGCCCATTGCCGACGCCGTCGCCGTCGGCATGGACAACGTCGCCGTGGGCTACGGGGCCATCGCGTACCTGTACGGCCTCGGACACCGCCGCATTCTGTTCTATAACATCCGGCGCGATTTGATGGTGGGCCAGAAGCGCTTTGAGGGCGTGTGCCGGGCGCGCGCGGAACTGGGCCTGGAACACACGCTGGAGTACCGCGACGATGTCCACCACCGGGGCGGCGTCTACACGTCCCTGATGCAGCGTTTGCAGGAGCCGAACATCCCGACGGCCGTCTTCGCCGAGGACGAGATCAGCGCGCTGGGCGCCGAGCGCGCCCTGCACCAGTCCGGCCTGCGCGTCCCCGAAGATGTCAGCCTGATGACGTGCCTGAACGCCCGGTTCATGCGTCTCGTCGTGCCGCACCTGACGGTGTTCAACGTCCGCCTGCACGAGTCGGCGGCGCAAAGCGGGCGGCTGCTCGGCCAGATGCTGCAGGGCGAAGCCGTAGAAAAACGTCAGACCTTGCTCCCCCCGCTGCTGGAAGAAAACGGCAGCACCGCGCCGCCGTCTCGCTGACGCCGAGAGTGTCGCTAAAACCGCGCCAAGACGCTCGCCAGATATGCCTCCAACCGATGCCGGACAAGGGAATCCGTCAGATGCCGGACGCCGCAGGCGGGCCAGCCGGGGTACACGTCCGGCGGCCCCGGCAGAAACTCGGCCAGCCCCATCAGGTCCCAGTACGGGTGATAGGAAAAGCTCGGCCCGGCCAGCGACTGGTAGGCGTCCAAGAACCCGTCCGCCGCCGGGACGCCGTGCAGCTGGGCCAGGTTCTGGCGGCACCAGGCCACGTCCAGGCCCGGCGCTCCCCGGCAGGCGCTGACCCAGTCCACAATGCCGCTGACCCGGCCTGTCTCCCACAGCACGTTGTTCGGGTGGTAGTCGCGGTGGATAAAGCACTCGCGCCCGCCCGGCGGCGCGTCCTGCACGGCGGCGATCAGCCGCGCCCACAGGTCGGGGACTTCCGACCAGTCCGGCGGCGTCAGCGTCAGGCGCGCGTTGTAGCGTCCGTAGCGCCAGGGGAACGTGTCGGCGTCCAGGGCGTGAATCGGCAGCAGCGCCTCGGCCATCCGCCACAGCCAGTCGTCCAAGCGATCCGGCATCAGCACGACATCGCCGGGCAGCCGCGTCATCAGCACGGCGGGCAGGCCGCACTGCGCGCCCGTCGCGTCGCAAGCCATCAATTCCGGCGTCGGGACATCGGCCCGCGCCGCCCATTCCAGCGCCGCCGCCTCGTGCCGCGCCAGGTCCGGTTCCTGCGCGACCCACTCGGCGTTGTCGTACAGGCGCAGGACGAGTTCCGTGCCGTTCCCCACCGTCACGCCGTAGACCGCCGACGAAGTCGCCCCGGCCAGAGCGCACGCCTCACGGATGGCCGCCCCCGCCGACCGCGCGACCCACTCCCGCACCGGCGGCGTCAGTCCTTCTGTCCCGGTCACGTCGCGGCGCCGTTGACGCGGATGGCCTGGCCGGTGACGAAGCCCGCGAGCGGGCTGCACAAAAACAGCACGACGCCCGCCACATCGTCGGGGACGCCGACGCGGCGCAGGGCGTTGTGGCCGACTTCGCGGGGCTTGCGCTCGCCGGTGGCGGGCGCGATGCCGAAACTCGTGTCCGTGCCGCCGGGCGAGACGACGTTGGCGCGGATGCCCTGCGGCCCCACGTCCTGCGCCAAGTCCTGCGTGAACATGATTAAACCTGCTTTGGTCGCGCCGTAGGTGGCGAAGCCGCCGCTCATGGCGTCATGCCCCGCGCCGCTGGCAATGGCGACGATGCTGCCGCCGCGCGGCATGGCGGGGAGCAGGGCCTGAGTCAAGAGGAACGGCCCGGTCAGGTTCACGTCAAACGCGCGCCGCCACGTCGCGGGGTCAATCTCGCCGACTTTCTGACCGCCCTGCGCCGCCGCGTTCAGAACGAGAATGTCTACGCGCCCATCAAAGTCTGCCGTGACCTGGGCGGCAAGATTGGCAATGGATTCGGGGTCGCCGACGTCCGTTTGGTAGTTGCGGTGCGTGCCGGTGCCGAATGAGTTGCGCTCGCGCAAAGACGCTTCGGCGGTCTCTTCATCGGCGTAAAAGGCCGCCGAGGTGCTGGCCCCGGCTTCGGCCAGCCGGTAGGAGATGGCCCGCCCGATGCCGCGCGTGCCGCCGGTAATCAAAGCGTTCCTGCCGGAAAGGTCTATCGTAATCATCGCGTGTCGCCTCCCGTCGGTGTGGTACTATGATACCATGATTGACGCAAGGATACGCGCGGCGGTGATGCCCGCGCCGGGGCGGGCGTTGGAGGTGCGGCGTTTTGCGGAGCCGACATTGGAGCCGGGGGCCGTGCTGCTGAAGACGCTGGCGTCGGAGGTCTGCGGCACGGACGTTCACCTGTGGCACGGACGCCTGGCGGGCGTACCTTATCCGCTCATTCCGGGCCATGTCAGCGTGGGCGAGGTGGCGGCGACGGGCGGCCCTGTGACCGACATCGAAGGAACGCCCATCTCTGTCGGGGACGCCGTGACGTTTCTGGACGTGTTCGGGACGTGCTTCAACTGCTGGTACTGCCTGGTCGCCAAGCAGTCCACGCGCTGCCCGCACCGGCGCGTGTACGGCATCACGGTGGGGGCGGACGAGGGCTTGATGGGCGGCTGGAGCGAGCGGATCTATCTCAGGCCGGGGGTCAAGATCGTGCGTCTGCGGGGCGGGGTGACGCCGGAGCAGTGGATCGCGGGCGGCTGCGGCCTGCCGACGGCGCTGCACGCGGTTGACCTGGCGCAGATCGAACTGGGGGATCGGGTCGTCGTTCAAGGGGCGGGGCCGGTAGGCTTGAGCGCCTGCGCCCTGGCGGCGGCGAGTGGCGCGGCGTGGGTAGGCGTCGTGGATGGGGTTCCTCGGCGCTTGCAGGCGGCGAAAAAGATGGGGGCGGACGCGCTGATTCCCCATGACGCGGACACGGTTGACGCGGTGCGTCGGGCGACGGGCGGGCGCGGGGCGGACGTAGTGATTGAGGCGAGCGGCAGTCCGGCGGCGGTCCCCGAAGGCTGCGCGCTGGCCCGCGACGGGGGGCGCTATGTGGTCGTCGGGCAGTACACGGACAACGGCCCCATTGAGATCAACCCGCACGCGGACATCAACCGCAAGCATTTGACCATTCAGGGCTGCTGGGGCAGCGACCTCAGCCATGTGTGGCGGGCGATGGACGTTCTCGCCCGCTTCAGCGACCGCTTCAATTGGACAGGCATCATCTCCCGCCGCTACGGGCTGGACGAGGCGGGGGGCGCGCTGGCGGCGGTGGAGGCGCGGGGGGTGGTCAAGGCGCTGATCGTGCCGTGATGCATCTCCCAGGGCTGAACCCCTGGGCTAGCCCGGAGCGGACTGCCCGCCTGCGTGGGCGCGGAAGGAGATCGCCCGACCGTATCTTCGCCCACGAAGGTGGGCAGTCTTCTCGGCGGCAGCCCAGGGGTTCAGCCCTGGGAATGCTGGGCAACGCTCACTATGATGTCACTCACCAAACACACGCTTTCCCTGCTCTTCACCCTCTGCCTCGGAACCTTTGCCATGCTTCCAAACACGCCCGCGCTTGCCGCCGATACGCCCGCCGCAGACACGCCCGCCGACCGCAGCGTACTCACGAGCGAGTTTATTTATGAGACGCCGCCGACGCCGTCCTGTCACGCCTCGACCATCGCCGAGGCGCAGGGGCATCTGGTCGCCGCCTGGTTCGGAGGCACGGCGGAGGGGGACGCCGATGTGGGCATCTGGACGGCACGGCGCGAACACGGCGCGTGGACAAGTCCTGTGGAAGTGGCCGACGGCGTCCAGTCCCCGACGCTGCGCTATCCGTGCTGGAACCCGGTGCTGTTCCAGCCGAAACACGGCCCCTTGCTGCTGTTCTACAAAGTCGGCCCCGCGCCCTGGACCGACTGGTGGGGAATGCTGATGACCTCGGACGACGGCGGGAAGACGTGGAGCGCGCCGCGCCGCCTGCCCGACGGCATCCTCGGCCCCATCAAGAACAAGCCTGTGCAGCTCGCCAACGGCGACATCGTCTGCCCGTCCAGCACGGAGATCGATGGCTGGCGGGTCCATTTCGAGCGCACAAGTGATGGGGGCCAAACGTGGCAGGCGACGGCATCCGCCAACGACGGCGCGGCCATCGGCGCGATCCAGCCGAGCATTCTGGTCCATGACGCCCGGCATTTGCAGGCCGTCGGGCGGACGCAGCAGCACAGAGTCTTCACCATTGATTCGACGGACGGCGGGCGGACGTGGGGGCCGATGGCGCTGACCGACCTGCCGAACCCCAACTCCGGCACCGACGCCGTCACCCTGCGCGACGGGCGCTCTTTGCTGGTCTACAACCACACGCCCGACGCCCGCAGCCCGCTCAATGTCGCCGTCTCCCAAGACGGCAAGACATGGACGCCGATCCTGACGCTGGAAGACGGCGACGGCGAGTTCTCCTACCCCGCCGTCATCCAGACCGCCGATGGGCTGGTTCATGTGACCTATACGTGGAACCGCACGCGCATCAAGCACGTCGTTTTAGACCCCGCACTTCTTCATGTGCCGGACGTGAAAGTCAGCCCGCGCCTGTTCGTCCTGCACACGGGCGACTACGCCCACTTCGTCACGGGGTTCAACGCCGATGTGCCTGAAGACGTGTCCAACGCCGTCCCCAACAGCATGGCCTGGGACTGGATGACGCGCAATGTCCCCTTCCTGGACTGCCCCGACGCGGACTTCTTGACCACCTATTACTACCGCTGGTGGGTCTTTCGGCGTCACCTGAAGAACACTCCTGACGGCTACACCATGAGCGAGTTTATCCTGCCCGTGAGTTGGGCGACTGCGCAGAACGCCATCTCCTGCGCCGCCTCACACGACCTCATGGACGGGCGCTGGCTGCGCGACCCCCAGTACATGGACGGCTGGACGGACTTCTGGTATCACGGCCCAGACGGCGACGTGCGCCCGGCCCTGTTTGACTACAGCGGCTGGCTGCCGTCTGCGATCTATTCCCGCTATCTCGCCGACGGGCGCAAAGAGTTCGCCGTCGGCCTGCTGCCGGGCATGATCGCCGAGTACCAGGGGTGGGAACAGCGCCGACTGGCCCCCGACGGCCTGTTCTGGCAGTACGACGTGCGCGACGGCATGGAAGAGTCCATCAGCGGCTCGCGCACCCAGCACAACGAGCGCGCGACCATCAATTCCTACCTCTACGGCGACGCCCGCGCCATCGCCGCCGTCGCCCGGCTCGCGGGCCAGCCCGCCGTTGCTCTTGAGTACGACGCCAAAGCCGCGCGTCTGAAAGACTTGGTGCAGACGCTTCTCTGGGACCCGAACGCCCAGTTCTTCAAAGTCCGCTTCCCCGACGGCACCCTGTCCGACGCCCGCGAACTGCACGGCTTTCTGCCCTGGTACTTCGACCTCCCCGACCCTGGTTATGAACACGCCTGGGCGCAGTTGATGGACCCGCAGGGCTTTTCGGCCCCCTTCGGCCCGACCACCGCCGAGCGGCGTCACCCCAAGTTCGCCGTCGCGTATTCCGGCCACGACTGCCAGTGGGACGGCCCCTCCTGGCCGTTCGCCACCGCGCAGACGCTGACCGCCGCCGCCAATTTAATCAATGACGACCCGGCCCAGTCCGTCCTCAGCCGTCAAGACTACTTCGAGACCCTGCGCCGCTACACCCTGAGCCACCGGAGAAAATTGGAAGATGGCCGCGTCATCCCCTGGGTTGACGAAGACCTGGACCCCGACACCGGCGTTTGGATCGCCCGTCAGGTGAAGATCGCCCAGCACGACCCGCAGCCCGAACGCGGCGCGCAGTACAAGCACTCCACCTACGCCGACTTGGTCATCACCGGCCTGGTCGGCCTGCGGCCCCGCGCCGACGCCGTCGTGGAAGTCAACCACCTGCTGCCCCCCAACACTTGGGACTGGTTCTGCCTGGACGCCGTGCCGTATCACGGGCATTTGCTCACCATCGTCTGGGACAAAACGGGCCACCACTACAACAGGGGCGCGGGCCTGACCGTCTTCGCCGAGGGTAAGCCCATCGCCCGCGCCCCGGACTTGCGGCGTCTCACCGGACTGCTCCCGACCGGCGACTGAAGTCGTCGGGCCAAAATGTGCTACAATAGCGGGAGGATTCGGGAATTGCCCACTGACGAGCCGCGCCGCTCCAACAAACTGGTTTCCAGACTGCGCTCTTTTCTTCTCGTCGCCGCCAGCGTGGCGTTCTCGACCGCCGTGCGATTCGCCCTGAACCCGCTGCTGGGCCGGCGCGTGGCCTTCATCGTCTACTTCCCGGCGCTCGTCTTCAGCGCCTGGGTCGGCGGGTGGCCGGGCGGGCTTCTCGCCCTGGGACTGTCCACGCTGGCGGCGACCTACTACTTTATCACGCCGTCGCACGCCCTGTGGATCACGAGCCGCACCGACCAGATTTCGCTGATCGTCTTTCTCATCGTCGGCCTGAGCGTGTCCGCCCTCAGCAGCGCCGGGCGCCGGGCGCAGCAGCAGGCCGAGCAGGCCGCCGAGGACGCCCGCCGCAGCGAGCATCTTCTCCAGCTTCGCGCCGAGCGGGAGGCCGCCGTCAACCGCATCGGGCAGGCGATCCGCGCCTCGCTCGACCCCGACGTGATCCAGGCGACCGTCGCCGCCCTGCTGGGCGAGACGCTGGGCGCGGACCGGTGCTATTACGCGACTTACGACTGGGAGCGGGACGCGCTGTGGGCGGGTCAGGACTGGCACCACCCCGATCTGCCGCCGCTGGCCGGGCGGTACAAAGTCAGCGACTTCGCCTGGGTCATGGGCGAACTGTTCGCTCACGGCACCGCCGTCTTCGCCGACGTCCGCGCCGGCGCGCTCACGGCGCGGGCCGCCGAGGTTCAGGAAAAGTTCGGGCATCGCGCCGTCCTCGCCGTGCCGTTCTTCAACGGGGAAGAGTTGGTCGCGGCGGTGTTCACGGCCATGCGGGAGCCGCGCGCCTGGACGCCGGACGAGGTCGCCCTGGTCGAGCAGGTGGCGACGCTGACCCGGACGGCGCTGGAGACGGCGCGCGTCACTCGGCGCGAACACACCATCGCCCAGCAGCTCCAGGCCGCGCTGCAGCCGCCCCTCCCCGGCGGCGTCCCCGGCCTGGAACTGGCCGACTACTACCGGCCCGCCCTGGAAGAGGCGGGCGTCGGCGGCGACTTCAGCGACGTCTTCCCCGCCGACAAGGGCGTGACTTTCCTCGTGGTCGGCGACCTGTCCGGCAAGGGGCTGGCGGCGGCCTCGCAGGTCGCCACCGTGCGCAACATGCTGCGCTTCGCCCTCTTCAATGGCCGCTCGGTCGCCGGGCCGGTCAACCGCCTCAACCGCACGCTGACGACCAACGACCTGCTGACGGGCTTCGCGACGCTGTTCGTCGGGCGCTACGACGCCCACTCGCAGACGCTCGCCTACGTCAACTGCGGCCAGGAGGCCGGGCTGGTCCGCCGCGCCGCGACCGGGGCGGTGGAGACGCTGACGCCGACCGGCCCCGTCCTGGGCGGCTTCGGCGAGGCCGAGTTCCAGGAGGAAACGGTCGCGCTGGCGACGGGCGACGCGCTGGCGCTCTACACGGACGGCCTGAGCGAGTCGGGGCCGACCCGCACCGAACTGCTCAATGGCGACGGCGTGGCCGAACTCCTGCAACGGCAGCCCGCCGTCGCGGACGCCCGGCAGATCGTGGCCCAACTCATTGCGGGGGTGGACTCCTACGCGCAGGGCGGCGTCCGCGACGACCAGTGCCTGCTCGTCGGCATCGTCACGCCGACCGGCCTGTAAGACCGACTCCCTGCCGGGCATCAGGCCGGGCCATCCTCGGAGAGAATCGCATGGGCATGATAATGGGGGGCGGAGGACGCCCCGGCGCAGCGGGCGGCGGCGGGCCGAAGAAGCCGATCCGCCCGGACACCGTCAAGCGGGTCGTCCAGTCGTTCGGGCCGTACAAAATCCAGGTGTTCTGGATCGCGCTGGCCGTGCTGCTGTCCGCCGCGCTCGGCCTGCTGTCGCCGTTCTACCTCAAGGTCATCGTCAACGAGGGGCTGATCGCCCGGCGCCTCGACGTCGTCACCCGGTACACGCTCTACACCCTCGCCGTCACCTTCGGCGCGACGGCCTTCGCGCTCGCCTACGGGTACCTGAGCGTGCTGGTCGGCCAGCGCATCATGCGCGACCTGCGCAATCAACTCTACGACCATTTGCAGGGGATGTCGCTGCACTTCTTCACCGACACGCGCACCGGGGAGATCCAGTCGCGCCTCGCCAACGACGTCGGCGGCGTGCAGTCCGTGGTCAGCGACACGGCGGCCACCCTGCTCAACAACGTCGCCACCGTGCTGTCTACGCTGGTCGCCATGGTCTACATGGACTGGCGGCTGACGCTGCTTTCGGTCGGCATCCTGCCCCTGTTCGCCGTCGTCGCGGCCAAAGTCGGCGGCTTCGCGCGGGGCGTCCGGGGCGCGGTGCAGTCCCAGATGGCGGACCTCAGCGCGACCATGCAGGAGACGCTGTCGGTGTCGGGGACGCTGCTCATCAAGACCAGCGGGCGGCGCGGGCTGGCCTTAAGAAAGTTCGAGAAGGAGAACGAGTTGCTCACGGGGTCGCAGATCAAGCAGGCGATGATCATGCGCTACTTCTTCAACCTCATCGGCCTGACTTTCTCCGTCACGCCCGTCCTGGTCTACTGGCTGGCGGGCTATCTGATCGCCGCCCGCCACGACACGCACCTGACCCTGGGGACCATCGTCGCGTTCACCGCCCTGCAGTCGCGCCTGTTCTTCCCCCTGACCGGCCTGCTCAACGTCCAGGTGGAAGTCACCGGCGCGCTCGCCCTGTTCGACCGCATCTTCGACTATCTGGACTTGAAACAGGAGATCACCGACGCCCCCCACGCCGTCACGCTCGCGCCCGCCGACGTGCGCGGGGCCGTCGGCATGGAAAGCGTCTTCTTCCGGTATGACGCCGCCGACGCCGACGGCCCCTGGACGCTGGCCGACATCTCCTTCGGGGCCACGCCGGGCCAACTCATCGCCCTGGTCGGGCATTCGGGCGCGGGCAAGACCACGCTCACGTATCTGATCCCGCGCCTGTACGACGCCGTCCGGGGCCGCGTGACCATTGACGGGCGCGACGTCCGCGACATCACCCTCGACTCGCTCGGCCAGATCGTCGGCGTCGTCACCCAGGAGACGTACCTGGTCCACGACACCATCCGCGAAAATCTCCGCTACGGGCGGCCCGACGCCACCGACGCCGAACTCATCTCGGCGGCCCAGGCCGCCGCCATCCACGACCACATCGCGTCCCTGCCCGACGGCTACGACACCGTCGTCGGCGAGCGCGGCTACAAGCTCTCCGGCGGCGAAAAGCAGCGCATCGCCATCGCCCGCGCCATCCTCAAAGACCCGCGCATTCTGATTCTGGACGAGGCCACGTCCGCCCTGGACACCCAATCCGAGCGCCTCATCCAGAGCGCCCTCACGCCCCTCATGGCGGGCCGGACGACCTTCGCCATCGCCCACCGCCTGTCCACCATCCTCGCCGCCGACCTGATCTTGGTCATGGACGGAGGCCGCATCGCCGAGCGCGGAACCCACCCACAACTCCTCGCCCTCGGCGGCTCTTACGCCGCACTCTACCAAGCCCAGTTCGCCGACGACACCCCCGAACCCGCCGAAGCCCGCGCCATTTGATCCAACGCCGCCACATCATCGGGTAAAATCAAGGCAGGAGAAACTTCCATGATTACAATCACGGCGACGGAAGCAAACGACAGCCTTCCAAACCTCTGGCAGCAGGCGGCGGACGAACCCGTGATGGTTCTTAACAACGGGCAGGCAGTCGCCGTTGTGCTGTCTCCGACGGAGTTTGCCCGGCTGACGGCGCGCCGTCAGGGAGCCAAAGCTGGGTTCGCCAAACACCTCTTCGCGGAAGTGGACATGAACGCTCTTCTCGATACCCGCCTGGACGACGTGTTTGAGGATTACCAGTGACGCCGCTCATGGACACGCATACCCTGGTCTGGTTCGCTTGGGACCTGCCGGAACTTCCGACTCGCATCAAGACACTGCTGGAAGACCCAGACACGATGCCCCAGGTCAGCATCGCGTCGTTCTGGGAGATCGGCATCAAAGTCAGTCTGCGAAAATGGGATCTGCCTGGAGATGTTATTGCCCTGCAGGCTCTGGTCGAAGCACAGGGAATTGAGATCGTTCCAATTACTGTTCCGGCCATCCAGTTGCTTACGCGCCTGGAACATCACCACAAAGACCCCTTTGACCGTCTCATCGCGGCCACTGCCCTGACCTCCGGGAACGTCCTCCTCAGCCGCGATGCCATCTTTGACCTCTACGGGGTTGCTCGTCTCTGGGAATAACCATGCTCCCCAATTCCTCGCCCTCGGCGGCGCTTATGACGCACTCTACCAGGCCCAATTCGCCGACGACACCCCCGAACCCGCCGGGGCGCATTAGGAAACGTAGCATCACTCCGACGCCTGTTCTTCCCGTCTTCTTGCCTGCGCCGCCAAAAGCCGTTCCCGGAAACGCGGATCCGGCGGAAACGCAGCCTCAATTTTTCGGCGTATCTCTTCGGCTTCTTCCCGGCGGCGGCTGAGGTAATCTTCGACTTCGCCTCGGTGCCGCAAGTAGTAACTGATCACGGCATAGACATCGGCCAGCGTGAGAGTGTCATAACTGGCGACAATCTGCTCAGCATTGGCTCCGTCCAGCCAAGCGCCGACAACGGTGTCCAGCGTCACGCGCGTCCCGCCGACGCGCGCCGTCCC
>CAZZVX010000041.1:0-18819 GCA_964657535.1 Armatimonadota bacterium | reverse complement strand
CGGTTCGTACATCCTTCGGGGGTTCTTCGGGGATTCATTGGGGAGTGTTCGGAGTCGCTCCGGGGGGTCTCCGTGGGTTCTCCGGGGATTGTATAGGGACGCATTGGGGAAGGTTTGCGGCGGGGAAGGGTGACGGCGGGTGGTGGAAGAACTGACGGCGATGCCGGATGTGGGGGCGCTGTGCGCCGGGCCGGAGGACGCGCGGGAGGTCGTGCTGTTCCTGCACGGGTGGAGCGGGAGCAAGGAGTTGTGGTGGAACGCGCTGCGCCTGCTGGGGGACGGGGTGCGGGGGGTTGCGGTGGACCTGCCGGGGGTGGGCGGGTCGGCGCTGCCGGATTATGTGCGGACGATGGGGGACATGGCGCAGTGGGCGCTGGCGGTGTGCTGCCGGCTGGGTCTGCCGCCGGTGACGCTGGTGGGGCATTCGCTGGGGGGGAATTTGGCGGCGCAGGTGGCGCTGGACTTCCCGGAGCGGGTGCGCCGGCTGGTGCTGGTGGATGCGGCGCTGGACCCGGCGCATTTTCCGGCGCGGGGGCGGTGGGCGTTGGGGGAGCGGTTTGGGCTTGCGGCGCTGCGGCTGACGCGCTGGGCGGCGTGGCCGCTGGCGCTTCTGGGGCGTCATGTGCCGCATGAACACGGGGGCGGGTACTGGGCGCCGTATGCGCGCCGGAACTTTTGGTATTTGACCGCGAACTCGGACATGGCGATGCAGGTGCAATTGCAGGCGTTGTATGGGAACGCGCATGAGGTGGAACGGCTGGCGGGATTAGAGATTCCCGTGCTGATCGTGCATGGGGCGCGGGATGGGATTATTCCGGTGGCTTGTGCGCGGGAGTTGGCGGCGGCGCTGCCGGGGTCGCGTTTGGAAGTGTTTAGGACGGCGCACCACTGCCCGATGGACAGCGATCCGAAAGAGTTTGCGCGGGCGCTGGGCGAGTTTATGGCGGAAACGGGAGAGCGCCGCTAGGAAGCCCGCCTCCTTGTTCGCTCGTTCCTCGCTCACAGGGTCCTCCCTGCTAGGGAGGATTCGGAGTGGGGCTGTTTTGGCCCGCCGGGGCGGTTGTGGCTCGTCTTGCCTTTTCAGGGCGTGGCTGAGGGCGGGGGCGGGAGATTGACGGGGCGTGTGGCGTGTGCTACAATGGGGGCTGCAAACGACGCTTTTGGAGATTCAACGATGCTGTTTACCCGACGTTCCCTTTTTGCCCTAGCGCTGCTCGCGCCGGCTTTGACGGCGCTGCCCGGCCTGGCCGCCGCGCCGAAGAAGCACGCCGCGCCGAAGAAAGTCGTTCCCGGCGGCCCCGTCGTGCGGATGCAGACCAGCAAAGGCTTGATCCTGATTAAACTGTTCCCGAAGGATGCGCCGCTTTCCGTGGCGAACTTCGAGAAGCTGGTCAACAAGGGCTTCTACAACGGCCTGAAGTTCCACCGGATCGCCGATCTGGAAGGGCCGGGGCTGGGGCATATCGTGCAGGGCGGCTCGCCGACGTCTAAGACGCTTCCCATTGACGACCCCTCCATCGGCAACGGCGGGCCGGGGTACACCATCAAGGGCGAGTTCCCGTCCAACGGGGTGCCGAACCCGCTCAAGCACGTCACCGGCGCCGTCGCCATGGCGCGGGCGGGCGACCCCGACTCGGCGGGGTCGCAGTTCTATATCTGCACCAACCCCGCGCCGCACTTGGATGGGGATTATGCCGTGTTCGGCATGGTCATCAAGGGGCTGGACGTGGCGAAACAGCTGCAGGTGGGCGACACCATGACGAAAGTGACGCTGGAGAAATAACATGACCAGACACGTGCAGGCGCGCGTCTCCGGGCGGGTGCAGGGAGTCGGCTTCCGCTACTACGCCACCCACGTGGCGCAGGGGCTGGGTCTGGTCGGCGTGGTGCGCAACACGGCGGACGGCGGCATAGAAGCCGTCGCCGAGGGCGAGGAGACGCAGCTGCATGAGTTCCTGGTCGCCCTGCATCGCGGCCCGCAGGCGGCGGAAGTCACCGGCGTTGCGACGGCCTGGGGCGAGCCGACGGGCGAGTTTTCGTCGTTTGCCGCTGTTTCCTAGAGGCGCGCGGCTTAGTGGGTGGCTTTGGCGGCGGGCGTGTCCGGGTGCTGGGCTTTCCAGGCCTGGGCCATTGTCGCGTCGAACGTGATGCGCTCGATGGGGGGCCACAGGTGCAGCGCCCAGCGCCAGTTCGCCAGCAGCAGGGAAGGGCCGTCGGCGGCCCGCGCGGCACGGTAAGCGAGGATGCGGCCGGGTTCCACGTAGGACGCGCCGCCGTAAAGCCCTGCCGCTCCGTCCAGGGCTGACCAGAGAGTTTGGGCGGCCTTGACCGTGGCGTAGCCCGGCGCGGTCGGAGTCAGCGTGGCCGGGTCGTAGGCGGGCGGGTCGTAGCGGACGCCGCCCATGCCGGGCAGTGACGGGGCGCCCTGCGCAGGGTTCGGCCCCGTGACCCTGTCCACTGTGACGGCCTGAACCTTCGTCGCAAAGCTGTAGTTGCGCCCGATCTTGATGTAATAATCTCCCGGCCCCTGCACGAGAAACCGCTTCCAAACACCGCCCCAGAAGTCGCGCACGCGCGTCCGGGCCAGGTCCGGGGCTTTCTCGGCGTCATTGTCGCTGATGGTGTGCGTCTGTGCTGCGCCGCCCGCTGTCGGGGCGGGGTCGGTCCAAGTGCCGCGCTTCAATTCGAGCGTGAAATCGCGCCAGCGGTTCGACCCATCCTGGCCGTCGTAATTGAAGAAATACAGGCCGATCTGGTGCGGGCCTGTCGGGACGGTAATCGTCAGCCACAGGTCCGGTCCCTCGTAGGTCAGCGGGTACTTGTTCCCGTCAAAACTACCGTCATTCCACTCCGCCGCGCGTCGGTAGCCAAGCCGTGGGACGTAGGGGGCGCGCTGGTCATCCCACCGGTCCTGGCCGTAATAGGTGTAGCCGTCCCGGTAGTTGTCAGCCGTGTGCGGCCCCGTGTGGCCGTTGACGTGGATGCCGTCGTCTGTGACGAACGGCCCGTCCCCCACGCCGTAAAGTTCGGCGTACTGCCGCCCGTAGTGTCCCACCCAGTCGCCTTCGGTGGCCCAGTCGTCGCCGACGAAGCCGCCCGCGCTGTCCGGGGCGGCGGGCTTGAGGGCTTGCACGGCTTGCAGTCGCGCGGCAAGGTCGGCAGCCGTCGGCGGCTTGGCCGGGGACGGCAGGGCAGCAGATGCGGCAACAGGCGTCGGGGCTGTCGGCGCGGCGTCCGCCGGGCTGCTGCCGCCCCACGAGGCCGGGACAAGGCCTTTGCCGTAAGTGCCGAGCAGGGCAGGCTGGCCGGGCGGGAACAGCACGGCGTTGACGTACCCGGACGTGCGCGGCACGGGGGCTGCGGGGAACGACGGCCCATGCGGGTCCAAGACTTCCATGCCTTGCTGTCGGTGGCCGACCCACAGGCGGCCCTGCGAGTCTTCAGCCAGGGTGGTGACGTAGTCTTCGGCCATCACGGCGGCGTTGTTGCCCGCTTGGGCGGCGTCCGTGGGCGTCAGAGGGTCCTTTGCGGCCTGGGTCGCCTTCTCCTGCCAGTCCGTGCCGCGCAGGTACTGCCAGGTCTTGCCGCCGTCGGCGCTGGAAGCGAGGCCGCAGGGGGTTCCGGCGTAAATCTTGCCGTCGTGTCCGACAATCAGCGCGTTAATCATCGCCGACGGCAGGCCGTCGCCGCTGGGGTGCGCGGGCGGATACGACGGGCCGAGGACGCTTCGCCAGGCGTGATAGTTGTCGGCCCGTTGCGCGATGGCGATGCCGTTGGCCTGCGTGCCGACGTACAGTGTGCCCTGGGCGTCGAACGCGAGTGCGCTCGCCTGGTCGTCGGGAAGGCCGTCGGCGCGTGTGTAGTAGGACCAGGCATCAGTCGTCTGGGAGTAGCGGGCCAGGCCGCAGTCCGTTGCCAGCCACACGTCGCCGTCGGTCGGGCAGGACGCGAGGGCGAAGACGCGCCCGCCGAGCGGCCCCGTCACGCGGTCGTAGTTCTTCCAGGCCTGTCCATTGAAGACCGAGACGCCGTCCTTTTGGCTGCCCGCCCAAACGCGGCCTTTGGGGTCGCACAGCAGGGCGCAGACGTTGTCATCGCCCAGGCCGTCTTTGGCGGTGAAGTGCGTCCATTGCGAACTGGCGGTATTCCAGCGCCACAGGCCGTCGTCTTCCATTCCCACCCAGAGATTGCCCTGCAAATCGCGCGTCATGCTGAGGACAAACTTGCCCTGCGTCGCCCCGTCCCAGGTGGGAGAATCCGCGATACAGGGCGAAGCATGAAGCATCAGGAGAAATGCGGCGGCAAGAAAACTGCGGAGCAGGCGCATGGGCGGTCCTTCCGGCGTGCGTTGCGGGGAAATGCGTGATAGGCCCAGAGGGATTCGAACCCCCAACCAACCAGTTATGAGCCGGCTGCTCTAACCGTTGAGCTATAGGCCCGCAACACAGTGAATTATAGCACAGAAACGGCAGCCGAGGCAAGGCTTAATCCGTCAGTGCAGGGACTTGAGCCAGGTGACGCCGCGTGGGACGCCGACGGTAATCATGGAGTCGTAGTGTCCGCCTTGAGCAACATTTGAGACAGTCACCGCCGGGTTGGTGCGTGAGACTTTGCGGACGAAGGCGTCCAGTTCGGCGGACGGAACTGTCGTGTCATCGTCCGCGTGGAAGATGAAAAGCGGGCAGTGCAGATCGGCGGCGCGTGTAATGGGCGAAACTTTGGCGGCAAAGGCGTTGATGTCCGGCACGACCGGCTGCAGGGCCGAGAGCAGACGCGCTTCGCTTTGAGCAACGTCGCAGGCTGGGGCATAAACCGCACCCCCTTTGATACGCGGGTCGCTTTCTGCGGCCAGCAGCGCCAAAGTGCCGGCGGAACTGTGGCCGGCGACGTACAGCCGCTTGGGATCAACCTGCGGGAGTTTGGCGCGCACATAGTCAATCGCGGCATAGGTGTCGCTGACCCCGCCATGCGCGTGCCGGAACGCTTGCAGTCCCGCAAGAACGTCCTGGGTGGAGGGGTGGTCGGGAACCTCGCCGTCTATGGTGTAGGCCACGACGGCAAATCCGGCGCGGACATACGGCAGGTGTTCCGGTCGGTCGCCATCGGCCAAGTTCATGCCCCAGACCAGCGGCGACCCCGCAGGCGCGATGACCACGCAGGGAATCCTGCCTGTTGTTTTGGCCGGCAGATACACCCACAGGTGCGTCGTTGTTCCAACCGCCGTCGGCTGGTCGGCCTCATAAAAAGTGATGTTCGGCTCGATCTGTCGAGTGGGCGTGTTCTGGCTCCGTCCGGGATGAGTGCAAGAAACAATCAAACTCGCCGCGCTTGCCGTCGCCAACAAGATCAGGCTTCTCCAACGAGCAGAACGCCCGCCGCGAAACGAAGACGACATAGAATCTCCTTTACCACACCTTTTTTGCCCAACTGACGATGGTGTCGGCGACGGAGTGGGTGACGCCGCCCAGGACGAGGCCGATCACGCCCCATAGGACCCAGGACGGGTGCGCCAAAGTCCAGGCCCAGGTGTGGGTCCACGCGCCCATCAAGAGGGCTTCACGGTTGACGGGGACGCCTGCTTCGGTCAGTCCCCAGCCGACGCCGCGCACGACCAGCCAGAGCATCAGGACGAAATACAGGACGCGGATGAGCGGTCCGACGCCCAGGCCGTGCGAGACCCAACTTCGGTGCGGAACGAGTTTCTGGTACGGCCACCAGAGCCAGCGGAACGCGCCCCAGCGCTTGTACGAGACGGAGTTGGTGTCCAGGTCGTCCGACAGCCAGAAGCCGGAGAAGACGTAGGCCCCCAGCGCAATGATGAGTGAAACGAAGTCGCGGACGGGCGCGGCGAACCACCAGACCGGCACGGCCAGCGCCGCCGTGACGACCGTGATTTTGTCGTGTGTTTTCCCGCTCGGCAATTTTGACTAAAGCCCTTCCCAGGCCGTGCGCGTGCCTTCATCCGTGGTGCGTGCGAACTCGACGTGACTGCCTTCCTGGCTGATCTCCGTAAAACCAGCGTTCAGTAATCTGCGACGGACGTCCCGAAACGGCAGCGGCTTAAGCGGCAAGGTCTACCTCAATCGGCACAGGGCGAAGTTGCGGCACGAGTGTTGCGACGGGCGGCGTGAAGTGTAGGTGCAGCGCCTCGCCTAAGTTGGCAAGCGCTTCCGACTCCGTCTCACCCTGGCTAGCGACATCTATTTCCAAACACTGGGCCACGTACCAATCGTCTTCCGGCCAGACATGGGCGGTAAAAGTCTGTGTCACTGTGAGCCTCCTAAAAATCCTTCCAGGCGCGTCTTCACCGTCGGCCATTCTTCGGCGATGATGCTGAAATAGACGGTGTCGCGGATGTAGCCGTCTGGGCAGACGCGATGGCGACGCCAGACGCCTTCTTTGACGCCGCCGATGCGCTCGATGGCGCGCTGGGAGCGCGTGTTCCGCAGGTCGGTCTTGAGCGAGACGCGCAGCAGGTCCAGCGTCTCGAAGCAGTGGCGCAGGAGCAGGTACTTGCACTCGGTGTTGACGCGGGTGCGCCAGACGGCGGGCGCGTACCAGGTCCAGCCGATCTCCAAGTTGCGGTGCGCCGTAGAGATGTCCAGAAAGCGGGTGCTGCCGACGACGCGGTTTGTCTCCTGATCTATGATGACGAACGGGACTTCCTGACCGGCGGCTTGGGCGGCGAGCGCGGCCTGCACGATGGCGGCGATGTCGTCGCGGGTCTGCGGCTGCTTGGGCAGGTAACGCCAAATGTCCGGCGACTGGGCGGCGTCCCACAGGCCGTCACTATGGGACAACTCCATGGGGACCAGCAGGGCGCGCTCGCCGCGCAGGGTGACGGGGCCGATGGTCATCGTCCGAACTTTCGGTCTAAATCGCCGTTGGGCAGTTCCACAATGATGGGCCGCCCGTGCGGGCAGGTGTACGGGTTGTCCGACTTCAAGAGGTCGCCGATGAGAGCGTCCATCTCCTCGAACGTCAGCGGGTCGCCGGCTTTGACGGCCATTTTGCAGGACGCCGTGATCAAAACTTCCTCGGCAGGAAGTAAAAGACGCCGCGAGACGGTCTTTTCCACCAACTCGTCCACGATGGCGCGCAGAGTGGCTTCGGGGCCGTCCTGCGCCTTCAGCGATTTTTGGGCGACTGAGGCCGGGACGGAGCGGACGACGAACGAGTCGCCGCCGAACGGCTCCATCTCGAAGCCCGCTTTTTTGAGTTCATCCAGGCGTTTTTCCACCACCATCGCTTCACGCCGTCCGAGTTCCAGCGTGAAGGGCAGCATCAGGCGCTGGGTGGGGACGCCCGCGCCGCCGCCTTCCGCGCCCGCCAGGAGTTTTTCGTACAGAACGCGCTCGTGGGCGATATGCTGGTCAATCAAGAGCAGGGCCTGATCGGTCTGAGCCAGAATGTACATATTGCGCGTCTGGGCCAGCACGCGCAGCGAGCGCAGGTCTTTGCCCCGGTAATCCATACCGACAGCGGCCTCCGATGCCCCTGCTTCCAATTCCGCCCCCTCCGCCCCCAATACCGTTAATGCGGGGGCCGGAGAAGAAGGACTCGGAGGACGGTTCGGCGGCGCGAAACTGCCCACGTCGTCAAACGGGTCGTCGCTGCCCGGCGCTGATGTCTGCCGCGCCCGCGCCTGAAACTCGTCGTGAAAGGCCGCCGTGTCCTGGTGCGTGTGTCCGGCGGGCCGCGACGGGACCGACAGCAGGGCATCCTGCCCGCTGCTGGCTCCCCCCCCAATGTGAGCTGTGTTGGGGGCGGGAGGGGCGGATTTGGGAGGCTCCTGCCGGGAAGTCGTTTTCTGGGCGATGGTCGGCACGAGGCCGCCGGCCATCAGGGCTTCCTGGACGGCTTTGTACGCCGCCGCATAGATGTCGCCCTCACGGGTAAAGCGCACTTCCGTCTTGGTCGGAGACACATTCACGTCTACTTGGGACGGGTCAATGTCCAGCAGAAGCACGGCGGCGGGATAGCGCGTGCCGTGCAGGGTCTGGACGCTCTTGTACGCCTCGTCAATGGCCCGCGTGATGGCCTTGTTGCGGACGAACCGGCGGTTGACGTAGGTGTGCTGGCTGGCCCGGCTGCTTTTTAATGCCGCCGGGGTGCCGAGGAAGCCGGACACGCGCAGCCCGGCAGCGTCATAGGCGAGCGGGACCAGGTGCCGGGCCGTGTCGCGCCCGAAGACCTGCACGCAGGCGTCCATCAGGGAGCCTCGCCCGGCAGAGGAGAAGACTTCATTCGCGCCGTGCGTCAGCCGGAACGCGACATCAGGGCGGGCCAGCGCGAACCGCTGCATCAGTTCCACGATATGGCCGAGTTCCGTCTGGGCCGACTTCAGGAACTTCAAGCGGGCCGGGACATTGTAGAACAGGTTCTCGACGGTGATGCTCGTGCCGGGGCGCGCGCCGACTTGGGACACGTCTTCCAGGCTGCCGCCCGCGCAGCGCAACTGGGTTCCCGCCGCTTCGGGCAGGTCGGCCTCTTTGGTGACGATGGTCATCTGCGAGACGGAGGCGATACTCGGCAGGGCCTCGCCCCGGAAGCCCATCGTGGTGATGCGAAACAGGTCATCGGAACTGCGTATCTTGGACGTGGCGTGGCGCTGCAGGGCCAAGATCGCGTCCTCCTGGCTCATGCCGGAGCCGTCGTCGGTGACGCGCAGCAGGTACTTGCCGCCCTCGTCCAATTCCACGAGAATGCGGCGCGCGCCCGCGTCCAGGGCGTTTTCCACCAGTTCCTTGACGGCGGCGGCGGGACGTTCCACGACCTCGCCCGCCGCAATCTGGTTGGCGGTGGTGTCGTCTAAGACTTGGACTTTGGTTTGTCGGACTTCTTCGGTCATTGGACGCCTTTGCCGGTTTCGGCGAGCAGATAATCTACGACATCTTCCAATCGCCCCGATTTCTCATAAACGGCGCGCTGACGCATGGCCCCGTTGCCGCCTTGCAGTGTCGCCGCGACCAGCGCTGAGACTTCATCCCAGTCGCCGGTTTCTTCCAGCGCCGGGCGCACGAGCGTCAGCAGCGACTGCACCAACTGGGGCGCGGGGACGGATTGTTGGGCGAGCGCGTCTACTAACTCGCCTTCCAATCCGTAGCGGGCGGCCCGCCAGTGGGCGGCGCGCAGCAGTTCCGGGCGGGGCGGCGTGTAAGCTTCGTCCTGCATCGCTTGCTCATAGCACGTTCGGACCAGGCCGCGCACCAGACCGGCCAGCATCACGGCTTCGTCTACCGTCGGCAGGGCGTCGGCGATGCGAAACTCCACGGTCGGAACGCGCTTGGGGATGCGCACGTCCCAGTAGATTTTGGTCTCGTCGCTGATGCTGCCGCTGGCGGCCAGCGCCTGAACCAGCGCGTCATGCTCGGCGCGGGACTCAAAGTGCAGCGGCGGCCCGGCCATCGGCCAGCGCACCCAAAGTTCCGTGCGGTAACTCGCGTAGCCGGTATCCGCGCCCGCCCAGAACGGGGAACTCGCCGACAGTGCCAGCAGCGCCGCCAGCCAGGGCCGCGCCCGGTTCAGGACGCCAATGGCCGCGTCGGAGTCGCCCAGGCTGACGTGGACGTGGCAGCCGAAGATGACCAGTTCCTGCGCGAGTTGTTGATAGTCCTGCGCCATGTCCCGGTAGCGCGCTTTGTCCGTGACCGGCTGATCCTCGCTGCGCGAGATCGGGTGCGTCCCAGCGGACAGGATGCGCCCGCCGTCCTTCGCCGCCGCATCCATGACGGCCCGCCGCGACTGGGTCAACTGAGTTCGCACATCGGCCAGCGTCCGGCAGACGGGCGTGGCAATCTCAATCTGCGAAGCGTGAAATTCGGGCTGAACGCTTTCGCCCAGTTCCTTCTCCGCCGTGTGCAGCACCGTCAGTGAGCGCGGCCTCAGCCGCCGCGTCTCCGGGTCAACGATCTGGTACTCTTCCTCGATCCCCAGCGTAAATTCTTCACTTGCCATATGTTACCTGTGTGCGAAAAAGTTTATCAACCGTCAATTCAATGTTGTCTGCGTCCTGATAGAGGCACCGGCAGCGGTTGGTTGGCCGTCTTCCAGAAGCATTTCAATGACTTCGCGGAGATTGTCGCTCAGTTCGTCCAGCGTCTCCGCCTGAGTGTGCGCACCGGGAAAGCCGGGAACGTAGCCGACATACAATCCCGTCTCCGTGTCCTTCTCGATGACCGCCGTATAATTTCGCATTGTAATTTTCCCTTGTCTTCCGTACCTTCTTCACTCGCCGTGCTCATCCGAAGTTCGTTTTTGCGATTTTTGCGTCCAAGTATTGACGGCCATCTGGTCCAACGCCGCTCCTCACGCGCGATTTCTTCGGGCCGGCCTTCCATCAGCCGACTTGGGCCGAGATGAGCGGAGTGGCCCATAATGGCATAAACTCGCGTGGTGTGGTCCATCGCCGACAGTTCCGCCAACGTTGGCCCCGGTACTTGTTCCGGCGGCGAACCTATTTTCTGCGCTTCTTCGGCCAGCGCGTGTTCAATATCCGGCGTAAGCGCGATGCTCATGCCCCGTTTACTCCTTCGTGTCCCTGTTTGGCTACAGTTCGTTTTAGCAAATTCTGCTTCCAATTTCTTATACACGTTGCGAGTTCGTTGTATTTCGCCTGTTGTGGTTTCAGTTTCAACAAACTGGTGAGGCTGATAGTCTTCTGCGTTGGAAACTGTTCGTTCAGCAGAGGCGCAGGCACAATATAGAACTGCCACTGGTTTATGTTCATCGAATCGAGTGTTTGCTTATCCTGGTGATGCAGCAGGGAAAAAACGTAAAGGTCGGCCTGTCGCTTGCGCTCTGTCGCGTATATGCCGGTGATAGCATCCCATGCTTGGGTCGGCTGAATGCCAAAGCGAATCACAGACAGTTTGGCATGATGCCATGCCTGCAAATATGCCGCCGACTTGACTTCAATTTTCACGCCCTGCGGCGTTTCAAGATCAAACGCTTGCCATTCCGAGCGCACTGTTTGGGGCAGCTCCAGCGCATTTGCGACAAGATACTCTGCCAATATCCCCCGCATTGTATTGCTGACCAGATTGGAGGCCGCCCATCGCCAAAAGTCCAGCAAAGTGCTGCCCAGCGGCCTGCCGTCTCCGTGAAACGGCTCTGTCCCCGTCCGCCGGATAGTGGGGAGTGCCGGAAAGCCGTTTTGTGTTGGCGCGGTCAATAAATCACCTTGTTGAGTGGGTACTCCACGAGGCCCTGGGCGCCGGCGCGGCGCAGTTCGGGGAGGATGTCGCGGACGGTCTTTTCCGGGATGATCGTTTCCAGGGCCACCCAGCCGTCTTCGTCGAGGGGCGAGACGGTGGGCTTGCGCAGGGACGAAAGCAGGGTCGTGACAGTGGGCAGGTTGATTTTGGCGACGTTCATTTTAAGGCCGACCAGGTTATCGGCGTCCAATGCGCCTTGCAGGAGCAGGGCGATGTTCTCGATCTTTTTGCGCTTCCAGGGGTCCTCCCAGGCGCCGTGGTTGGCGATCAGGCGGGTGGTGCTTTCCAAGAGAGTGTCCACGATCTTGAGGCCGTGCGCGGCCAGGGTGCTGCCGGTCTCGGTGCCTTCCACGATGGCGTCTACCAGGTCGGGGACTTTGACTTCCGTCGCGCCCCAGCTGAACTCCACGTCGGCGGAAACGCCGTGCTGGTCTAGGTACCGCCGCGTCAGGTTGACCATTTCCGTGGCGATGCGCTTGCCCTGCAGGTCTTTGGCGCTGCGGATGTCCGAGTTGTTCGGCACGGCCAGCACCCAGCGGTAGGGGCGGGACGTGGCTTTGGAGTAGATCAGTTCGGAGACTTCGTGGACATCCGCCCCGGACTCCATGACGTTGTCGTGGCCGGTCAACCCTACGTCCAGGACGCCGGCGGCGACGTAGCGCGCGATCTCCTGCGCCCGGAGCAGCACGGGATCCAGTTCGTCGTCGTCCACGACCGGCTGGTACGAGCGGGTGCTGACCCGGAAATCCCAGCCCGCTTTTTTGAATAGGCCGAACGTCGCGTCTTGCAGGCTGCCTTTAGGCATCCCGATTCGGAGTTTTGACAAGTCCTCAGTTTCCTATCGCGTGTGTAAAATGATCGAACGGATACTCTGTTCCGTACCGTTAGTATAGGCGAAATGGGGGGGGCAAGTCAACCGAGGAGGGGAGGTCGAAGTTTTTCTCGGCAGCCTCCGCGACAATCAGGCGTTGCGTGTGATACAATACAGTCGTGCTTCACCCGCGACCCAACTCGACACGTCAGCGCGGCGTCTGGAAAATCAACACGGCGCAAGTTTTGATCTTCGTCATCGCCCTCGGCGGCGGCGGCGTTGTTTATAACGCTTATCGGCAGTCCCATGAGCCGCTGCCGCCGCCGATTGCGCAGCTCACTTCCCCCGTCCGTGACCCGCGCCGGGCGCACCTGGAGCAGCAGGTGGCGGTGTGGCGCGGCAAACTGACCGGGCAGGAGATGACGCTGACCTGGCCGTATCTCGGACAGGACAACGTGGCGCGGGTGGACCTGCCGAGCAAGACCCCGATCACGTTGCTGGACTGGGACGCCCGTGCCGAGGCTTACGCCGCCCGTGACGTCTACAAGGGGTTTGTGCAGGCCCGAACAAAAGCCCACATCGCCACCCCCGATGCGTGCATCATCCATGTCTTTGACGTGAACGGCCAGGAGGTGGCGCAGGCGAGCGCGTCGGGCGTTGTCACGACGGAGGACGAGCCGATTGGGCCGGGCTAGGCGTCCCCAGGATTTCAATCCTGGGTACCACGACCGGGATTGAAATCCTGGGCTGCCGTGGAGAAGACTGCCCGCCTTCGCGGGCGAAGATGAAGACAAGCGCCGCCTACTCCGCGCCCGCGCAGGCGGGCAATCCGCTCTTGCGCAGCCCAGGATTTCAATCCTGGGAACTTCTTGGCTTCAAAGACGCGGGCGAAACGGGATGCGGTCCAGAGGACGAGGGGGATGGACAGGGCGAGAAGCAGCAGGAACGCGATGGGCCGGGGCAAGTGAGACAGGTGCGGGAAGACGACGAAGTTGGTCAGCAGCGCGACCAGGGGCAGATGCAGCAGATAGATGCTGTACGAGTAGGTCCCGATGGAAGTCAAGGGGCGACAGGACAGCGCGCGCTGCAGCCGTCCGGGGCGTGAGGCGGCGACCAGCAGCGCGACAAAGAGCGGCACGCAGTAAACGTCGAACTGCTTGATGCGCAGCATCCCGCCGCCGTAAAAGTCCCAGCACGACAGCGCCACGAAGCCCGCCGCCAGCCCTAACGTCAGACCGAGCCAGGGCAGGCGGTTGACAACAGCGCGGCGTTTGGGCGAACAGGCCAGCATCGCCGCCAGCATCCCGAAGGCGAAGTAGGCGTAGTAGTCCGCGTTCAGGCCCTGCCAGCAGATGCCCCCCCAGTTCTGCCCCTGCGTCGTTTTCCACACGTCAAACGCCACCAGGCTGATGATCGCCAGCGTGACCCCGGCCCCCCAGCGTTTCCACAGAGCGACAAAGAGCGGGAAGACGAAATAAATCTGCCATTCCAGCCCGACCGACCAGAAGACGCTGCAAATGCTTGTGTTGCCGCAGTCGGCGAAGAACGGCGCGGGCCAGAGGTTGTGGATCAGCAGCAAGTGGCTGACGATGGAGGCCGGGGTGAGGGACAGGCTGAGGTCGAACATCGCGCCCTGCGGCCTGCCGATCACGGTCCCGATCAGCAGCAGGGCGACGCCCACGGCGGCCCAGTAGGCGGGCAGGATGCGCCGCGCCCGGCTCTTGTAAAATGCCACTGCGCCGCCGCGCAGGTTCCCGGAATGCGCGACCGGGCGCATGAGACAAAAGCCGGACAGCATGATGAACAGCGTCACGCTGAAGTGGCCCATCCCCAGCCAGGGCGCGATGAGGGCGAACCATCCCTGCGGCGGCTGGGTCCAGTAGATCTGCTGGAAGACGTGGTTGACCAGGACCGTCAGCGCGGCGACGGCCCGCAGGCCGTCCAGAAAGGGCAGGTGAGGCAGGCGCGGCGACTCGTCGGGTGACTCCATCTTCCGATTATCGGCAGAGGAGGACACTTTTTGCAGCCGGGGCCGCTACGGGACGGCGTGTGGGAGGCGCTGCCAGACAAGGGCGGCGGCTTTCTCCAAAGGCGTGGTCCGGGCGCGGCGGCGGAACACGTCGTAGCCGTTTTCTTCGATCTTGTCCAGGATCTTGGCGTAGAGCAGGCGGGCGAGCTTGACGGGCAGGCGGCAACGGGACGGGATAGCGGCCATGCCACGGTCCGCCGAAGCGTAGAACTCGCGGGCGCGGGCGATCTCGAAGCGCATGAGTTCGATGAACTGGTCATTGACGAGGCTTTCGGACAGCATCCGTTCGGTGTAGTCGAAGCGGCGCAGGTCTTCCTGGGGGAGATAAATACGGCCCCGCGTCGCCCAGTCCTCGCCGATGTCGCGCCAGAAATTGGTGAGCTGCATCGCCAGGCCCAGGTCGTGGGCGCGGCGCAGGGCGTCCTCGTCGGTGACGCCGAGCAGGCCGCACATCATCAGGCCGACCACGGAGGCGCTGCCGTAGGTGTAGGTCTGCAGGTCCGCGAACGTCTCGTAGCGGGTGCGCGTGAGGTCCATCGCCATGGCGTCCAGGAAGGCCAGCGGATAGTCGGGCGACATCCCGTGGCGACGGGCCACGTCGGCAAAGGCATGAAGCACGGGCAGCTCGGACGCCCCGGTTTGGAGCGCGCGCAGTGTCGCGGCGCGGTAGTCGGCGAGCGACCGGGCGGGGTCGGAGCCGGGCGGCGGGTTGTCCACGATCTCGTCGGGGTAGCGCACGAACCCGTACAGGCCGTGGACGCTGCGGCGGACGTCCGGGGGAAAAAACAGCGTGCTGAAGTAATACGTTTTGCCGTGGTGGGCGTTGATGCGCTTGCAGAGTGCGTAGGCGGCATCGAGTTCGGACAGGGCCATCGGAAAGGTCGCTTTCTAAGCGGCGAAGAGGCCGGCGGTTGAAACCGCGCCAACAAGAACACGAAGTGTCCCTGTGGACACTCAGAAAGAACCCGGAAAGAGGGCATGGCACGCCATGCCCCTACTCCTAGTCCGCGCAGGCGGACTTCGTGATCTTTTAGCCGCGAATTTATTCGCCGGGCCAATTACGCGGCGTCCGCAAAGATACGTTCGGTGACGAGCTTGGCGCCCAGGCAGACGAGCGGGACGCCGGTGCCGGGGACGGTGCTGGCCCCGACAAAGTAGAGATTACCCACATCCGGGGCTTTGTTGGCGGGCCGGAACCAGCCGACCTGAAATATCCCGTGCGACAGACCGAACGCCGCGCCGTACTTCAGGTTATACTGCGCCTGCCACTCGTGCGGCGTGACGACGCGCTCCACGACGACGTGTTTGCGCAGGTCGGTCAATCCCCGCTCTTCCAGTTTCGCGTAGACTTTGTCTTTGAACCGGGCGATTTGTTCTCCACTCCACCGCTGCTGCTCGGTCAAATGAGGAATGGGGACCAGTACAAAGAGATTGTCGCCGCCCGGCGGGGCCACGGTCGGGTCGGTGCGTCCGGGGCAGTTGACGTAGAGCGACGGGTCGCGCGGCGGCACTTTGACGTCGAATATCTCCTCGAAGTTGCGCTTGTAGTCCGCCGACAGAAAGAAATTGTGGTGCCTGAGTTCGGGGTACACCCGGTCCGTGCCGAGATACAGCATGAACGCCGACGAGGTGAACGGCTGGGTGCGCCATTTGGCTTCTTCGTATTTCGCGGGCCGCTCGGCGAGCAGGTCCGTGTAGGTGTACGGCAGGTCGGCGTTGGAGACGACGATGTCCGCCGTCAACACCTGCCCGTCCACGCAGACGCCGCGCGCCTGGCCGTCCTGCACCACTATCTGCGAGACGGTGCGCCCGGTCTGGATGTCTACGCCGAGTTTCTTCGCCACGGCGGCCATCGCGGTCGGGAGGGCGTAGATGCCGCCTTCGGGATAGTACAGGCCGTCCTCGGCCAGTTCCGTGTAAGCCAGCAGCGTGTAGACGGCGGGCGCGTCGAACGGCGAGATGCCCAAGTACATGGACTGCATCGAGAACGCCTGCCGCAGCCGGTCGTCTTTGAAGAACTGCGAGACGTGGGCGTAGAGCTTGTCCAGGGCGTTGAGCTGTCTGAGCAGGCCGAGATTCTTGACGGTGAAGAAGTCGGTCGCCTGGGCGAAGTTCTTTTCCACGAACTGCCTGCGCCCGACTTGGTATTTGCGCCCGGCGTCTTCCAGAAAGCGGTAGTAGCCTGGCGTCACGCCCGGCTCGATCTTTTCCAGCGCGGGGATCATCTTCGCCAGGTCGCTGGACATCTCCAGTGTCGTCCCGTCGCCGAAGTGGACCCGGTAGTTCGGCTCCATCTTGACCAGCCGCACCCAGGCGTCGAAGTCCTCGCCGCAGGCCGCAAATAAATCGCGGTACACGTCGGTCATCAGGAGCAGCGAGGGGCCGGTGTCGAACCGAAAGCCGTCCTGCTCCCAGAGGTTGGCCCGCCCGCCGACCGTGGGGTTCTTTTCCAGCACCGTGACCCGGAAGCCGCCGTGCGCCGCCAGCCGCATCGCCGTCGCCATCCCGCCGATGCCCGCGCCGATGACGACGGCGTGTTTGTCTGTCATGCTGCCTGCTTTCTAAACAGGGTTCCATTATACCTGAAGAGGCCTCTCTTCCCTGCTTTGCTAGGTCTCCCCTCAAGGAGAGATTCGGGAGGTAACAGGGGGTGCTGGGTGTTACGGGGGTGGGAACTCGTAACGCTTCAGCAACATTGATTACCTCCCCCGGAGTCGACGCCATGCTCATCGCTCCGTCTCAGCGTCGTAACGGCCAACTTCAACCGCGACGAAGAAACACAGTCTGGGGTCAGGAGCAACACCGTGTGAGGCGTCAAAAGGTTACACCCGGCGGCGCTTCCGTCTCGGTAAACTCCTCGCCCCAGGCGAGATGCGTCACCAGCTTCAGCATCAGGACACCGTAGGTCGCTGCTTCCGTGGGCGTGTCCTGCGCCCCGTACAGGATGCGCCGCACCTGGTAACGTGTGGAAAGCATTCGGTTTGCCAGGTGAAGCCCTTCTAACACACTACCCTGAATGGCTTGTGGGTCGAGATGCCCATGTCCCGCGCAAAAGCCGGGCAACGTTCCAATGTGCGGCTCTGACTCCCCCAGTCCTTCGGTCAGTTCCACCGCAAGCACGTTATGTGTCGGTCCAGTCACGCGCGAGACTTGATAGAAAGGTCCCCAATTATTATAGGTCACTCGCGTAGCCTCCGATCTTGACGCCTAACGCTTACACTCACCTGCGGCAAATGGAGCGAAGAATGAGCGTAGTCTGGCGTCCGTTGCAGCGCTGTGTTATACCGCAGACTGTTCCGCTCCCGACACGATCTGATCACGGTACTTGCGCCACGACTGGAAAGCGGCCCTCGCCGCTTCCGGCCTGAAAATGCCGTCACCGCCGGAATGCAGAGCCGAGAGGCCCAGGCGCTGAACAATGTCGGCAACCACACCGACAGCCTTATCGCTGCCTCGCAGGATAAAGTGACAGTCCTTCACCTGCTCCTTGCTCATGTTCACTTCAATCCAGAAGTCCGGCCCGTCTATTGTTCCCCAAGCAGGGTCGGAGAAGTCTGCAAAGGGAGCGACCTCCACAATCTTGCTGATAATTTCGGAGCGAGAGCCAATAACCCCAGGCATGAAGTCGTCTGGAATATCCTCTAACGATTGAAGGTTAGCCGGTAAATCCTGCACCCAAACATCGTAACTCATGCTCTTGCCTTATTGCAGCCCCTCGTTCTGCGGTATAACGGCGAAGTTCAGCCGCGCCGGACTGCAAAGCGAGGAACGAGCGACGCCGTGTGGCGTCAGTTGCAGCCGTGATTATGCAGTTTGTGGGCCGATTTTCTGTACGTCCTCGGCCTGGAGCGAGAGTTCGAGCAGACGCCCGTTCTCACTCTCGAAGACGACCTTGTAAAAAGGATCATCGGGCTCGCGTGCCTGCCACAACTCGCGCGTGAAGACCATACCCGCATCGCCTTCGCTCACGTTCATGGCGGGCAAGTCACCGACCAAGCGGACTCTGTCACCGTGTCGCAGCACCAATTTGCCCTCCTGTGTCTGCGGAAGCGTGAGCGCCATAACGAACAGAGTTCAGCCTCATGCGCAGGCAGTTGGTCAAGCAGCCCCCGGCGACGCCACGCGGCTGATGGTTGTTATGCCGCCGTCGGCCCGCCCGGCCCGCCGCCCCGGTAGTTATGAATCAACTTGCCCAAATACCTGCCGAAGTGGGCAGACCATCTGCCGCCATTGGCGAAGAGAATAACAATCCCGACGAAGATTAGTATGTCTGTCACAGTCATTTTTATCGTGCGTCGAAACCTTCGTTATCGGGCGAGGGTGACGGCCAGGATTTTGACGTCGGCGTTGTCGGGCAGGGTCAGGCTCTGGACCGTTTTGCCGGGACTGAGCGCGAAGCCGTAGGCGTAGACGGAGAAGGAGCGCGGGTCCTTGCTGCCGTCGGCCATGTTGCGGTAAGGCATCTTCACGGCGCGGACTTCGCCGGGGAACTCCTGCGGCTGGTACCAGTCGCTCAGGTTCTGGGCCAAGTCCTGGGTGGTGCCGTCGGTGTAGGTGACGCGGAACGTCTGGCCGCGCTGCGCGCCTTCCACGGCAGTTCCCAGCAGCCACAGGGACGAGGCAGGGCTTGTCGGCAGCGGGAGGACGTTGGCGCGGCAGGCGACGATGTCGGACGCGCCGGCGGGGCCGAGCGTGAAGGGGACGGTCTTCCAGGCGGGGGACGCGCCGAGCAGGGCCGACGAGTACGACGCGCCTTCGCCGTC
>CAZZVX010000040.1:0-18865 GCA_964657535.1 Armatimonadota bacterium | reverse complement strand
GTGACGCTCTTCGTCTGTGGCGTGTAGTTGGGCGCGGAGGCCGTGACCGTGTAGGCCTGCCCCGCCGGCAGCTGCGGCAGGGTGATCGGGCCGTAGTTGATCGTGTGTGTCTTGCCGGCGGCGTCCGTCGGCGAGGTCTTCGTCTTGCCGCTCGTGAAGAATGGGCTGCCCGTGACGGCGTTGCCGGTCGGGTCCGTGATGGTCACGGTCACGCCGCCCAGTACGGCGTGGGTGAACGAGTTGGTCACCAGCCCCCCGATAGTTCCGAGGGTGCTGACCAGGGCGAAGTCGGCCTCAGTGAAGCGGCTCGGCCCGACGGTGAACTTCGCTGTCTGCGTGAAGTAGTTCGCAGCCGAGACGGTGATCTTGTAGGTGCCGACCGGCAGCGAGGCCGGGCCGTAGTTGATCCTCTTTCCGCCGCCCAGCGGGGAGGCGATGGGCGGGGTGAAGGTCGTGAACGGGCTGCCCGTCACGGCGTTGCCCTGTGCGTCCGTGATCGTCACCGTCGCGCCGATCAGCGCCCGTCCGGTCGCTTTGTCCGTCACCAGCCCGCCGAGACTCCCCTGCGTGCTGACGAGGCTGAAGTCGAGGCGGGTGAAGACGCCGACCGTGATCCTCGCCTTGACGCCTGCCGGGGTGGTGTAGCCGGGCGCCGTCACGGTCACGGTGTAGGTGCCTTGCGCCAGCGAGCCGATGTAGTTGAGCGGCTTGCCGTCCCCGGTCGGCCCTTTGGCCGGGGTGACGGCCGGCGAGACGGTCATGAGCGCGGTGGCGTTGCCGTTCGCGTCCGTGGCCGTCACCGTCGCCCCGGCGATAGGCGCTTTGGTCACGGAGTCTCTCACGAGGCCGCCGAGCGTGCCGGGCGTGATCATCAGCGTGAAGTTGACGTTGGGCGTGTTCGCGCCGGGATTCACGACCACATCGGTGACCGTGGCGTTCGCGTAACCGGGTGCGGAGGCGACGCCGGTGTAGGTGCCGGCATCCACGCCCGTGATGGTGTAGGTGCCGTCCGCGCGGGTCGTGCCGGTGTAGGTGGTCTGCCCGTTCGCAGACGTGAAGGTGACGGTCGCGCCGCCGAGGGGTGTCCCGGCGGTGGTGGTGACGGTCCCGGAGATGCTGCCGGCCGGCTCTTTGATGAGGTTCAGGTTGAACGTGCCGGTTGTGTCGCCTTCCACCGTGCGGAAGTTGTTGGAAAGGGTGCGGGTATAGCCCGTCGCAAAAGCGACGGCATAGTAGCCGCCCGGCTCCACGCCGGCAATGGTGTAGTTGCCGTTCGCATCGGTGGTGGCGCTGTACAGGTTGCGCGGGTTGTTGGGGATCGCGACTCCCCCTTCGGGAACCAGGTAGACGGTCGCGCCGGACAGCAGCCGCGTGCTGCGGTCGGCGTTGACGCCGCGAATGGTGCCGGTGAAGGTCGCGGTCCGCAGGTAGGTCACGATGTTGTGCAGCAGGTTCGGGCGCTGGTTGCGCGGGAAGTAGAGGTCCGTGCCGTTGACGGTGTCCTTGTAATACTCGATGCCCAGCCCTTCCAGGCCGAAGGAGGCGAAGACGACGCGCCCGCCGGAGTCCAAAGGCTGATTGTTGATCGTCAGGGGCAGTTCGTTGTAGATCAGGCCGGGCGAGCCGGTGACGCTGTTGAAAGTGTCGGAGCCGGGGCCGGCGAAGTTGATGTCGGTGTGAGCGCCGTTTTCGGCAACCACGGTGTCAATCGTGCTGTCGGCGAGGGCGCTTCCGAACGCAGTCAGGTTCGGGCCGAGCTGATCAAGCGAGCCGTCCGTCCGCCACAGTGTGCCTTGTCCCCGAAGCGTGTTGTAGTTGTTTCCCAGAATCAGGGCATTGGCGCTGGGCGCTCTGTAATTGTAAGGGGCGTTCGGAACGAAATCGTTGAAGAAGTCTTGGGCGGTCCCGTCGTTCAGGTTGAAGTTGAAAAAGGGGTCGTGGGTAATCCGCTGCGCGATGGTATCCCCCGTCGAGGCCAGGTTCTGGTTGCCGCCCTGGGTCGGGTCGGGGTTGTTCCCTTGATTGGCCGGCGCAAGTTCCGCGCTCAAGACATCGTACAAAAATGAGCCGGGGCTGTTGAGCGAAGTGACTCCGCCCTGGCTCAAGGCTGAGGCGACATCTTCGCCGGAGACCATCAGGCGCCCGCCGCCGGTGAACGGAACGTTGTCAACCGTGCCGCCGTTGACAAACGCGCGCAGCAGGGTCTGGGTGTTCGGGTCGTCCAGCGAGCCGCGGAACTCCAGCGGGAAGTCGCCGGTGAAGGGCGACACCCAAAGCACGCAGCGGTGCGCGTCCAGCACCGTCGCGGCAGAGGCCGTCGTGCCGTCAACCGGATCCGCCACTGCCGGCTGGGTCTGCGTCGTTGGCTCATAAGAAGCTAGCACGCTGGGGTCCAGCGGGCCGCGCGACAGGATGCGCCAGAGACTGTACGCCTGGGAGCGGGGAACGGTTTGTCCTCCCACCTGGACGGTTTGCTGATCAATGGTGAAGTCATCGTATGAATCCACGCCCAGTCCGTTGAAGGGGGACGTGGCTGTGTAGTTGCCCCCTTCAGCCGTGGGGTTGATGGCGAACAGTTCGGCCAGCGGCAGGTTATCCGGCAGGATCAGCGCATTGTTCATGCGCGTGTCTACCGGCTTTTTGCCGCCGAACTGGAAGTAGCGCAGGATGGAGTTGGGCAGCAGGCTGGTGTCAATGTCGGTGTAGTACGACTCCGCGCCGTAGAAGATGGGCGGCAGTTCGTCCAGGCCGCTACTGCCGAAGGCGGCGGCGATAAACTTCTGGCCGAGCGTGCTGTCGGCGACGACCAGCGTGTCGGCGGTGCCGCTGAACTTCTGGGTGGAAAAGCCCCAGACGTTGTCGTAGATGCGCACGTTGGCGGCGGTGCTGGGCTTGGTGGGCCGGGTGCTCGGCACCGGCTCCCCGCTCAAGTTGGCCCGGTCGTAGGCCACGACGTCCAGGTAGTAGTCGCTCGGTGAGGTCGGCGTGGTCCAGACGGCGTAGTACAGCGCGCCGCCGTCCGGGTCGGCGACGGCCCGCCCGCTGGCGTCCTTTTTGACGGGAACCAGGTGCAGCCACTCGGAGCGCGGCGTGATCGTCCCGCCGCTGTGCGGCGTCTGGTCGTCAATGCCGGCCAGGTAGTAGGGAATGCCGTAGTCGGCATCCACCGTGTCCGTGCTGCCGCCCGCCTTGCTGTTGACGCCGAACTTGGCGTTGACGTACTGGCACTCGTACTCCTGCCCGGTGACGGTATACAGACTAGGGTCCTGGCCGGGCAATCTCGGAAAGGTGGTGACGTTGTTGTTTACGACGGTCAGCGCGAAGGGATTGACGCCGCCGTGGCTGTGTCCGACGGTGATGGGCAGGTTGCCGTCCGTGCCGCCGACCATGCCGCGCAGGTCCGTCGCCACCTGAAAATTGTTGCCGTTGGCGCCGGCGGTGAACAGCTGGACCGGGTTGCCGTACTCGGTGAAATTGTCGTTGGTGAAGCCCGCGAAAGATTCCGGGTCGTTGATACCGCCGGCGGAGCTGCCGCCGTTGTACAGGTAAAACGTCGCCGAGTCAACGAAGGCAAGCAGGAAATTTTGGGGGTTGGTCGGGTCCGGGCGCTCGCCGACGAAGTAGGGCGCGTAGGTGTTGCGGGTCTGGAGCGCGCCGGTCTTCGGGTCTTTCTGCTCGCCCGTGCTTGGGTTCTGGAAGTAGCCTTCCGTGTCCGTCGTGAACACCTTGTGCTCGCGGCCCGAATAGTCCTGGTACTTGCTGTCCGGGTCCTTGATCTGGATGTACATGTTGTTGTCGTCGTTGCCGGCTTCGCGGTTGCTCAGGCGGACGACGAACGAGACGGTGTTGCCGGGATTGATGTCCCCGTTGCGGCGCGGCGGCAGGGCGGCGGAGACGGGGTTGAAAGTCGTACTGGCCGGGTTTGCCGGGCCGTTGGTAACATGGATGACCTCCGTGCCGCTGTAGGTCAGCAGACTCGGCGGGTCCACGTCGTTGTACTTGGAAACCAGGATGCCGCGATACCGGGGTCCGATGGTGGTGCGGGCCTGGGTCGAGTCGAGGGACTCGGCCAGTTCGCGCGCCGCGTCGGCGTTGTACGGGTCGGTGTAGGTGATGGAGCGGTTGCTGCTGTAGGCGATGCTGAAGACCGACACGAAGGGCGAGAAGGTGGGATAGATGTCGTCGTATTTGTTGCCGGCGGCGCTCGTCTGGCCGGGATTGTCGTCTGTGTTGACGATGGCGGCGGCGTTGCCGTTCTGGAAGACCGGATTGCCGTTGGCGTCCAGCGTATAGGCCGTGTACGTGTAGATGTCATGCGGCTGGCCGACGGCGGCGCGCGAGAAGGCCAGCAGTCCTTGATCGTTGCTGTTGTTGTTCCAGGCCGGCGCGAAGTCGTCAAAGCCGGCGCTGGTCAACTGCACGCCGTTCTGGCCGGAGCCGTTGATGGCGAAGATGCTGCGCGGCGCCCCGGCGGCCGTCGGGGCGGCGGTCACGGCCGGAGCGGTCGTCGAGTTGTTGATGGCGGACGCGGTGCTGGCGAAGGCGATAATATCGGTGCCGTCGGCGGTCCACGCGGGGTCGGTGTCGCTGGCGGGGCCGGTGGTCAGTTTGCCGGGCGGGTTGTTGCTGGTGGGGCCGCCGTCGGGGTTGCTGGCCGCGCCGCCGCTGTTGACGTACAGGAACCAGATGTGGTAGTGGCCGGCATACCTGCCGCCGGTGTCTCGCGCGGAGAAGGCGATGCGCCCGTCGCCCGCCGACCAGGCGGGCCGCTGCACGATGTCAAAGCCGGTGACGAGGTCGGAGGGGCTGCCGGTGTTGCGGATCGTCAGCGACGTCAGCGTGCCGACATCCACCGTTGTCGTCTGCGGGCTGAAGCCGCTGATGGCGTACAGGTTCGGGACGCCGTTGCCGGCGGTCGAGGTGAACGCCAGCTGAGTGTTGTCGGTCGGGTCGAGGGCCGGGAAGGCTTCGTTCCCCGCGCCGAAGGTGATCTGGTGCAGGGAAGAGGAGCCGGGCGGGTCGCCCTGCGCGGAGATGGAAAACAGATGCGAGTGACCGTCGGCGGCCGTGCGCGCAAAGACGATGTAGTTGCCGTCGGTGGTCCAGACGGGGTCCTGATTCGTTTCCGTGCGTGGCCCGTCGCCGGGCTGGAAGTTGCCCGCCGGGGGCGCGAACACGTCGTAGGTCTGCACGGGTTCCGCGTTCAGCGCGGGATTGCCCGCGCCGGGCGTGTTGTTGGGACTCGCCATCGCCCGCAGGCTCATGTCCGGCAGGCGGCGCGTGAATGCGGGACGCGCGGCGGCCTCAGCCTTCGCCCTGAGCTGCTGGGAGTAGGAATTCGCGGCGGCCGGATTCAGGGCTGCGCGCAGGGCGAGCGCCTGGCCGGTGTGGCCCGGCGACGCGACGGACGCCGTGGAGAAGAGCGCCGCGACGCAGCCGGCGAGGGCGAGGGCGGCGACGACAAGGCGCAACAGGACGACGGGAACACGAGTGAGCAGTGCTTTCAAGCGAGGAAATCCTCCAGGTCGGCTGGGCAAGACAAGCCGCAGGCGATAGCGACAATGCCGCGCAGCATCATTCGGTGCGCCGCAACGGACAGTGAATACAGAGCGGTAGTCGGGCGAAAATGCATCATTCAGAACACACGTCTGCGAGGGGCGATGTCGCCGGAGCGCAGGGATCCACATCCGGCCCGGTCGGCCCCGGAACGGCGGTCTTGCTCCCCGGATGAGAGCATCCGGGCCTCGGCTTGACGATTATAACACAATGCCCCTTTTTGCGCAAGCAGTTATCTCGCGGATTTGGGACTATTTGTACGAAGTATTTTTCCGGGCCGTCGGTGCGAAGAAAAAGGCCCCGGCGCGGAGTTCGCCGGGGCCTGATTCGGCTCTGATTAGCCGCCGCCCGTCGGAATCTCAATCGTGGTGTCCGCGAAGGCGTAGATCCAATAGGACTGCCACGGCTGCATCTGGCTGGCGGCCGTCACGGTAAAGTAACTGGAACCGTTGTAGCCGTACAGAGTCGGCGAGACGAGATGGTACGTGCTGCCCGTCGCGTTGGCGAACGTGATCGCGGCGCCGCCGGCGGGGTTGGCGAAGGAGAGCCGCCCGGTGGTGATCGCGGTCAGACTCGGCACACCGATCTGGTTCCAGCCGCGCTGCAGGCCGACGGGGATCGTCGCCGTGGTCGGCGCGTTGCCGGCCACCGTGACTTCGGACGGGCTGTGCAGGAAGACCCAGTAGCCCTGGCCCAGATGCGGGCCGTCGGCGGGCGGCGCCGGGTCAAGCACGTACTGGACCAGCACGGGGTTCCAGACGAACACGTGCGAGCGGTTGGCGTTGCTCGGATTCGGCTTGAACGGGCTGAACGTCCCCAGATTGAGCGGGCCGAATAGCTGGTTGAAGCTGATGCCCGCCGCCGCATAGTCATACGGCACGGAGAAGAAGTTATACCCCGCCCCGAAGACGTGGATCGGCGTCAGCGGGTTGCCGTTCGCGCTGGTGAAGTCCACGCGGGTGAAGGCGCTGGACCGGACCGAGACACTGGCGACGGATTGGGTGCTGAAGCCGCCGTCGGTGACGGTGACGCTGTAGTTTCCCGGCGGCAGAGACACCGGGCCGTAGTTGAGCGGCTGCCCGTCCCCCTTCGGCGCCCCCGGAGACGAAGCCGTTCCGGTGGTGACGGTCGCCACGGTGTTGCCGTTGGCGTCTTTGATGGTCACGGTCGCGCCGCTCAGGGCCTTGCCGCTGAACGAATCCGTCACCAGTCCGCCCAACGTGCCGGGCTGGATGACCGGCGTGGGGACGAGCGGAATGTTGCGCGTCAGTTTTTGCCCGGCCTGCACCACGACGGTCTGCGTGTTGCTGGTCAGGAAGCCCGTCGCCACCACGGTGATGGTGTAAGTTCCCGGCTGCAGGTTGATGGAGTATTTGCCGCCGGCGCCGCTGGTCACCGGGGCCGGCGCGGCGCCGGTCGCGGGCGTAAAGGTCAGCGTCGCTCCGGCGATGCCTTCGCCGTTGTCGGGCCGGTTGTTGCTGTTTTTGTCGTTGAAGACGACGCCGGACACGATGGCGGGAACGGCGGTGATCTGGAAGTCCGCCTGGGCCGATCCGCCACTGGGAACCGTGATCGGGTTGCCCTGCGTCGGCGCGGCCGCGCCGGAGTATTGGGTGGTCGCCGCCGTGGTGCCGTTGTACGAACCGGCGGGGACGTTATCAATGGTGTACGTGCCGTCGGGGCCGGTCACGGCGGTCAGAGTCGTCTGCTGGTCCGTGGAGACGAACGTGACGGTGATGCTGCCGACGCCGGTGCCGTTGACGTCGGTGACTTTGCCGGTGATGCGGCCCGGCGGGACGGGCGCGATGACCAGGTTCAGGCCATTGATGATCGTGTCGCCTTCCACATCAAAGGCGAAATTGGAGGAGGCTCCGGTGAAGCCCTGCTTGTAGGCGGTCACGCCATACGTCCCCGGTTCGACGCCGTTGATGGTGTAGGAGCCGTCAAAGCCGGTCGTCGCGCTGAAGAGGCCGCGTGGGTCGGGGATGCCGCCGACAGGCGGACCGCCCTGAACGTACACGGTCGCGCCGGGAACGCCCTGCCCGTTCGCCTGCGTGATGCGGCCCGTGAAGGTCCCGGTGCGCAGGAAGTTGACGATGTTGTGCAGGATGTGCGGGCGCTGGTTCAGCGCGCCGTAGAAGGGAATGTTGGGATTGACCCGGACACAGTAATACTCGATACCCAGGCCTTCCAGGCCGAACGAGCCGAAGACGACGCGGCTGCCGTACCCGGACCCCACGGCGGAGGTGTAGTCCGAGTGGTACACCAGCCCCGCCTGGCCGTTCGTCAGCATATCGGTGACGTCATTGCCGACCGGGTTCACGGTGTCAATGCGCGCGACGGAGCCGCGCAGGGAATTGTTTGTCTGGTCGAAGGACGCATCCCGGCGACCGAGGTCGCTTTGCGGCGGGAACAGGAAGGCGTTGCTCAAAATCAGCGCGTTGGAGGACGGCCTCACCGGATCGGTAATGCCCAAGAAGTTGCCGCCGAACAGCATTGGGAAATTAGGGACGGCGCCGCCGGAAAAGCCGCTGACGCGCTGACCGTTGCCACTCAATACCTGACCGCCGCCGCCGCGCGAGGCATAGGTGACGCCCAGTTTGTTCAGGAACTGGATGTTGGCGCTGTTCGGGTCGGCGGTGCCGCGCAGGGAGATGGACGAGGCGACGTTCTGGCCGGTGATGCACAAGCGCCCACCGGCGTTGACGAAGTTGGTCAGCAGTGTCTGCGTGGTCGGGTTTTCCAGCGAGCCGGCATCCACCAGGGGCAAGTCGCCGGTGTAGGGCGAGACCCAGATGACGCAGCGATTGGCGACGGGTACGCTTTCCGCATTCGCTCTGGCCCCCGTCGTGGGATCGGCAACGGCGGGCTGCGCCTGGAATTGCGGCTGGTAGCCTCCCAGGACAGAGGCCGGGATCGCGCCGCGCGACAGGATGCGCCAGATGCTGTATTTCTGGGGCCGGACAAACGGCACAGTCGCACTGCCGCTCGGCAGGCCCGCCTGCGCGTCCGCCGTGAGACGTCCGCCGTCGTCAATCACGCCGTCAAGGTAGGAATTGACGCCCAGGCCGTTTTCCACGTCCAGGCCCTGATCGCCCAGGGCGGACAATTTTTGGTGGACGCGGGTCGAGGTGCCGAAGTCTTCGGGCGTCGCGCTGGCCTCATTGGACGGGCCGGTCTCGTTGGTGCCGTTCAAAGCCGTGACTTCATAGTAGTAAGTCACACCGTTGATCAAACCCCGGTCCAAATAGGTGGTAGGGAAGTTTCCGGCCACCGTCGCAATCGGCGTCCCGCCAGGCCCGGCGTTCTCGCCGCCGGGCGTGGTGGAGCGATAGATGTTGTACTGCGTCGGCGCCGGGAGAGTCCCGGCCCAGACCAGCGTGACGCTGCCGTTGCCGGGCGTGGCCGAAAGCTGAGTCGGCGTGGCCGTGGCGGCCGCCGCCGGGATGTTCGGCACCGTGGGCTGCGTCAGCGTCACGTTGGAGATGACCGACGTGGGCAGCAGGTCAATGTCAACGTCCGTGTAGTACGACTCCGCCCCGAACAGGGACGGGATCAGGTTCGTGTTGCCGTTCTGGCCGAAGTTCGTGAAGGAGAACTTCTGGCCGAGCGCGTTGTCGGCGACGACAAGGACATCATTGGCACCGTCAAAGGTGGCCGTGGTGAAGCCGCCGACGTTGTCGTAGATGCGGAAGTTGATGCTTCTGCCGACATACTGCGAGCTTCCCGCCGGGATGGCCGGGAACACGGCCTTGTCGTAGGCGATCACGTCCAGGTAGAAGTCGCTCGGCGAGGCGGGGGTCTGGTAGGACGCGCCGTACAGTACGCCGCCCTGTCCGTCCTGCTGGGCGTCCGGCAGGCGGGTCAGCTGCAGCCACTGGGCGAACTGGTTGAGCGGATTGGCCTGCGTCGGGTCATTCGTGGTCGGCCGGGGCGTCTGCACGTCGCCGCTGAAGGGCTGGTCGTCGTCAATGCCGGCCAGGTAGTACGGCACCCCGTAATCGCCCGGATTGGTGGACGGGTTGAGGACGGTCGGGTTGACGTACTGGCACTCATATTCCGGCCCCCACGGAATAAACCCTGTCGGGCCGAAGTCGGGGCTGACGGCCCGCCCCTGGCTAGTGGCGGTCTGAGCCTCGCCGACGCCGTGGCCGATCAGGATCGGAGTATGCGGGTTGGTCGTGGTGTCAATGCCGCCGAGAGTGCCGCTGTTGCCGAAGCCGGGCGCCAGGATGGCCGCCGTGCCGCTGTCCAGCGGGATGAACTGTCCTGCATTGTTCGGATTCGGATCGGGGGCTTCATCGTTGGTGCCGGCCAGCACTTTATGTTCCAGGCGCTGCGAGTCCTGATACTTGCTGTCCGGGTCCTTGATCTGGAGGAAGACCTTGTTGTCGTCAATGCCCGCCTCACGGTTGCTCAGGCGCACAATGAACTTGGCGATGGACGCTTTGCCGTTCAGGGTGCTGGGCTGGAGGTTGCGCGTCGGATGCCCCTGCGCATCGGTGACGCGGATGACTTCATTGCCGTTGAAGCGCAGCAGACTCGGCGGGTCCAGGTTGATCACCTGCGACTCCAGCAGGCCGGTGTATCCGTTCCCGACGCCGCGCGTCCCAAGCGGCAGGTTGATGGCCGTTTCCGACGGCAGGTTGTTGGCCTGGTTGTACGTGACGGAGCGCGGGCTTTGGTAGACGATGCTGAAGATGGACTGGAACGGCGACCACGAGGGGTACGTGTCGTCGAATTTGTTGCCGGGATCGTCCGTGTTGAGGTAAAGGGCGTTGTTCGTGGCGCCCGACGCCAGGACGCTGTTTTCCGGCTGGATGGTGACGGTCTGGTCCGCGTTCTGCTGGGTCAGCTGGAAGTAGTAGATGTCGTGGTTGCTTTTGTTGTTGAACGCACGAGCGAACGAGATGTATTCCAGCGTGTTGTTCGGGTTGTAATAGACGTTGGGCTGGTTGAAGCTCCAGGCCGGGCCGTAGTCGTCGAAGCCGGTCGTGTCCACCTGCGCGCCGCCGTTGGCGACCGTGCCGAACGCGGCGGCGGCGTTGCCGCTGATCAGGAACAGGGAACGGCTGCCGCTGCCTTTGACTCCCTGGCTGATCGCCGGGGCCGTGGTGGGACTGAGTTGGTTGCCGGAGTTGACGAAATCCGTGGCGTTGGAGTCGTAGATGATGTCACTGCCGTCGGGCGACCAGGCCGGGTCGGCGTCATTGGCGGGGCCGTCGGTCAACTGGGCCGGCGGGTTGGCCTGCCCCGGCGCGGGCTGCGCCAGAAAACCGTTATTGGAGACGTTCAGAAAAAAGATGTGCTGCCGCCCGCCGGTCAGGCCGGACTGCCCGGTCGGAGTCGTGGCCGAAAACGCAATGCGGTCGCTGCCCGGCGAGAAGGTCGAGCGGGTGACGTTCAGCAGGTTCTGGGCGCTGAGCGTCTTGGCGCTGGCGGGAAGGGTCGCCAGCGTCCGCACGTCAATCGGCGCCTGGCCCGGCACAAACGGGACGCCCGTCTGTCCGCCGATGATGTACAGGTTCTGGTCATTGGGCGAGTTGGCATCGGACGTGAAGGCCAGTTCGTTGTTGACGGAGTTGTTGTCCAGGGCGGGGAAGAATTCGTTGCCCGTGCCGCTTGTGACCTGGGACAGCGTCGTCGCGCCCGGCACGTCGCCGCGCGAGGAGATGGCCCAGATGTGGAAATGGCCCGCCGGGTCGCCGGCAACATTGCTGGGCCGGTTGGACGAGAACACGACAAAGGTCTCGGACGCCGACCAGACCGGGGTCAGGTTCTGATAAACCAGCGCCCCGTCCGCCGGGGCGAAGTTGGGCGGGGCGGCCTGCAAGTCAAACGTCTGCACGCCTTCCGAGATGCTGATCGTGCTGGGGTTGGACGCCGGCAGCATCGGCTTCGGCGCCGCGAAGGGCGAAGCGTTGGGCTGCAGGTAGCGGCCATTGGCCGCCGTCTGCCACCGACTCATGGCTTTTTGGAAGCGCTCTGCGGCGGCCTTCGTCACCGCTGGGTGCAGCAGCGCGCGGGCCGCGAGGGCCTGCCCCGTGTACCCGGACTTCGGCAGGGACGACGCGGAGACCCAGGCGGAAACGCCGGAAAGGAGAACAAGCAAAGCGACAAGCGCGCGCAGCGCGGTGACGCGAGAAGACAAAACGGATTTCAAGCGAGTACAACCTCCATGGTCGACGGCGCCAGGGCGACTGAGTCGGAGACACACATGATCCCAGGCACAGCGGCGGCGCGACAAAGCGAACCAAGAATCAGGCGATAGACCATTGATGCAAGACTTAAAACCCCGACAGTCGGGGCAGTGCGTATAGTGATGGGGGTAATACAGGGCGGCAGGTCGTCCGGACGCGATCTACGGTCTCGGATCGCCTGTCGCTCCACGTGTGATCTTCAGAACGTGAACATCGGCACAGTGATTATAACACACCGGCGGTTTTTGCGCAATACGTTATTGGGGCCTCCAATAGTTTTTGTACGAAGTATTTTACAAAGACGAAATGCGGCGGCGAGGACTGCTATTCCGGCAGACAATCGGCCTGCGCCGCCCGCCGTTTCAGCAGCCCTTCCCGAATAAAGATCAGTGACAGAACGGCGCCGACGGAGATGAGACTGGCGGAGGCGACGAACGGCACGAAGTGGCCCACATGGCCGTACAGCGCCGACCCAACGAGCGTCCCCAGACCCGCCCCCGCGCCCTGCGCGGTGGCGACGGCCCCGAAGATGGTCCCGCGCTGGCGCTCGCCGCCCAGCGACGTCAGCAGCGCGAGCCAGGCCGGGAAGGCCGTGACAAATCCGACGCCCATGACCGAGGCGGACACGATAAATCCGGTCTCCTCCGCGCTCCGCCCCAGGTGCAGGCTGTGCATCAGCGGGATGCCCCACATCCCCAGTGCGGCCAGCACGAAGCCGACGCGCACGACGAGCGCCTTGCCCCATTTGTCGGCCAGATGCCCGGTCGGGATGGCAATAATCCCAATCAGCAGAGCCGGCCCCAGAAACAGCGTCCCGAACGCCTGCTCCGTCAGTCCGAACTCGTCAATGGCGAAGATCTTCACCAGGAGCGCGATACACCCGATGCCGAAGAACGTGACAAAGATAATCCCCAAGAACTGCGGAACCGTCCGCATCGCCGCCACAAAACGCGCCCAGGTCATCCGCTCGTCGGCTCCCTGTTCCGTGGCCTGAAGCGTTCGCCTGCCGCCTTTGCCCCGCAGCGCCAGTTCGATGACAATCGCCGCGACGGCGAACAGCACGCTGGTGAGATAGAACGACGGCCAGTAGTGCGGCGGCTGGTACACGGGGTTGACCGTCAGCGCCGCTCCAGGAGATGACGAGAGAAGCATCGGGTGGTGGTGGTGCAGCCGCTCGGAAAATCCACGGGCGTCGCGGCGCACGTGCTGCCCGACACGATGGGCGACGCCCGCCATCTGCCCCCGGAACGTCACCCCCGGATCGTGCGTCAGCAGCGGTCCGAACGTGTCGTCCACGAAGCCGCCGATGAGGAAACTCACGGCCAGCGCGATCATGTAGACCGCGTTGAGCAGGCTCATGGCCGCGCCGCGCTTCTTCTCGGCCACGACGTCGCCGATGTAGGCGTACAGCGCCGGCCAGAGGGCCGCCTGCCCCAGCCCGTCCAGCAGCCGCAGCAGGCCGAAGCCGACCAGCACCGCGATTGCCAGCGCCGTGCCGGGCCGGTAATGCAGGTGGATCAGGAGGACAGGCGTGAAGACCGTCACCAGCGAGCCGGCCAGCATCAGCGGCTTGCGCCCGATCCGGTCGGCCAGCACGCCCAGCGGCGTCTTGAGCAGCTCGCTGAGAAAGAACGGGGCCATCAGCAAGGGCAGGATGGCTGTATCTATCTTCAGGCCCTTGTTGAAGTAGACCGGCAGTGCCGAATTATTCAGCACGGCGATGCCCAGCTCGCCGCAGAGCGCGATGAGCGCGACCGGGAGTGTCTTCGCCAGCCAGCCCTTGCCCGCATCGTTTTCGGGGTCGGTCGGCGGCAACTGCGGCGCCTGTTCGTTCGGCAATGGCTGGGTCATAATTGCTTACGGAGACGCCCGGCGACTGAAGTCGCGGCTAAAAGATCACGAAGTCGGCCTTCGCCGACTCAGGATTACGGCCTAGTCTTAATCCGCGCAGGCGGACTTTGTGCTCTTGTTGGCGCGGTTTAACCGCCGGCCAAGACTTTGTTGACACACTTTTACAGGGCGACGGCTTGGCCGGTCTCGGACGACTGATAAAGCGCGTCCAGGATGCGCGTCACCATCAGGCCCTGCTCGCCGGGGACGGGGACTTCGGTGTCGTCCAAAAGCGCCTGAACAAAGCCGCGAATCTCCATCTCGTGCGAGCCGGGGTTGGGCACGGAAACGAACGTCGAGTCGGTCAGCGAGCCGCTTTCCTCGCGGAAGAATTTGGTGTTGTGCGGCGTGTTCAAGTCCAGCACGACGCCGCCCTCCGTGCCGTAGAGCGTCGTCTGATAGGCATCGTCGCCGTTGGCGACGAACGAGGCTTCCAGCGTCAGCGTCGCGCCGTTGTCGAAGCGCACAAACCCGGCGGCGAAGTCCTCCACCGTGAACTTCTCCGGGTCCCACGCGCCCCAGGGGTTGAAAACGCCCGCCTTGCGGCCGAACTTTTGGTACGTCTGCCCCATCGCCGAGACGGGCTTCGGGTGGCCCATCAGCCACAGGGTCAGGTCCAAGATGTGGACGCCGATATCAATCAGCGGTCCCCCGCCCTGCTTGTCCTTTTGGGTGAAGACGCCCCAGGACGGGACGCCCCGACGGCGCAGGGCTTGGGCGCGGGCGTAATAGACTTCGCCCAGTTTGCCGTCGTCCACAAACCGCTTGACCGCCTGCGGCGTCCCGGCGAAGCGGTTATTCAGCGCCACCATGAACTTTTTGCCCGCCTTGCGCCCGGCATCCACCATCGCCTGGCCTTCGACGGAGTTGAGCGCGATAGGTTTCTCGCAGATGACGTGCTTGCCCGCCGCGAAAGCTTCAATCACGGGCTGCTTGTGCAGAAAGTTCGGGGTGCAGACGTCGACGGCGTCCACTTCGTCCATCGCCAGCATCTGCGTGTAGTCCGTGAACAGGTGCGGCACGTCGAACTTGAGCTGCGCGGCTTTGGCCGTGTCTTCGTTGGCGTCGCACACGGCGACGATCTTCACTTTGCCTTCGGCCTGCAATTTCTGGTAGGCGGTCAGATGCACGTTCTGTGCGATGGCCCCGGAGCCGATCATGGCGATCCCGATTGGTTGTGTCATGGCAGTCAGTTCGCCGTCGCCGCGCCCGTTTCCTGCCGGTGAACCGGCGTCGGCGCGAAATTCTTGCGGTGACTCGCGGCGGCGTGGGGTACAGTATCTGTGCCGCCCGACGGCGGCTTAGAAATACGAAGATATGGCTGCGACAGCCGCCCAATCCGAAGGACAATTGACGACCGCGCCGATCCACCCCCGGTGCGAAGTTTCGGTGATCATGCCGGCGCGCAACGAGGAACGCCTGCTGGCCGGGTCGCTGCGCGCTCTGGCCCACCAGACCGGTCTTGACGGCAGACAACGGGACCCGGCGACCTTTGAGGTGCTGCTGCTGCTCAACAACTGCGACGACGACTCCGTCGGGGTCGTCCGGCGGTTCACCCGCGACCACCCCCGGACGACTCTGCACGTCATCACGCGCACGCTGCCGCCCGAACAGGCGCACATCGGCTGGGTGCGGCGCGCGCTGATGGACGAAGCCTGCCGCCGTCTTTGGGGCATAGGCCGTCCGCAAGGCATCATCGCCTCCACCGACAGCGATTCGCACGTCGCTTCGGACTGGCTGGCTCAAACGCAACGTGAGATCGAGCGCGGGGCCGACGCCGTCGGGGGCCGCATCTTTGTGGAGCGCCCGCAGCGCAATGCTCCCGCCTCTGATGCGCGCCTGCTTTACCTGCGCGACCTTGCCTACCATCTCCGCGCCGCCGAACTGGAACACCGGCTTGACCCCGACCCGGCGGACCCCTGGCCGCGCCACCACCAGCACTACGGCGCGAGTCTGGCAGTGACGGCGGCCATGTACCGGTGCGCAGGCGGAATGCCTGACGTTCGCCGTTTGGAAGACTTGGTCTTTTATGAACGCCTGCTGCGCGCCGATGCCCGCGTCCGCCACAGCCCCACTGTGTGCGTCTGCACAACGGCCCGGCAGGCGGGGCGCACCGAGGAGGGCCTGGCGACGCAACTGGAAGATTGGGCCGAAGACCGTCGGCACGGACGTTCACACCTCGTCGAGTCCGTCCCGTCCATTGAAGCGCGGCTGAACGCCCGCCGCCGCCTGCGCCGCTTGTGGGCAGCCGTTCGAGCCGGCATCGCCCCGCCGCCTGGTGAGACAGACGCTCTGGCCTCTACGCTTGACATCACTCCGGGGCGGCTCACCGATGAACTGTGTCGGCCTCAAACGTTTGGCCTGCTGCACGAGCGCGTCGCCAACGCCCAGCACGGCATAGATCGCTGGAAACGTCAGTGGCCGCTTGTCCCCGTCGAGCAGGCCGTCGCCGACTTGAACACACGGCTCCGGGGCTAAACGCGCTCAAACAGGTTCATCCGATATTTTTCCTCCCGGCGGCCCATGAGCGGGCGCAGGGGCAGGTCGCCCCGACTGCCGCCCTCGGCCCGCGCTAGGAACGAGTCATGGACTTCGTCGCCGGTCAATGGATAATCGTCCACGAACGGCAGCCAGTGGACCAGGAGCAAGTGACCGCCCGGTGACAGGTGCGCGTCGATCTTGTCCTGCGCCTGCGCTAGTTCGGCGGCGTCCCAATAGTATCCCACTTCGGAGAGCAAGATCAGGTCAAAGGTCTCGTCCGGGAACTGACGCGGCATCTGCCGTTTCTCAAAACGCACCTGCGGCAGATCGCGGCAGCGCTCCTGGGCGCGGCGCAGGGCTTTTTCGGCGAAGTCCACACTGAGCAGTCGGCGGCAGCGCGGCGCGAGACGGGCCGTCAGGACGCCGATGGAGCAGCCGATTTCCAGCGCCGAGTCATATTGCGCGCGAGGCAGGGCGGAGACGGTGGCCGCGTACTTGGCGTCTTCATACGGGCTGGTCTCGAACTGCCAGGGGTCGTCTTCGCGGCCATAGAGTTCAACGAAGTAATCTTCAGGCAGGGAGTGAGGCACGTTCGGGTTCATGGGGCGGTCTCCAAATATAATTCCCAGGGACGGTCAAAATGGGCCAGGGTGTCGGGCCACAAGCGGAAGCACTGGGGGTCGTCGTCAATCAAGTCGGTGGTCTGGGAGCGGTGACAGCGGATGGCGGCCTGCTTGCGCGCGGCGACCGCGCCGATGTCCAGCCGCCACACATTCGTCTCGCCAGGTTCCGGCAGATCGCCCTGCGCCGCCAGGTCCCAGATCCAGATAGGGTATTCAATCAAGCGCGGGCGCGGATGTAAACAGCGGCAGGCGGCGGAAACACTCTCAAACACGGCCCGGTGGTCCGGGTGCGGGTCGCGCCGCCAGGGCAGCAGGACGGTCTGCGGCGGCCAGTCGGTCAGGCGTTTTTGGAACAGGCGCACGGCGTCATCAAAGCCGGGCGCGTCAACGCCTGGAACGCCTCGGTCGGGGAAGCGCATAAACTCGTCATGGTCGGGCGGCAGGCCCAGCGCTTGCAGCGCGTCCTGCAGTTCGCCTTCGCGCAGGTCGCGCAGGCGCGGGGCGGGAAACTTGACGGAGTGGGGATGGGACAGCGTTCCGTCGCTGACGACCAGCACGCGCACGGGCAGATTTCTCTCGGCCAGCAGGGCCAGCGCGCCGCCGCAGCCGAGCGATTCGTCGTCGGGGTGCGGCGCGACCACGAGGGTCGGCCCCCACCCCGTCACCTCCTCGGAGGGGCGCAGCGGGGCCTGTTCGGGGTCGGCGAGGGGCGAGGCCGCCAGCCAGGCCCGCGTCTGCGCCCGCGCGTCAGTCATGGTCCCACAGCTTTCGGAACGGCGCGTCCTGGCTCAGCACATACGCCCCGGCCTCGGCCTGCGCGCCGTCCGGCGACGGCTGCCGCAGGTACAGTGTCAGGTCGCGGTGGATGCGCTCGAAGGGGTGCGGCTGAAGCAGGCCGCGCGCCCCGACGGATCGCTCGGTCAGACGCAGGGCATTCAGGCAGAGGTTCTCTATGGCGATGCGCATCAGGTTGGCGTAGGCGACAAACGCCGCCGGGTCTTCGTCCGCGCGCTCGGCCTGCGCCGCCGCGCCGTCCCGCCACAGGCGTCCGGTTTCGCACAGGGCGGCGAGTTCTCCTACTCGCTGCTTCTGGTAGGGGTCTTCGGCCCGGCCCAGCCCACGCAGGTAGTTCCGCGCTTCGTCAATCAACGCCTCCACGGCTCCCGATTGCACGGCGGCGAAGCGGATCGCGCCCCCGGCGAACCAGGGGGGGCGGTAATACTGGTCAGGTTCGCCAATCAGATCGTCCGCCGTCAGTTCCACGCCGGAGAAGTCCACGCGGAAGCTGCACGAGGCGCGCATTCCCAGTGGGTTCCAGAACGACGGGTCAATCAGTGTCCGCGCCCGGTCCATCGGCACGATGCACATCTGCCAGCTGCCGTCCGGCAGCGCGCCGTTGACGAACGGGCGCTGCACATGGCCCGCGCCCGATGCAAACGTCTTCGCGCCTTCCATGCGCCAGCAACCGTTGCCCGACGGGAACAGTTTCACGCCGTCCGCCGCTTCCGTGTTCCAGACGCCGAACAGCAGCCCGCTTCGCGCGTCGGCGGAATATCGCTCGCGCTGTGCCGGGGTGGCGAACAGGTCAATCAATTGCAGCGCGTTGACATGGCCTTCATATACGCGGCCGACAGGCAGGCTGCCGCGCCCGATCTGCGCCAACCCGCGCAGCAAAGCCCGCCAGGTTCTCGGCTCCACGCCCAGCCCTTCGCCGCCGTCGGCGCGGCGCAAGGGGGCCGTCAGCAGCCCGGCCTCGGCCAGCCAGGCAAACTCCTCGGACGGAAATTCACCCGTCCGGTCACGCATCGCCGCCGACGCCGCGCACCGGTCGGCGACCGCCGCCGCCCGCTCCACGAACCCCGCCGCTTCCACTAGACGCTCGCGGTTTCTAAGGGCGTCGCTTGTCGCTCGGCGGCCCACTCCGTCGCGTCGTACTCGCTCCAGACGCGCTCATAGACGCCGACGGTCTGGGCGGCGATGTTGTCCCAGTTGAAGTCGGTTTGCAGGCGGGCATAGGCCGCACCGGCCATCTGCTTGGCCGTGTCCGGCTCGTGTAAAATCTTCAAGAGGCCGTCGGCCAGCGAGTTCGGGTTGCCGGCGTAGGTCGTGATGCCG
>CAZZVX010000039.1:0-19136 GCA_964657535.1 Armatimonadota bacterium | reverse complement strand
ACTGGCCTTTCTCCCATTCCGATGGGGGAAAGGTGCCGAAGGCGGATAGGGGGCCTAAAACGTCTTGCCCGCGTGCATCAGGAAATGCTCCACGACAGGGCCAAGCGCGACGCCGGGGAAGTAGGTCAGCGCGCCGACGATGATGATCACGCCGACTAAAAGACCCGCGAACAGCGGCGTATCGGTGGGGAACGTCCCCGGCCCGGTGGGGACGCGCTTTTTCTTGACCATGCTGCCCGCGATGGCGAGCAAAGGAACGATCATCAGGAAGCGCCCGACCAGCATGGAGATGCCCTGCGTCAGGTTCCAAAAGGGCGTGTTCACGCTTATGCCGGCGAAGGCGCTGCCGTTGTTGCCCGTGGTCGAATCAAAGGCGTAGAGGATCTCCGAGAAGCCGTGCGGCCCGCTGTTGTTCGTATTCGCCGACGCCAGAGCGTTGACGTTGCCGCCGACGGTGTTCCAGTACGCCGCAGGATGGGGGACGTGCGTCACGGAAGCGAGAGCCGTGAAACCGAGCACATCGGCGGCCAGCACCAATGTTGCGAGCATCGCCATTTTGACCTCGTAAGACTCGACTTTCTTGCCCAAATACTCAGGAGTCCGACCGACCATCAGCCCGGCAATGAAAACCGCGAGGATCGCGTACATGAGCATCCCGTAAAGGCCCGCGCCGACGCCGCCGAAGATGACTTCCCCGGTCATGATATTCGCCATCGGCACCAGACCGCCCAAAGGCGTGAACGAATCGTGCATGGAATTGACCGCGCCACAACTCGCGTCGGTCGTGACGGTGGCGAACAGCGCCGAACGCGCAATGCCGAAGCGCACTTCCTTGCCTTCCATGTTGCCGCCGCTGTCGCCGAGCGCCGCGCTCGATGTCTGGACGCCCTGCGCCGCAATCAGCGGGTTCCCTTTCGCCTCCTGGACATACGCGACACTCGCGCCGACCAGAAAAAGGAAGCCCATCGCGCCCCAGATGGCCCAGCCCTGCCTGGGATTCTCGACGTACAGCCCGAACGTATAGACAATCCCCGCGCCGATCAGAAAGATGGACAGGATCTGCACGAAGTCCGTCACTGGGCTTGGGTTCTCGAACGGGTGCGCCGAGTTGGCGTTCAGCGGCCCCCCGCCGTTCGTCCCCAGCATCTTGATCGCCTCCTGCGAAGCGAACGGCCCGCCGGGGATGATCTGCGAGTTGCCCTCGACAGTCGTGACAGTGCGATACGCATGGAAGTTATCTATCACGCCCTGCTGGCACAAAAACAGCGCGTAGACCAGACACAGGGGCAGAAGCACATAGACCGTCGCGCGGGTCATGTCCACCCAGAAGTTGCCGATGCTGTTCCCGCTGCGCCTCGCCAGGCCGCGCACCAGCGCGATGGCAATCGCGATGCCCGTTGCCGCACTGAAGAAGTTATGCGAGGCAAGCGCGACCATCTGCGAGAAGTACGACATCGTGTTCTCGCCGGAATACGCCTGCCAGTTGGTATTCGTCGTGAAAGACGCCGCCGTGCTGAACGCCAGATCGGGAGTCATCGCCGTCCCATACGAAGGCGCGTTCTTGGCGTCGCCGAAGTGCATGGGGTTCAAGGGCAAATGCGCCTGCGCCCTCAGAAGCGCGTAAGTGATAACGAGCGTCACCACGCTGAACAAAAGCATCGCCGCCGTGTACGTGGTCCACGGCATCTCCTCCGCCTCGTCCACGCCGCCGATTTTATAGATTATTCGCTCGACGGGCCGAAAGACGGGCGTCAGTATTGTCTTCCTGCCCTCGAAGACGTTGAACATGAACGTCCCAAAGGGCTTCGTCAGCGCGAGGACAACGGCGAAAAAGAGAAGTATCTGAAACCAGCCGATAACAGTCATGTCCGGTGTCCTTCCTAAAAGCGTTCCGGCCGGATCAGTGCATACAGCAGATACACCGTCAAGCCGACCGTGGCGATTCCCGCCAGCGCGTACTCAAATCCCATCGTCGCCTCCTTCACAGCCTGTCGCAGCCGTAGGTGTAGCCGAGAGCCGCCGCGAAAAACAGCAGCGTCACCACTAAAAACCAGAAGTCTGCCATGTGTCCTCATCCTCCCGTCTGTCGCAACCCCATTATCTCCGAACGGGCGTAAAGACGCCGTAAAGGTCAACCGTCCCACTGTAAAGAATGCGTAAAGATCGCGCCGGGCCTCTGAAATGCGTGTCCCGCGCGGGTAAACTGCCCACACGAAAAGCACCGAGGGGGACGATGAACACATTGACGCAGACCGAAAAAGAAGGGCCGGACGGCATGGATTTGGTACGCTGGGCGCGGCCTGTGCGCCCGGAGAGAATACGCCGACTGTACGAGAGCGACGCGAAGGGAATCACCGACGAAGCCTTGATAGACGACGTCGGCTGTGCGCTGTACCTGCGCTGCCGGAGCATAATGACGGTCACGGAAGCGGTCTGCGGGCGCGTTGCCTGCCCGCGCTGCGCCAGGATCATCAACCGCGCGGGCAAAGGCAACAACGCGCAGAGCCTTTCGGAACAACTCCGCTGTGCGGACTGCGGCTGGCGCGCGATCTGGGGCGAATACCGGGAGACGTTTCAAGGACAGCAGCTCTGGGGGGCCGGCGGCGTGGACGCTTTTCAGACATTTTTGACGCGCTTCGACCAAGCCCGCACCGCCCGCGAGAAGTTGTTCGCGATAGATCGCCTGATCCACTCGTTCCATTACAATCTCACTGCGGGCGCGAAAATCCCCACGCCCAGCCGCCCCGCCGCCGCCAACGTTTTGGAAGGAAGCCTGGCCGAAGTTGTCGCATTCTTAGACCGGCTGACCTACGGCGACGCCACGACGCCGGAAATGCGGGCCACGCGCGCCGCCTATGAAGAGCAAATGCCGAAAACCTGGGCGGGGAGACAGTACCGCCGCTCCGAATAAGTCAAACCTTACGGCCCTGCGACGGGTACGGCCTGCTCCAGAGCCGCCAAACGACTGCGCAGTTCGCGCATTTCGTCCGGGCCGAGTTCGGCGGCGCAGCCGGCCACGATCCGTCGCCCCCGCTCCACCAGCGCCCGGTGAAAGTCAGGGACGCTCGCCGATGCCGCAATGTCGCTGAGCGCGCGCAGCAGTCTCAGGCTCACGGCCACATCGGCTTTTGCGTACAGGCGGATCTGCTCGAAGGCCGAGTCCACCAGCCGCTCGAAGCCCAGCCGGGGGATGCGGACGCGCACGACGCCCGGCGGGTCGTAGAGCAGGGCGTCGGCAGGCTCGCGGGAGGCGAATCGGATCAGGATGCGGCTGAGCTGGTCCACGCAGGTGATGCCCGTACTGGGGTCGTTGACGGCGGGCGAGATGGCCTTCAGCGCGATGTCCACGATCTGCAGGATGCCGAACTCGATGTCCTGCTGCATGGTCCGGGTCGGCCCCAGGTCGAACGCGCCGCGCAGCTCGGCCATCCGCGCGGGGGTCAACTTGTCGCCTTTGTCCACCAGGAGCAGCGGCACGCCTTCGGGGGCGAAGTGACCGACGCGCCGCAGCACACGGACGGTCACGCCGGACGAGCGCGCGAGCGCCGCGAGCTGCCGCCCGTCAATGAAGCGGACGTAACCCGACACGAGGCTGAGAACCGGCGCTTCCCGCCCGCCCGACTCCGGCGTGTCGGGGTCTGCCAGTCGGCTTTCCCGGAGCGGCCGGGGCATCGTCTCGTCAATGATGCCCTCGGTCTCCTGCGCGATCCGGTCCACGATGTGGTTGACGCTGATGGCTTCGGAGATGTGGTGGATGAAGAACAGCAGCCAGCCGACGCAGGCCAGCGCGAGCAGCATCGCGCCCAGCACCGCCAGCACCGGCTCGAACGGCGCGGGGACGGAGCGCGCCGACGGCAGCGCGGCCAGGCAGTAGGTGAAGGTCCCCAGGAAGATGCCCAGCGTCTGCTGCGTCACGCGGTCCTGCGAGAAACTGACGATGATGCGCGGCGAGAACTGCATCGAAGCCAGCGTCAGCGTCATCAACAGGATCGCGAAAACGATGGACACGACGGTCATCATGGCGGCGGCGATGCCGCCCAGAATCACCTGCGCCACCTGCGGGTCGGCGCGCGACGGGAACAGCACGCGCGGCACCCAGGCGCTCAGGGCGGGCCAGGCTTCCTCCGCCGCCGACACCAGCGCCCCGGCGGCCCCCAGCGCCAGCGCGATGATCAGGGGGCGCACCAGAAAGCCGCCGCGCAGGTTGTACGCGACGTGCCGCCAGAACAACGGCAGACGTTTCAGGAGTGGCAGTCGCTCGTTCAAAGCGTGTTACGTTTCAATTGTCCGACGATCTTTGATGATCTCGCTGCGGACGTTGTCCACCGTCGCTCCCTCCCGGAACAGGGCCGAGGCGGCGTCCCCGGTTCCTGCCAATAGCAGGCCCAGCAGCAGGTGGTCGGTCCCGACGGCGTCCCTGTCGAAGCGGTGCGCTTCCTGCGCCGCCAGCGTGAACACCTGCTGAGCACGTTCCGTCAGCGGCGGCCCCTCGGCGCTAAGGCGGGGCGTCGCGTCCTCTCTGATGGCCGCCGGCTGCTGTTTCAGCGTCAGGCGGACGGCGTCTCGCTTGACGCCCAGGCGTTCCAGGATGTGACGGCCCGTGCTTTCAGGCACCGTCAGCAGGCCCAGCAGCAGGTGATCCGTGTCCACGCCCTCTTGTCCCCGCAGACGCGCCTCGGTCGCGGCATTCCACAAGACCTGATGCGCACTGGTCGTCAAACACGGCATCCCTGCCTCGGCTGGGCGGGCCGTCATGTCGGCGCCCTCGACGTTCTTTTCTGTGCGGACCGACTCCAGATGCTGCCGAGACAGGTGCCGGTGTTCCAGGAAGCCGATCCAGATGAGCAATGAGCCGCCGAGGCAGCAGAGCAGGCTGACCAGTGATGCCAGGCCCCCCGGCGCCGCCATCAGGCGCAGCAGGTAGGAACAGGCGGACAGGCCGAGGCCGAGGCGGAGGAATTGCAGCGCCCGGACGCGCGGCTTGTCGCCCCGCCGGGCCGCGACCACGGCGGCCATCTTCGTCCCGAACAGGAGAATGAGGCACAGGGCTAAAGCGAACTGGTTAAGCAGCATGGGATTTCTCGCGTGTCAGGGACGTACCCGACTGTCGCTCAAGTACGAGGGGACATTGATGACGACGACGCGGCTGCCGCCGTGCAGCAGCAGGGCGGCCTTCAGTCCCGTCGCCCGCTGGTTGTGGAGCGGATACTGGTACCAGCGCGCCGCGACCAGTTCCGGGATGATCACGGCGATCATGCGCGCCGGGTAAGACTTCTTGAGTTCGTGGACGTACTCCAAGAACGGCGTCAGCAGCCGCCGGTAGGGCGACGCGAGGATGATCAGGTGCGGCTCCTGCAGGCCCACGGAGCGGAACGGCTTCTCGACGTACTCTTTCCACAGGGCGCGCAGGGCTGCCGCTTCCTGCGCGTCCGTGCTGATGTGCAGCCCGACCACGTCCGGCGACAGGTCCAGCGCGAAGCGCAGCGCCCGCTCGGTGGTCGTGTCCCAGTTCTTGATCGGGACGGCGACCACCGGCGGTTCGCGGCGGCTTATGTCCATCGGGCCGACGCAGTTCGTTTCGCGTTCCACATGGGCGTAGTGCCGATGAACCTGGTAGAAAAGCGCCAGGAACATCGGGATCATCAGCACCGTGATCCAGGCGCCGTCCAGAAACTTCGTCGCCAGCACGACGGCCAAAGCCGCCGCCGTGGCAATCGCGCCGAGGCCGTTGACGAGCATGGAGGTCTGGTTCCGGGCGCGCTCCTCCGGCGTCCGCTTGGGCGCGACCCGCCAGTGCATCACCATTCCCGCCTGGGACAGCGTGAACGCGCCGAACGCGCCGATGGCGAACAACGGAATCAGCCGGTCCGTGATGCCGCCGAAGGCGATCAGCAAAACGGCGGACAGCCCGGAAAGAATCAGCAGCCCCGTCGTGTAGGCGAGTCGCCGTCCCCGGTGGGCGAAGGCGTGCGGCAGGTAGTCATCTTCGGCGATGAGTCGGCACAGGCGCGGGAAGCCGGCAAAACTGGTGTTGGCCGACAGCGCCAGCACGGCCAGCACGGCGGCCAGCGTCACATAATAGAAAACGCCCCGCCCGGCGACGGCGGCGACCAGCATAGACAACACGCTCTGGTAATTCGCCCCGTTCGGGTCCGTCGCGGCGATATGGTAAACGCGGCACAGATACGCGATGCCGCCCAGCAGCAGTCCCAGAATCCCGACGACGAGCGTGAGCGTGATCTGCGCGTTCCGCACGGCGGGCCGCGCGAACGCGCCGATGCCGTTGGAGATGGCCTCGACGCCGGTCATGGCCGTGCATCCGTTGGCAAAGGCGCGCATCAGCAGCCACAGCGAGACGCCCGCCGTGGCGGCGGGAACGACCGGCGGCGTCTCCATGGGGTGGGGGTGGCCTCCCGCCAGCGCGCACTTTGCCAGGCCGACAATCAGTGTCAGCCCCAAGCAGCCGACAAATAAATACGTCGGCAGGATGAACGCGACGCCCGACTCGCGGACGCCGCGCAGGTTGACCAGCGTGACGACCGCCAGAATGAGCAGACACAATCCCAGAATGTGGTTATGCAAAACCGGCACGGCGGACACGAGTGCGCCGACGCCCGCCGCAATCCCGACCGAAACATTGAGGACGTAGTCCAGCAGCAGGGACGCCGCCGCGAGCAGGCCCGCCCCCGTCCCCAGGTTCTCCTTGGCGACCGTGTAGGAGCCGCCGCCGTTCGGGTATGCTGCTGTCGTCTGCCGGTAGGAGAAGTACAGGATTGCCAGCAGCGCTAGAATGAGCAGCGTGATCGGGCCGATGTAGACTAACCCCAAAGCGCCCAGCGGCAGCAGCAGGGTCAGTGTGGCTTCGGGGCCGTAAGCCGCCGACGCCAGCGCGTCCAGCCCCAGCATCGGGACGCCGCTGAACGGGCCGACCTTTTGCTGCTCTTCGTCCCCCGACGCCAGGGGCTTTCCCAGCAGATAATCCGTGAGAGACATAAGAATCCTTGCTACGGCGCAGGGTGGTTTTCTTCGCCCTGCCCTTGCAGCCAGAGGCGGCAGGCCTCCCGCGCGGCGGCTTCGGGTGTGTGCCCCGCGCCGGTGAGCCGGAACGGGGAGGCGTGGGCGTCCGGCGGCGCGCACGCCTCCAGCGTGAAGATCGCGCCGGACGGTACGGCCTCGATCTCGCCGAGTTCGTTAAAGTAATCCGGGGCGACGGCGTAGCGCACATCGAAGATGCGGTCGCTGAGAGCCTGACGCAGCAGTTCCGCCCAGTCCTCCACGCTGTCCGCCAGGATCAGCATCCCTAGTTCCGTCCGCGCCGCCCGTCCCCGCCGAAAGAAACTTTCCCCGTGAACGTAATAAAAGTTCCATTCATCGTCGGCCAGCGTTTCGGGGCGCGCGGCGTCCGGGACCAGCAGGGCGCAGTGGGGGAAGCCGTAGACCTCCCAGCCGACGCGGCGGCTGCGCAGGGTGCGCGGCAGGCGGGCATGGAAACGCTGCGCGAACACGCGGCAGAGCCGGAAATCGGCCTCCGCCGCGCGCTGCCAGCGTTCCGCCGTGGTCGGCGTCGGCGGCCCGTCCGGCAGCGGCGCAGAGACGGAATACGTGTCTGTGGGCATGGCTCGGCTACTTCGGGCCTGTCACGGCCTGCCCCTGCGGCTCGGCGGCGTGCGCGGGGCTGTGCGTCCAGGTCATGAGGAAGGCCGCGTACAGGGCCAGCGCCAGGAGCAGACGGTTGATAAAGGGATCACGAAACATCTTCATGCCGTTATTCTATCGCAGACGGCATAAAGAGCGCGTAAAGGGACAGAAGCCGCGCGTAAAGATCGCGTAAAGACTGCGAGTAAGCCCCAGGGCGAAGGCGTCTGAACAGAGACCAGGAAAAGTTTCCGTATGATTTCCTTGACAACAAAGCGTTGCTGTGTTAAAGTAGACCGTCGGCGCAGAGAATGTGCGTGCCGTGCAATACCCGTACCTGTTGTTCTTGCTGAAAGGAACTTGCAAAGGCCACGCTATGACGCTCCTACTCCGTCTCGCTCCCGTCATTCTTTTGCTGTTCGCCGTCAATGCGCTGTTTCCGTCCCAGGCGCGCTCCCAGACTCCCACTGTCCTGCACTCTTTCAGCCTGAACGGTGCGGACGGCTCCGGCCCGACCTCCTCCCTCATCGTCGGCCCCGACGGCAATCAGTATGGCACCACATCTCAGGGCGGGAGGTACGGCTATGACCCCAGCATCGGCCTGGACGGTTATGGCACGATCTTCAAGATCACTCCAGGCGGCGTCGTGAGTGTCCTGCATTCCTTCAACAGCGCGGACGGGCAGGACCCGGAAGCCGGTCTGACGGCCGGCCCGGACGGCGCTCTTTACGGTACGACTTTCTCCGGTGGCCAGTACGGATACGGCACAGTCTTCAAGATCACGACAGGCGGCGTCTTCACCCTCCTTTATTCGTTCGGCGGCACGGACACGGACGGGATGAACCCGGAGGATGCGCTCGTCGTCGGCCATGACAATAATCTGTATGGGACCACGCCCGCCGGCGGTCTTTACGGCTACGACAACGGGGGAAGCGGCGACGGTACCGTGTTCAGGATCACGACGGCCGGGGTGGAGACCGTCCTGCACTCGTTCAGCGACAACGGCACGGATGGGGCCGCCCCAAACGGTTTGGTCGTCGGCGCAGACGGTGCGCTTTATGGCACAACGCTGTACGGCGGTCAGAACGACTATGATCCCGCCGACGGCTTTTACGGCGACGGCTCGGTGTTTAAACTGACGACCAGCGGTGGAGCGGATGTCGTTTTGCACTCGTTCGGCAAGACCGCCGCCGACGGCTTGAATCCGACGTCCGCCCTTGTCCTTGGTGCGGACGCCCGCCTGTACGGAACCACGCCGGACGGCGGCGAGACCGACGACGGCATTGTTTATCAGATCACGACGCGCGGCGCGGAGACTATCCTTCACACATTCGGCGGCTCGGAAATGAATGGCGATGGGGCCGTCCCGCAAGGCGCACTGGTTGTCGGCTCCGACGGCAGCCTGTACGGAACCACGTCCGCCGGCGGCGAGAACGGTTACAACCCCAACTTCTCTCAATTCGGCGACGGCACGGTGTTCAACATCACGCCGGGGGGGGCGGAGACTGCCCTGTACTCGTTCGACGCTTCCACCGTCGGCGGGTACTACCCGCAGTCCGGCCTGGTTTTGGGCGCGGACGGCAACCTGTACGGAACCACCTTCTACGGCGGCGTTTACAGCGACGGCGCGGCGTACAAAGTCACCATAGACCACTTGGTCGTGACCGCCCCGGCGACGGCCAAAGCCGGAACGCCCATCAACGTCAAAGTCTCGGCGGTGGACGCCGCAGGCAAGGCCGACCCTGGCTACAGCGGCGTCGTCCGTTTCACCAGCACGGACACCGCCGCCCTGCTGCCTGCCAATGCATATCTGACCAACGGCGTCGGCACGTTCAGAGTCACGTTTAAGACCGCCAAAGCGCAGACCGTTACGGCCAGAGACACTGTGATTCAGACTATCGCCAGCACGTCCACTTTGATTACGGTCGGCCCCGGCCCTGTCGGCAGTCTGACTTATTTGCAATCGCCCACCGCCGTCGCAGCCGGCGGCGTCATCACGCCCGCCCCGACCATTCGCGCATTGGACGCTTACGGCAACCTTGCCACCGGCAGCGCCGTCACCGTCAGCCTCGCCTCCGGCAACGGCGCGCTCGGCGGGACTTTGACACAGACCGCCGACGCCACCGGCATCGCCGCGTTCCCCGGCCTGACCGTCAGCCGCCCCGGCGCGAAGACGCTGAAGGCCGCCAGCGTCGGAACAAGCGCCTCGGTCGTCAGCGTCCCGTTCAACGTCACCGCCGATGACAAACTCACGGCGGCGGGCGTCGCCGTCAGCGCCGTCAAGCGCGTCTCGTTCCACGGTGCCGTCGCGACCTTCACCGACGCGGACAAGGCCAGTCCCGCGACCGACTTCACAGCCTCCCTCACCTGGGGCGACGGCACGGCGGCGACGGCGGGGACCGTCGGGGGCAGCGGCGGCGCGTTCACCGTGGACGGCACGCACACCTACGCCACCGAGGGCGCCTACACCGTCAGCGTCACCGTCACCGACACGCAGCTCGGCGGCCCGAAGGCGTCCACAACGGCGAAAGCGACCGTCAAGGACGCGACGGCCCCGACCACGACGGCCAAACTGTCCCCCGCCGCGCCCAACGGCCTTGATAGTTTCTACAAAAGCGCCGTCACCCTCACCCTGTCGGCCACCGACCCGGACAACGCGGCCGGCGAACTCACGACGTTCTACAGCGTGGACGGCGGCGCGCAGCACACCTACACCGCACAGTTCACCGTCTCGACCGACGGCAGCCACACCGTCACGTATCACAGCGTAGACAAAGCAGGCAATGCCGAGACTGCCAAAACCGTCACCTTCAAGATTGACGCGACGGCACCCGTCACCACGGCCACCGCCACGAAAGTCACGTCCGGCGAGCAGGTGACGCTCTCGGCGGCGGACGCCGTCTCCGGCGTGTCGTCCACGGTCTACTCGCTCGACGGCGCGACGGCCAAGACGTACACAGGCGCATTCACCGTCAGCGTCAACGGTTCGCACACCGTCACCTATCACTGCACCGACAAGGCCGGGAACGTCGAGGCGGCCAAGACGCTGAAAATCACCGTCGCCGTCGCCCTTCCCGTGACCACGGCCAGCCTCTCCGGCACGCTGGGGGCGACCGGCTACTACCAGAGCGCCGCCGGCGTCACGCTGAAAACGATGGCGGGCGGCCTTGCGGTCTCCAAGCGCTACTACCAACTGGACGGCGGAGCAAGCGCCGCCTACACCGCGCCCCTCTCGGTCACGGGCGACAAGACCCACACCGTCACCTTCTACGCCGTGGACAGCGCGGGCAACGCCGAGACGCCCAAGACCGTCACGTTCAAGATTGACGCGATCAAGCCCGCCACGACGGCGACGGCCACGAAGGTCACGTCGGGCGAGCAGGTGACGCTCTCCGCGACCGACGACTATTCCGGCGTTCTGGCCCGGTACTACGCCGTAGACGGCGGCGCGCAACAGACTTACACTGCGCCATTCACGGTGACGGGTGCGGGTTCGCACACGGTCACGTACCACAGCGTGGACAAGGCCGGCAACAGTGAGGCGACGAAAACGCTCAAGTTCACCGAGTAGCGCCATCGCCCAATTCCGAAATCAAATTGTCTCTCCTCAGAAAAGGGAAACACAATGTCTCAAAGAAGTTCATTCACGCTCGTCTTGCTCGCGCTCTGCCTCGCCCTGTCCCACGCTGCCTCGGCAGCCGTAGGGCCAGTCATCGGCACGCCCACTTTTAGCCCCAATCCCATTCCGGTCGCGGGCGGCCAAATCACCGTCTCCGTGAAAGTCACCGATTCTACGGCCAAACTCAGCAGCGTGACCTTGTACGAGACCTATCCGAACGGCGGCAACTACAACGGCAGCACCATCAAGCGCACGGCTCCTATGACGGTCGGCAGCGATGGCGTCACCTACACGGCGTCTATTTCTGTGGACGCAAACTACAACAATAGCGCGATTGGCGAAGTGCTCTATATCACGGCTGTGGATGCAGCCAACAACCAATCTTCTGCTAATGTTGCCACTCAAGGCTATTCAAACACTTCACCCACAATCACTTCGGTCATCTACAGCCCAAAACCTATTCCCGTAGCGGGTGGTACAGTGAAAGTCACGGCGAAAGTGGCTGACCCGGCTCTGGGGTTGAGCAGCGTGACCTTGTACGAGACCTATCCGAACGGCGGCAACTACAACGGCAGCACCATCAAGCGCACGGCTCCTATGACGGTCGGCAGCGATGGCGTCACCTACACGGCATCCGTGCCGGTGGATATGAACACCAACAACGGCGCGAGCGGCGAAAATCTCTATATCATAGCGGTAGACCCCGCCAACAACCAGACCTACTACAACGTCGCCACCCAGGGCTACTCCAACGTGCCGCCGTCCGTGACCGGTGTCACTTTCAGCCCCGACCCCATCCCTGTGGCGGGTGCGACGGTGAAAGTCACGGCGAAAGTGGCTGACCCGGCTCTGGGAGTGTCCAGCGTGACCTTGTACGAGAACAACCGGCCGCAATACAACAACCCCGGCCGGACGGCGCCGATGACGGTGGGCAGCGACGGCGTCACCTACACCGCAACGATCCCCGTGGACGCCAACCCCAACAACGGCGCGAGCGGCGAGCAGCTTTACCTCATCGCGATAGACCCGGCGGGCAACCAGACCTACTACAACGTCGCCACCCAGGGCTACTCCAACGAGCCGCCGACTGGTTCGCTGCCGCTGTTGATCGCGACGGACGCCTCTCACCCCGTCCTCAGCCCAGCCTCAATCCTGGCGAGCAACACGCAACTGGTGCTGACCATCAACGGCATCAACTTCGCCAGCGGCGCGGTCGTCCTGTTCAACGGCGTCCAGTTGATTCCGACGAGCATTACCTCCACGCAGATCAAGGTCAGCGTCCCTGCGGCTCAGGTGAGTCAGGCAGGCTCATTCGCCGTGTCCGTGCTGAATCCGTCGCCCGGCGGCGCGTCCAATAGCGTCAACCTTGTCGTAAGATAGGTTGCAGTCAGTCGCAAATGCCCTCCCGCTTCTCGTCAGAAGCGGGAGGGCTATTTTCATATTAGGCTTGGCACGCCAAGCCCCTACGATCATCCGCCGGGCCATTGGAAATGCGCCGCAGGGGCATGACGTGTCATGCCCCTTTTATGCCATATTCGCTTGTTGTTAACTGTCTGTCGTGCGGAAGCGGTAGCCGACGCCCGGCTCGGTGACGATCAGGCGGGGGCGTGCGGGGTTGTCTTCGATCTTGTGGCGGACGTGGCCCAAATGCACGCGCAGCAATTGCGTTTCTTCAGAGTAGGGAGCGCCCCAGACGTTGGACAGCAGCTGGCGGTGCGTGACGACGCGGTCGGCGTTCTGCGTGAGATAGCGCAGGATGTCGTATTCCAGCGGCGTGAGTTTTACTTCCTGGCCCGCCTTGAAGACGAGACGCCGCCCGTAGTCTACGACCAGGTCGCCGTTCGTGAACGTCGGCTGCTCGGCGGGCTGGGCGCTTTGCGAGCGGCGCAGGGCCGCGCGCACCCGCGCCGTCAGTTCGTCCATGCCGAATGGTTTGGTCAAATAATCATCCGCGCCCATGTCCAGGGCGGCGACTTTCTGCCGCTCCTGGCCCAGCGCCGACAGCACCAGGATGGGAACCTGGCTCCATTCGCGCAGCCGACGGCAGACTTCCAACCCGCCCACGCCGCCCGGCAGCATCAGGTCCAAAACGACCAGGTGCGGCACATCGCTCGTCGCCTTTTGGAGCGCCTCCGCGCCGGTCGTCGCCGTGGCGACATCGTAGCCCTGCGCCGTCAGCCCGGAGCGCACGGCCCGCAGCACTTCCGGCTCGTCGTCCACCACCAATATCCGCGTCTCACCGAGTTTCATACTGATGCCTCTACGGGGAAAGATTCACGGGCAGCGTCACCGAGAAAACCGCGCCGCTCGGTTCCCTGGCGGGTGCGTTGGCGGCCTGCAAGCGTCCGCCGTGCGCTTTAACGATGGCCTGACAAAGCGCCAGCCCCAGGCCGGTGCCATGAATCAGGCTGTCCCGGTGGGCGCTGCCCCGGTAGAAACGCTCCCAAAGATGCTCCTCCTCGCCCGGCGTCAGGCCCGCCCCGAAATCGCGCACCGTGACGCGCACTGCGTCGGACAGTCGGCAGGCCGACAGATGGATCGGCGACCCCTCCGGCGTGTACTTCAGCGCGTTTTCCAGCAGGTTGGTCAGCACCAGCGCGATCTGGGTGTAGTCGGCGCGCACGAGCGGCAGTCCGTCGGCGATCTCGACGCGCACGCGGGCCGCGCCGTCATCGGGCAGCCGGTCCAGGGCCGTGCCGATGATCTCGGCCAGGTCGCACCAGTCTTTGTGCGGCTGCCACGCGCCCGCTTCCAGTCGGGACAGGTCCAGGAGATTTGTGACCAGACCGCTCAGTCGGTCCGTCTCCCGGTTGATGGCGCGCAGGCTGTCCGAACGCATCTCCTCGTCCCACACCGACTGCGGCTGCAAAAGGCCCGTCGCCGAGGCCTTGATCGCCGCCAGCGGCGTCCGCAGTTCGTGCGAGACCAGCGACAGCAGCGAGTCCTTCAATACGTCGGCCTCGCGGAGCGCCTGCACCTGCGCCGCCTGCTCGGCCAGGGCGTCGCGGGCCAGCACCACAGCCGTGTGATTGGCGAGCGTGCGAATCAATCGCTCGTCGCGGGACGAGAACGGCTGCCCGTCCCGGCGGGGGCCGACATGAAGCACGCCGACGATCTGGCCCTCGGCGTGCAGGGGCAGGTACACCCCCAGCGTCTCCGTGTCCGCCGTGACGCCCGACAGCCGCGACTCCTGAAACCCTTTGGCCCACAGATGGCGGCGGACGCCGAAGCCGATGACCTGATCCTGCTCCGCCGCTGCCCGCGCCATCTCCTCAACGGCAGGGGGCGCCGAATCCCCGCCCGACGCCGGGCGCAGCGCCGTCTCACTCGGCGCGCGGCGGAAGACCAGGCAGCGCGTGACCCGACACAGCGTTCGGATCTGGTCCGTCAGCGCGGTCAGTACTCGGTCGGAGCGGACCTCCCGGCTGAGCGTCTCGCTGGCCTGAAACAGCGTCACGATCTCGGCCTCGCGCGCCTGCGCCTGCTGCGTCTGGACGCGGGCCAGCGCCGCAAGCTGCGCCGTCGAAAGGGCGGCCACGAGAAAGACGAACAGCGAAAGCCAGTCTTTCGGGTCGTGGACGGCGAACGTGCCGAACGGCGGCAGGAAAAAGAAATCCCAGCATAAAAAACTCAGACACGCTCCCGCGACGGCCGGGCCGAAGCCGTAGCGGATGGCGCAGGCGATCACCACGGGCAGGTACAGCAGCGACGCCTGCCCCTTGTCCAGAAACGGCCTCGCCAGCCAGAACCCTGCCGTTGCCAGGCCGACGCCCGCCACCGCCCACAGATAACCTGCCCCGTGTCTGAGCCTCGGACTGGTTTCGGACTGGCTACTTACTCTCACACCTTGAGTATACTCGATTTCGCGGCTTGTCTTTCGCCGATGCGTGTTGACTCTCAGGCAACTTCGTGCTATAATGCCTTATGCCTGCCCTGGTGGAAGAAACCGTGCCGTCGGAAGTGGCTGAACTGGGGAACCGCATCCGCGACTTGCGGGGGCGGCACGGCTGGACGTTGGACGACCTGGCCCGGCGGACCGACCTGAGCAAGTCTTACCTGTCCCGGCTGGAAGACGGCGGGCGGCAGCCGTCCATCGCGGCCCTGCTGGCGCTCGCGCAGGCGTTCGGCGTTTCGCTGGCGGCGCTGTTCGCCCCGGAACAGGCCGCCGGTGCGTGTACGGTCGTCCGCGCCGACAGTCTCCCTGAGCGGGAAGGCGACGGCCTCCGCTATACCTCCCTCGCCGGTGGGGGAACTTCAGCCATGCAGCCGATCCGCATGACGGTCTTCGCAGACCGCATGGGCGACGAGTTGTACCGGCACGACGGCGAAGAATGGCTGTACGTCCTTCAGGGAACGCTCCGGCTCATTCTCGCCGGTGAGACTTACGATCTGAACCCCGGCGACGCCGCCCAGTTTGATGCCCGCCTGCCGCACCGTTTGGCGGCTTTGGGCGAACGGGACGCGGAGTTGATCCTGGTCGCCTGCGCCGCGCCCAATCTCCTGCTCCACCGCTACTTGTAGACACGACTTGTTGACCTGCGCTCCGATGCGCCCCGGCCACTGACGGCCTTCCCTTACGCGACTCGCACGCTTCGCAACTGAAGGAAGGAACGTCCTATGGCCGCCACATTGACCGCGCCGCCGACCGCGACAGGCAGCCGCCTGCGCGCCAACTGCCTCAACTACTGGGAGATTCTCGCTCAGGCCATCGCCCTGATCTCCCCGACCATGACCGCCGCCCTGATCGTCCCCGCCATGTACGGCAACGCCGGAAACGGCGCCTGGCTGGCCTACGCCTTCGGCACGGTCATGCTGCTGTTCGTCGCCCTGAACCTCAACGAGTTCGCCAAACGCTCCACGACCGCTGGCTCCATGTTCGCCTACGTCACGCGCGGCCTGGGGCCGACCGCCGGCGGCATGACCGGCTGGTGCCTGATCTGGGCCTATCTCTTCATCGGCATCGCCGGGCTGACCGGCTTCACCAACTTCACCAACGTCCTGCTGCAGATGCTGCCGGGCCACCCCCAATGCCCGCCCATTCTGCTCTTCGCCGCCTGCGCCGCCGTGTCCTGGCTGTTGGCCTATCGGGACATCCAACTGTCCACGATCCTGATGCTGATTCTGGAAGCCGTCTCCGTCGCGTTCATCCTCATTCTGGCGTTCATTGTGCTGTTCCATCACGGCATCCCCATTGACCGCGACCAACTGACCCTCAAAGGCGCTTCCATTTCCAACATGGGATTCGGCGTCGTGATCGCCATCTTCAGCCTGGTCGGGTTTGAGTGCGCGACGGCGTTCGGCCACGAGGCGAAGGACCCGCTCAAGACCATTCCCAAAGCCGTCATCTGGAGTCTGGTGCTGACCGGGACGTTCTTCGTCTTCGTCACTTACATGGAAGTGTACGGCAACAAGGGGAACGCGACCACGCTGGACCAACTGACCGCGCCGCTGAACACGCTCTCGGCGATGATGCACGTCCGCTGGCTGAGTATCCCGATCTCGCTGGGCGCGATGGTCAGCTTCTTCTCGCTCAACCTGTCGTGCATGAACGCGGGCGCCCGCGTCCTGTTCCCGATGGGACAGCACGGCGTCTTTCACAAGGCCGTCGGGCAGGCGCACGAGAAGCACGAGACGCCGCACATCGCCGTCACGGTCATCGCGGCGCTGATGTTCCTCGTCGTGACAGGGTTATATCTGTGGCACAACGTCGTCACCGATGTCTTCAACTATGCCGGGACGTTCGGCGCGTTCGGCTTCCTCGCCGCCTACTTCTTCACCTCGGTCGCCGCGCCGATGTACCTGAAGAAGATCGGCGAACTGCAGCCCCGGCACATCGCGCTGTCCGCCATCGCCGTCATCCTGCTGCTGGTTCCTGCCGTCGGCAGCGTCTACACCAACCCGCCCCTGGCGCCGCCGTTCAAATACTTCCCGTATGTCTTCCTGGGGTACTTCGCCGTCGGCCTGGCCTGGCTCCTGGCCCTGCGCAAGCGCGCCCCGGAATACGCCGCAAACATCGCCGCGTCTCTGGAAGAGCCGGTGCTGATCTGACGAATCAACAGCCGCCGGGGCAATGATTTATCCCCCGGCGGCGGTGCAAGGATGCCCCTACTTATGCCGTACCTGGCCGGTATCGCCATCTACCCCTTCAAGTCCTTCGACCCCGTCGCCGTCGCGCAGACACGCATCGTGGAAAACGGCGGCCTGGAACACGACCGCGAGTTCGCCCTGTTTGACGAGGCGGGCAAATACGTGAACAGCAAGCGCACACCGCGCATCGCTCTTCTTCAGGCGTCTGTGGAGTGGAAAGACGGCACGGTGCGGCTTCTGCGGCGCGACACGCAGGAAGCCTTGCTTTTTCATCTGCACCGGGAGCGGGCGGCGCTGGAAGCCTGGCTCTCGGATTATTTCGCTCTGCCGATCACCGTCCGTCAAAACACGCGCGGCGGCTTCCCTGATGACCCTCAAGCGCCCGGCCCCACGCTGATCGGGCAGGACACGCTGGCGGAAGTCTGCTCGTGGTACCCGGACGTGACCCTGCGCGAGATTCACATCCGCTTCCGGGCGAATTTGGAGATCGCCGACGCCCCGGCGTTCTGGGAAGACCATTTATTCGGTGAGGCCGGAGAAGTGGTCCGCTTCCAGATCGGGGACGTAGTCCTGGAAGGCACGAACCCGTGCCAGCGCTGCATCGTCCCCACACGCGACAGCCGGACCGGTACACAGTCCGCCGAATTCGCCCAAACCTTCCGCGCCCGCCGCGAGGAAACGCTGCCGCCCTGGGCGAATCGTTCTCGGTTCAATCATTTTTACCGATTGGCCGTCAACACGAGCGTCCCGGCTTCGGAAGTCGGCAAGTCGCTGCGTCTCGGCGACAATGTGCGTCTCTTGTGAGTCCGGGAGAAGAACTTTCAGGGCGTGGAACTTGCGCCGGGATCGCTGAGTTGATCGAGTTCCTGCTGCGACAGGGCTTCGGTCGCGCGTTGTTCCTGCCGCTGGATCACCAGATCGTTGCGGAACTGGGATAACGCATCCGGGCTGAGGCCCAGACGGTTCCACTGCGGCGGCGTGATCGCCAGGATGTTGAAACCCGGCGAATCCGGGTCCATGCCGGTAATCGCCTGAAGACGCGCCGCGCGCTGCTGGAACTCCTGCTGGTCCCGACCCAGCGCGACCACCTGCGCCTCGGCCTGCTTTTGCGCCCGCTCTTCGTCGGTTTCCGGCGCTGAGTCGGTTGGGGGAGGGTCTGAGGCCGCAACGGGCGCGAAGGAGAAGACCAGCGTCGGCGTCACGGTCAGCCCGGCCTGCGCGGCCAGGTCCGCCAGCGCCTGTTCCACCGGCGCGTTGGTTTCGTGCAGACTGTAGCGCCCCGGCACGGAGTTGGGAAGTTCCACGCTTCCATCAGCCGCTTTGACGACCTGATGGGCAAGGTCGGCGAACGAAGCGTCTCGCGCGTCCAGGGTGACGCTGCCGAGGGAACGTAGGCGCGAGGGCGGCGTCGGCAAGGTGTTTTTGGACGCGGGCTGAAAAACAAAAGTTTCGCGCCAGTCGCCTTGCTCTCCGGCGCGGTTGACCTGTTTCCGCACGTCCGCCAACAGCGACTCCGGCGTGTATCGGCCCGACGGCAGAACGGGAACGGTCTTCAGCGTCTGTGGCAGGCGCACCGGCGCCCCCAGCAGCGCCGCCAGCCGGGCGGCAAAAGCCGCCGCGTCTTTGCCGGTCACGCTTGCTGGGACAAGGATGGGCTGGCTCGGCGCAGGGGGGAGGGACAGCGGCGCGGCGGCGGCGCAACCGGCCAGCAGCGTCCAGACGGCAGCAATCGCGAGCGGGTGAGGGTTCATAGTGACACATTCCTCAATAACACAGGCGCGGGCGAGGTACCTTT
>CAZZVX010000038.1:2002-19185 GCA_964657535.1 Armatimonadota bacterium | reverse complement strand
GTAGGTCAGCCGGTGGATCAGCCAGGGGTAGGCGTGGAAGGCGAAGATGACCGGCTTGTTCGTGGTGAACAGCCCGTCGAAGTCCCTGTCGCTCAGGCCGTGCGGGTGTTCGGTCTGCGGCTGAAGCCGCATCAGATCCACGACGTTGACCACCCGCACCTTCAAGTCGGGCAGGCGCTCGCGCAGGATCGAGACGGCAGCGAGCGTCTCCAGCGTCGGCACGTCGCCGCAGCAGGCCATGACCACGTCGGGTTCGGCTTCCTGGTCATTGCTCGCCCACTGCCAGATGCCGATGCCCTCGGTGCAGTGCTTGACGGCGGCATCCATCGTCAGCCACTGCGGCGCGGGGTGCTTGCCCGCGACCACGACATTGACGTAGTGGCGGCTGCGCAGGCAGTGGTCCATCACCGACAGCAGGCAGTTAGCGTCCGGCGGCAGGTAGACGCGCACCACTTCAGCCTTTTTGTTGACGACGTGGTCCAGGAAGCCGGGGTCTTGATGGGTGAAGCCGTTGTGGTCCTGACGCCAGACGTGCGAGGCCAGCAGGTAGTTGAGGCTCGCGATGGGCCGCCGCCACGGCAGGCGCGACGTCACCTTCAGCCACTTGGCGTGCTGGTTGAACATCGAGTCCACGATGTGGATGAACGCCTCATAGCAGTTGAACAGCCCGTGCCGCCCGGTGAGCAGGTAGCCTTCCAGCCAGCCCTCGCACTGGTGTTCGCTCAGCACCTCCATCACGCGGCCCGTCGGCGCGAGCCATTCGTCGTTCGGCGCGGTCGCCGCGTCCCACTGGCGCTCGGTCGCCTCGAACAGCGCTTCCAGTCCGTTGGACAGCGTCTCGTCCGGGCCGAAGACGCGGAAGTTCTTCTGCGCGTCGTTCAGTTTCACCACATCGCGCAGGAACCTGCCCAGAATGTGCGTGTCGCCGGGGCCGCCGGCCCCCGGCGTCGGCACAGGGAGCGCGTAGTCGTTGAAGTCCGGCATCCGCAGGTCGCGCAGCAGGAGGCCGCCGTTGGCGTGCGGGTTCGCGCCCATGCGCCGCTCGCCCGTCGGTGCGAGTTCGGCCAGTTCCGGCAGCAGGTGGCCCTCCGCGTTGAAGAGTTCTTCAGGCCGATAGCTCCGCAGCCACTCTTCCAGCAGTGCCAGGTGTTCGGGGTGGGTGGCCGGGTCGGAAAGCGGCACCTGGTGCGCGCGGAAGGTGCCTTCTACTTGCAGGCCATCTACCATCTTCGGCCCCGTCCAGCCTTTGGGGGAACGCAATACGATCATCGGCCAGTGCGGGCGCGTCGTGTTCCCTTGACTGCGGGCGTCCTGCTGGATTTGTTTAATCTGCGCCACCGCCGTATCAAGAGTCGCGGCCATCGCCTCGTGCATCCGGTCCGGTTCATGGCCCTCCACGAAATACGGCGTCCACCCGTAGCCGCGCAGCAGTTGTTCCAGTTCCTCGCGGCTGATGCGGGCCAGCAGGGTCGGATTGGAAATTTTGTAGCCGTTGAGGTGCAAAATGGGCAGCACCGCGCCGTCGGTGACGGGGTCCAAAAACTTGTTGGAGTGCCAGGCCGTGGCGAGCGGCCCGGTCTCCGCCTCGCCGTCGCCGACGACGCAGGCGACGACGAGTTCGGGGTTGTCGAACACGGCCCCGAACGAATGGCTAAGCGAATAGCCCAGTTCGCCGCCCTCATGGATCGAGCCGGGCGTCTCCGGCGAGGCGTGGCTGGGGATGCCGCCGGGGAACGAGAATTGCTTGAACAGTTTGCGCAGACCGGCCTCGTCCTGACTGATGTTGGGATAGACCTCGCTGTAGGTGCCTTCCAGGTACGTGCCGCTCACGACGGCGGGGCCGCCGTGTCCGGGGCCGGAGACGTAGATCATATCCAGGTCGTACTTCTTGATGACCCGGTTCAGGTGGGTGTAGATGAAGTTCTGTCCGGGCGTCGTCCCCCAGTGTCCCAGCAGCATATGCTTGACGTCCGTGAGCGCCAGAGGCCGCTTCAGCAGCGGGTTGTCGTACAGGTATATCTGGCCGACCGACAGGTAGTTGGCGGCCCGCCAGTAGGCATCAGTCCGACGCAGTTCATCCGGGTTCAGAGTCCCTGGCTGAGGGGTAATTTCCTGATCGCGGCTGCCGTTTGGGTACTGTATATCCGGCGCTAAAGTGGGTACGTTCATTTGTTATACTCCTCGTGCGTCTTTATGATTTATGTTGAACCAACGCCGTTTGTTGAAGTCAATCCGTTCCCCGTCGGCGTGGGGGCTTCCGCACCAGACAGCGGCAGGATCGGCTCGCGTTTCGCGCTTTCCTGCCCGATCCCCATCGTCAGCGCGGTGAGGCCGGCCAGACCGCCGAGCTGCATGGACTCCACCGCCGTGCTTGGGACGATCACGATGGTTGAGTTTTGCTTCAAGCCTTCGTAGAGCATATTCATCGCCCGCAGGTGGAAGGCCACTGGGTTGTTGGCATAGGTCTTAGACGCCTCCCCAAACTTCTCTGCCACCTGACGCTCCGAGTCGCCCAGGATCACACGCGCCTGCCGCTCCCTCTCCGCCTGAGCCTGCATAGACATCGCACTCTCCAGCGAAGGCGGGATCAGGACGTCCTTGACTTCCACGGAGATGACCGTGATGCCCCAGGGTTCCGTGCGCACATCGATAATCTTCTGCAACTGCGCGCTGATCTGGTCCCGGCCCTCCAGCATATCCGCGAGCATCGTCTTGCCGATAACGTCGCGCAGGGCCGTCTGGCACGCCCAGCCGACAGCCGCCTGGTAGTCCGCCACGTCCAGGGCCGCCTTTTGCGGGTCCAGGACCTTCCAGAACAGGACGGCGTCCACGTCCACCGGCACCGTATCCTTGGTGAGCGTCTTCTCTGCCTTGAACGACATCGTGATCACCCGCGTGTCGATCCAGTAAGCAATTGCGTCCACAACCGGGACGATGAAGAACAGGCCCGGACCGCGCAGCGCCTGGAAACGCCCCATGCGCAGGACCACCGCCTTGTCCCACTGATTGGCAACTTGAACTGCCGAAGACACGACCGTCGCCAGGATGAACGCCAGCACGCCGGCTGCGATGCTCGGCCAGTGCAGTGAAGCGCCGCGCATGGCGAAGGATATTCCGAGGCCGGCGCCCAGGATGACAATAAATACCAGTACCGATAAAGAACTCGTCGATTTCATTGGAACTCCCTTCTGCGATGCACCTGTGCGAAGAGCCAGACTTTCGCTCATGTCATGATCAGGCGGATCACTTGACGATCAGCACGGGGCAGCGGGCGTGGTGGGCCACGCGGTCGCAGACGCTGCCGAGCAGGAACGACGGGACGGCGCTCTGGCCCCGCCCGCCGATGACGATCAGGTCACAGCCTCGTTCCTCGGCCGCGCGGACGATCTCAACAGCGGGATGGCCGACTTCGCGGCGGCTCTCATAGGAGACGTCCCTCTCAGTCACAACGCGGCCCGTGTCAGAAATCGCGCTTTCTTGCAAAGCCGCGACGCGCTGATGGTCCAGGCCGGCTTCGACGGTGTCCCCGTAAGGCTCGATGCTCGGAAACGGCTCAAAGACGTTGATGAGAGTCAGCCGCGCCGCGAACCGGTTCACCAAGCCCGCGGCCACGGAGGCGGCCCGGAGCGCGCACGCCGATCCGTCCGCGGCCAATAAGATGTTGGAGAACATATGTCTTTCTCTTCCTGTCGCTCGCCCCACGCTCTGAGTTAGCCGCCGGCATCGGGCCGAAACCGGGGCAAGTTTCCAGGGACGCCCCCTTATCGTGAGCGTCTCTGGAAACAGGACTGCGTTAATAAGCGACTGCGAGCTGGTCATTGACGGAGGTCACGCCCGGTGCGCCCCAGGCGGCCGTCACGGCTTCGTCCCGCTCAGCCCAGGAAGAGACCGTCCCGCTCAGCGTCACCGTGCCGGCATAGGTGTCGACCCCGATCCGCCTGGCGTCCAGGTCCGCGCTGCGGCGGAACGCGCCTTCGATCTCAGCCTGGACGTCAGCCCACTTCACCTTTGGCTCAATGGCGATCAGGTTGCTCACCGCCGTGACGCCCATCAGGTACTGGACGCAGCGCTTGGCAGCGTCTTTCTGGTATTGCCAGTCCACATTGCCTTCCAGGATGACGTGGCCGTCCTTCACGACGACTTTGACCTTGTCCGTCGGCACCTCGAAGTCCCAGTCCAGGGCGCTGAGTGCCGCCTGCGCGATGTCCTGATCGGTACGACGACCTATGCCAAACAGTTCGACCTGGATGTCGTTGGCGACGGCCTTGACACCGTAGACGCCTATGGCCGCCTCTTCCGCCGCTGACTTTTCCGCGTAGTGGGCGACTTGGCCCGTGAGAGTCACGACGTTTTCTTTCGCGGCGACTCCGATGTGTGCCGCGTTCACGCTGGGCTGCCACTGCAGCTCCGCCAGAACATCACTCTGTAGTTGAGAATCACTCGTCATAGTCATTAACCTCTTTGGCAGGCTTAAGTTGAAAGGACCCTGCGTTGCGGTGCCTGCGTTCCCGCGGCCCATGTCTAATGGAATCCATTGATGGAGGGTGATCCACCGTTCCAAGTATGGGGGGTGGCGGCAGTTCCGTCGCCCGTCTGGGGTTCGGATTTCAGCAAGACAAATGAACAGCCTGTAGGCTGTCCTTCAGATCAGGCTGCTTCCTCAACTTTCGGCTAGGAAAAAACCGACTGCCTTGCGGCGGCGTCCTGGTCATCACGCCGGGATCAGGCAAGGACCTGCTCGACGGGACGCCGCAGGGAGCGCGGCATCGGGGCCGCGTATCCGAATCGCAGAAGCAGCTGCGGTTGCGCCGTGCCGAGGTTCAGGTATCCCTGGAACTGGGAGCGCAGGGCGGGGACCTCCAACGGCTGGTTGATGAACGCCGTCTTGATGCCGAGGGATGTTATGGTAAGAGCAAGACGTTCGTACAGCCGCCCGGTCTCGATCCAATGGCGTTTGTCGTCCTGCGCGGCGGCGATCACGATGAGGCCGGACGAGCTGCGGACGTTCGTCTCATCTGTCGCACTTTGCCGCCCGGCGCTGGCGGTTGTGATAAATCTCTCTCCCAGCCAGCGCGGGATTTCCGGGTTGCCGGAACAGTGCGTATACAAGCCATCCAGACTATGCAGCGCTTCCGGTTTGTTGAAGCGAAGCCAGGAGACCAACTCGTTCACGAAGGCTTGATTGCCGTACTGGCGTTGATCGGCTGATTTGATGTACTCAATGACGGCCTCTTTCTGGTCGGAGGCCGTCAGAATCTGTAGCGAGACGCCCGGCACAGGTACCGTGTTCTCGATCTTTCGCATCTCCGCGAGTGGGACCGCGTGTCCGTCATACGGGGAGCGAGTGCTTTGTCGGTGGGGAATCGCGTCCGCAAGAGGGGCGGGGCTGCGGACAGGCATCGTTCGCAGGTGGAGAGTGAGAAAGTCCGCGTCCTGAGTCGGGTAGGTGATCTCTGTTCCGTACCCCGCGTTCTGCGCCGCAATCTCCATGTTTTCCAGGGCGCACCCCAGGCTGATCCAGAGTTCACGGCCCAGCGGGTCGATCACCGGCAGATGCCGGGAGTAGTCGGGAAGGATGCGGACCGCTCCCTCAAGGATCATAAATTTCCAGGGCTGCGTGTTATGCCCGCTGGGGGCGAGTGTCGCATAACGGACGAGTTCCCGCATTTGTGTAGTCACGGTCGCCTTCGTTTGGAACGGGGTGTCCCAGGTCCGCCGCACCTGCGCGTTATAGTCCAGCCAGGGCGCATACGTCACCAGGGCGTCGCCGAGCGCGGCAGTCGTTCCCACGGCGGCGGCAGCCGCGAGGAACCGGCGGCGGCTGAGGTTTCGGGGAGTGGGCGATGTTGGTCGTGTCGTGGACAAAGTCATGGATCGCTCTCGACTGGGGTAAAGACGCGGAGGACGGCCGCGCCGCTGATCTCGTCGTGCTTGAGGGCCTGGAGGGCCTCGTTGGCCTGTCCGAGAGGAAACTCCGTCGTCTGTGCGTGCAAAGGGATCTCGGCGGCGAGTTGGAGCAAGGCGTGTCCGTCCCGGCGCGTGTTGGCTGTGACGCTGCGGAGGCTGTGTTCTCGGAACAGATATTTGTGGTAATCCATTTCGGGAATCGGCGTCATGTAGATACCGGCCAGGGACAGCGTCCCGCCTTTATCCAGGGCAGCCAGGGCGGGCAGGACGAGCGGGCCGGCGGGCGCGAAGAGGATGCTGCTCCGCAGTTTGATCGGCGGCATCTCGTCGGCCCCGCCGGCCCAAGCCGCGCCGAGTTCGCGGGCGAGCGCCTGGTGGCGCGGTTCGCGCGTGCAGACATAGACATCGCTGCCCTGATGGCGGGCGATTTGGATCAGGATGTGAGCGGACGCGCCGAAGCCGTACAGACCCAATGGTTCCCCCGCCGGAAGTTCCGCCCGCTGCAGCGCCCGGTAGCCGATGATGCCGGCGCACAGGAACGGGGCGGCCTCGCGGGAAGAGACTTCCCCCGGCAGCGGGTAGACAAAGTCTTCGCGGGCGACCGCGTATTCAGCATAGCCGCCGTTGCGGTCATAGCCCGTGAACGCGGGGGCGTCGCAGAGGTTCTCGTCGCCGCGCAGGCAGTAGGGACAGGCGCCGTCCGTGCCGCCCAGCCAGGCGACGCCGACCCGGTCGCCCTCGGCGAAGCGCTGCGCATCCGGGCCACGTTCCGCGACGCGCCCGACGATCTCATGTCCGGGGATGATCGGCTGCAAGTGCGGGGTCAGTTCGCCCTCGACGACGTGCAGATCGGTCCGGCAGACGCCGCAGACCTCGACCCGGATCAGAACCTCGCCCGGTCCCGGATCGGGCCTGGGCAGTTCCAGGAGCCGCAGGGGGGTATTCTCCACAGGGCCGGGTTTAAGTAGGACCATTGCTTTCATGTCGGCTCTCCGGGCGGATCGCTGTCGAAGACGTCCGCACTCATCGTTTGCATTTTGTTTCAGTTCCCGCAGCGAGGCGTGACGCACTTCGCTGCCCACGGTCTCAACCTGAGAACAACCGCGCGATCAGAAAAGCCGCAGCGGCTGCGAGGCCGCCGATCACGACAGTCTGCACGGCCCCCCGGACAGGCGCAGCGCCCGTGGCCCGCGCCTTGAAGAAGCCGAACACGACCAACGCCGCTAGAGTCACGAAGACGGACCAGAGCAGCGCGGTGTGCGCCTGCCGCAGCAGGAAGTACGGGCAGAGCGGGATGAGGCCGCCCGTGACGTAGGCCCCGGCGATGGTCAGCGCACTGGTCAGGGCGCGCTTCGGGTCCGGTTCTTCCAGGCCCAGCTCGAACCGCATCATGAAGTCCACATAGGCTTCGGGCCTCTGCTGCAGGGCCGCCACCAGCGGGGCGCTTTCTTCGGCTGTCAGCCCGTAGGACTGAAAGACCTCAGCGACTTCGCGCGCCTCCACGTCTGGCAGGGTCTGGACCTCGCGCTGCTCCCGCTTCCGCTCGCTGGCGTAATGCTCCGCGTCGCCCCGCGCCGCCAGGTAGCCGCCCAGGCCCATCGCGATGGAGCCGGCGGCGACTTCGGCGAGTCCCGCCGTGACGATGATGTGCGAGGCGGCGACGACGCCGGTCAGTCCGGCGGCGAGGGCGAACGGCACGGTCAGGCCGTCCGACATCCCGATCACGATGTCGCGGACGGCTTCCGTGGACGTGAAGTGTTTCTCAACGTGCGGGGTCTGAGGCATCTGTTTTCCTCTCAGGCTGGCCCACGGAACCGGGTGACGGCCTCCTCGACCACCGACCGCAGGCGCCGCTCAATAACCTCGCGGTCGGCACCACCCATTCGGCTCCGACCCATCTCGCCGATCTGGACCTCCCACTCGCTGTCGAGGAGGGGGATCACTTGCACCGAGACCACCGCGCCGGGGTACAGTGACCGTATCCGCTCCTCAAGTGCTGCCGGGATCGTCCCCGGCCTGTCCTTCTCCGCGTGTGCTTCCAGGCTTCGCACCAAGTCGGTCCGGAGGAACACGGAGACCGTCAGATCGGGATGTCTGTCCTCATCGCCCCGGCCCCCATTCCTCCCGCCGTGGCTTTTGAAGCCATCGTTCCTGATTCCATCCCTGCTGATTCCAGTCGTCACTTCTGTTTTCCAGTCTTCATTCCGGCCGCATTTCTCTATCGCGGGCGAAACGGGATGCCCCCGTCTCACAGCCCGCTCCCACCACTTGAGTCTTGCAGGCGTCAGGCTTGCTCCCCACGGTCCTGCATCTCCGACCAGGTCGGCGCGCGGCGTTCATAGACGGCGATGCGGCCGTCGCAGGTCGCGGGCAGGACGCCGTCCTGGTCCAGTCGCACTTCCCGGTCGGTCTCCACCAGTCGGTATGTGCCGGCAGGAGCCGTGCGGCCGGCGAGGAACAGGGTGGCCTCCTCCCCGGCGGAACAGTCTGACTTTGTTCGCGCGTCATGGTCAGCGGATGTTCGCATCGTGTCTCTCCTCCCAGTATCCACACTCGAAGCCGCGTTTCCCACGGCCAATGCGGTTCAGCCGGGGTGTCGCCCCCGACTCAGCTATGCACGGCGTTCCGTGGGGTGCCGCTGCGGAACGCCTGGATGTTGACGACGGTCGTGTTCAGGAGGCGCTCGACGGCCTCACGGCTGTCGAAGGCGATGTGGGGCGTGATGATCAGGTCGGGACGCTGCAGCAGGGACCGATTCCGCAGGGCCTGCTTCAGACTTTCCGCCGAGGCCTGCGGGTTCAGCAAGAGCTGCTGCTCCTCGCTGAAGATTTCCTCGCCCTCGATCACGTCGAGACCCGCGCCTCCCAGGATGCCGTCATCTAAGGCGCACAGCAAGGCCTGAGTGTCCACCATCTCCCCCCGCGCCGTGTTGATCAGCAGCGCCCCGCGCTTGAACAAGGGCAGGTTATGCGCCCCGATCAGGTGCCGTGTGGCAGAGGTCAATGGAGCGTGGAGCGTGACGACGTCCGAGCGGGCGAGCAGGTCTTCCAGGGTCGTGTACGTGTAGCCGAACCAGTCCGCCTCCGTCATGTCTTTCACGGGATCGTAGGCCAGCACGTTCATCCCGAAGCCGCGTGCGATCTGCACGACGTAGCGCCCGATGCGTCCGATACCGACCACGCCGAGGGTCTTGCCCTTGAGGTCGAAGCCCTGAAGGCCCTTCAGGGAGAAGTCCCCGGACGCGGTGCGCAGATAGGCTTTGTGGATGTTGCGGGAAAGGTCCAGGATGAGCGCGAAGGTGTGTTCGGCGACGGTATTCTCGCCGTAGGTCGGCACGTTGCAGACGGGGATGCCCCGCGACTCGGCGCAGGGCAGGTTGATGTGGTCGAAGCCCGTGGAGCGGGTCGCGATCATTTGGAGGCGTGGGAGGGCGTCGAACACGTCCGCGCCCAGGCGGGAGTGGACGAACGGAGAGACGATCTCCGCGTCGTCGGCGATCAGCCGCGCCTGGGCGGCAGTCGTCAGCGGTTCGGGCCGGAAACACAGCGCCTCGCCCGACAGGTGCTGGGTCAGGTAGTCCTGCTCATGGTCGTCGGTCTCGAAGAAGTAGATGCTCATGGTTGTGTCCTTGTTCTTTCTCAATCCCTCGGCGGGCCTCTATTGCCGCGAGGGCTATTCAGTGTCCGTGTTCGCCCAGCCCGCGCACGGCGCCACGGAAGACGCGATGGATGTAAAGGTTGTAGGCGATCACGATGCCCATCATCACCACATTGACGACGAGGGCCGTTTCCAGTGTGTGACGGGGCGCGGAGGAGTTGAAGGCCGACAGTCCCTGCCCCGACTGCCCAAGTGTCGGCAGCAGTAACGGATACAGGCCAGCCCCTGCCGACCCCATCAGTGCGGCCAGGAAGACGGCCCCCGCGCCGACGGCCCGGCCGTCCTCGGCCCGGCGCTGGGACAGGGACATTACGACGAAAGCGACCACGGCCAGCAGGGGCAGGCCGAGCAGGAACGGGTGGCGGGCGAAGTTCGCCCCGAGGCCGCCCCGGACGAAGAACGCGGACACCGTCGCGAGGATGGCGAGGACGGCGACCACCGGTCCGAGTCGCCGCGCCCACAGCCGCGCCTGCCCCTGCTGGGCGCCCTCCGTCTTGAAGGCGAGATAGTTCGCCCCATGCATCGCCAGCAGCGCGGCGCTGAGGAGGCCGACGAGGATGGCGAATGGGTTCAGGGCGAGTGTGAATGATCCCTGGAAATTCCCCGAAGCGTCCAGCGGCACGCCCCGAACCACGTTTCCGACCGCCGCGCCGAACAGCACGGCCAGAAGAAAGCTGCTGGCGCAGAAGGCGAAGTCCCAGAAGCCGCGCCACAGCGGGTCGGCGACCTGGGAGCGGAACTCGATGGCCGTTCCCCGCCCGATGAGCAGCCACAGGACGACCATCAGCACCAGGTAGAAGCCGCTGAAACTCGCCGCGTACAGGCGGGGGAACGCCGCGACCATCGAGCCGCCCGCCACCAGGAGCCAGACCTCATAGCCGAACCAGAAGGGGCCGATGACATCCAGGCTCGTGCGCCGCTCCGCGCCGCTCCGGCCCAGAACAAAGTGCAGCGTCCCGATTCCCAGATCGAAGCCGTCCAGGATGGCATAGCCGATCAGCAACGCGCCGAGGACAACGAACCAGGCGGTGTTCAGCCAGTCGTGCGTCATGCCGCCTCCATTCATACCAGCGCCTCCTGCCGAAGAGGCTCGCCCGTCGGGAGGGGCTGTCCCGGCCCCTCCGGCTGCGCCTCCTCCGGCCCCTGCGCGATGAGCTTCAAGACAAGGAACACGAACAGCAGGCCGAGGGCGATGTAGATGCCGGTGAAGCCGAGGAGGGTGAAGATGACCTCGCCGGACGAGACGTTCGGCGAGTACCCCTGGGCCGTCCGCAGGACGCCGTATATGATCCAGGGCTGGCGGCCGACGCACGTCACCACCCAGCCGGCCTCGTTGGCGATGTAAGGCAGCGGCAGCGAGAGCATCAACGCCCACAGGTACCAGCGCGCCGCTTCGAGTTTCCGCCGCCACAGCAGGAACACGCCCAGGGCCGTCAGCGCGATGAAGTAGCCGCCCAACGAGATCATGATGTGGTAGGCGTAGTAGACGATTTCGACGGGCGGCCACAGGCCGCGCGGGATGTCGTTCAGGCCTTTGACGGGCGCTTTGGCGTTGCCGTAGGCAAGGTAGGACAGCAGGCCGGGGACTTCGACCGGGTCCAGCAGGTTTCCTTTCTGGGTATCAGGCATACCGATGATCGCCAGCGGCGCTCCCGGCTCGCTCTTGAACTGCCCTTCCATGGCCGCCAGAGTGGTCGGCTGGTATTTGACGATCATCTCGCCGTTCTTGGCCCCCGTGGGGAAGACCTGCGTTAAGGAGAAGATCAGGCCGAAGACCAGGCTGATGGCAAGTGTGACGCGGGCGAACTCCGTGTGCTTCCGGGCGAGCAGGTAGTAGGCCCCCAGAGCGCCCATGACGAGCGCCCCGTGAACGAACGCGCCGTTGACCGTGTGCAGGTACTCCCAGACCTCGAAGGGGTTGGTGAGTACGGCGGTCAGGCTGGTCAGGCGCAGGACGCCGCCCGGTCCCGGCGCGAAGCCAACCGGGTGCTGCATCCAGGCGTCCGTCGCCGTGATAAAATAGGCCGAGATGATCGAGCCGAGCGAGACCAAAATGGCGGAGAGCGTATGGACCTTCGGGGTGACGCGCCGCTCCCCGAAGAGGAAGACCGCCAGGAACGCCGACTCCAGGAAGAACGCGAACAGGCCCTCCATCATCAGTCCCTGACCGATGATGCCCCCGGAGATGGTGGAGAAGCGCGCCCAGTTGGTGCCGAACTGGAACTCCATCGGCACTCCGGTCGCCACGCCGGCCCCGTAGTTCAGCAGGAACAGCCTGCCCCAGAACCGGGCCGCCCGTGCGTGCAGACCGTCGTAGCCCTCGCCGCGACGCAGCTGCATCACCTTGAGCACGGCGATCAGCACCCCCAGCCCGATGGTCACGGGCGGGAACAGGTAATGGAACATGATCAGCGCGGCGAAATGGGTACGGTCCGCGATTGCGGTTGCGTCCATAGGATCGGCTTTCTTCTCTCAGCGACGGCAATCGTGCCGTTCGCATGGCCTCGGCCCGGCGATGCACTCAGGGCCTACGGGTCTATGATGCCGACGGCCCGCGAAGCCCGTCCAGGTATGACACCAGACACGCGCGGCAGTAGTGACGGCGCTCCCCGCCACGACCCACGAAGAGCCATCCGTCGACCTGCACCGACTCGGCGCGGCAGCCGGGGCCGTCGCACATGGTCCGGCGTTCGCCTCTCGGAACGCCTTCTGCTGTCTCCATGTCGTCTGTCGTTGCGGCACCATTCTGTTCCGGGAAGCACACAAAGACAGGATTACAAGACCGGAGGCCATTCACGACGGCTCGTATTCCAGGCCCCTGGGCCACCTTCACTTCGGCCTCATCCACGCGTCTCTCCCAGGGCAATTCCTGGCGCACGCCCGCGTGGATCCGGGCGTCGGCCCTGTTGTGTTTGTGCTGTGTCATCGGACTGTCCTTTCCGGCCCCTTCACGGTCAGGCGGATCACTTCACGTCACTTCACGATCAGCGTGGGGCAGTGGGCATGGTGAACCACGCCGTCGGAGACGCTGCCCAGCAGGAACGCCTTCATGCCGCTCAGGCCCCGGCTACCCAGCACGATCAGGTCACAGCCCTCTTCCTCGGCCACACGGACGATCTCGGCGGCAGGAATCCCGATCTCCTTGCAGCGGAGATATGGCACATTCTGAGCATCCACGACGCGGCCCGCGCAGCAGACGGCGGCGTCCTGGTCGTCGCCGATGTCGCTGACATTCGGTTCCCAGCCGCCCGGCACCCCATCGGGCGCGATGTAGAGCGGCGGGTGGAAGACGTTGATGATCGTCAGGCGAGCGCCGAACTTACCTGCGAGCGCGCCGGCGAATTCGGCGGCTTTGAGCGCGCACTCGGACCCGTCCGACGCCAGCAGGATGTTGGAAAACGTGTCCTCGGCAGCCGCTTCTTTCCCTGCGGCCGTTCCCCCGGCCTCTCGCACAATCAGGACCGGGCAGTGGGCGTGGTGCAGGACGGCGTTCGAGACGCTGCCGAGCAGCAGAGATCCGACATCTCCCAAACCCCGGCTGCCCATCACGATGAGGTCACACGTTTCTTCGGCGGCGACGCGCACGATCTCTTCGGCCGGCTGGCCGTTTTCCCGGCGTGCCTGGTAGGCGACGTCGCTCCCATCGGCGATGCGGCAGACGGCCTCTAGGGCCTTGTCCTGCTGTTTCTCGATGAAGCCGAATTCAAACAGGTCGTGCGGCTTCCCGTAAGGCGCAAACAGGGTCGCGGGGTGGAAGACGTTGATGATCGTCAGGCGAGCGCCGAACTTGTTGGCGAACGCGGCGGCGACGGCTGCCGCCCGGCGCGCGCACTCCGACCCGTCCGACGCAAGTAAGATGCTGCTGAACATATGCCCTCTCCTCCCATCACCCGCCGCTCAGATATTCTGCACAGGCCGTTTCGAGAGCCGCCCAGAAGGCGGCCTCGTCCCAAAGACCAGGCTGCCGGACTCCGTTGACGAAGAACGCGGGCGTGTCCCGGACGCCGCTCTGCGCGCCGCTGGCCCGATCCGCGTGCAGGCGCTCGGCGGACACATGCCCGGTCATATCCCGCAGGAACCGGCTGATGTCCAGGCCCAGGTCGTGCGCGTATTCGACCAAGTGACCATTGCCGAGGGCCGATTGGTGCGCAAAGAGCGTGTCGTGCATCGCCCAAAACCGATCCTGCAGCCCCGCCGCCTCCGCCGCTTCGGCGGCGTGCGGGTAGTGGCCGGTCGCCGGGAAGTGCCGGAACACCAGACGTAGCCGGTCCCCCATTCGGTCTTGAAGAGCTTTGATCCTGGGCTGGGCGTCGGCGCACTGCGGGTCCTGGTAGTCGCCGTACTCGACGAGGGTGATGGCCGCCGTGGCGGGTCCCTGGGCGTGATCACGCTCACCGACCGGCGGGGCCAGCGTTACGATTTGTGATTTCGGTCCCACATCTGGCGCTTCTGTCATGGTGAAAATCGATCTTCATTCCTCTATGGATGCACATACAGTATGGAAGGTGGCGTCTGTCCTGTCGCCCGTCTGGGGTTCGGCTTTCAACTCGACAAAAGGACAGCCCATAGGCCGTCCTCAAGGTCAGTTATTTCCCCAACCCTAGGCGGTTGACGCCCAATCGCCTGCCTGGTAAAATTGGGTTAGTCACAAGCGATGGGATGACTCCTCTCTTTCATTCTCTCATGCGGACCCGTCGGCTGATGCTTGAGCGCGGTGAATGGGCAGAGGGCAAGTGCGGGCAGGCGATGCGAAGACGTCAGTGTCTCGCGATATTGCAGGGGAACGACTCCATGCCGGATGATTTGGAAGAACCGCAGGCGGACACACGCTCTGTCGGCGCCGCCTCGGCGGGGGCGTTGGCCGTCGGGGCGTTTGCCGTGGGTGTAGTGTCTATCGGCGCGTTGGCGGTCGGGGCAGTGGCTATCGGGCGGCTTGCCGTCGGCACATTTCGCATCCGTTCACTGGAAATAGACGAACTGATTGTTCGCCGCCTGGTGGTGATGGAACAGGCACCGCAACCTGAGACAAAACGGGGCTGAAGTCAGTCACAACAAGACTTCCGTCTGGCGTCGGTGAGATGAGGAGCGACGATACGGAGCCTGGACAGACTATGAAAATCACCCCCGCTTTCACGGCCCGGTCAGTGCTGTCCGATTTCGGACCCTGGATCGTCTACGGGCTCCTGGCCGCGACCGGTCATGGGGCAGCGGCCTACGCCGGCGGAATGATCGCCTCTCTCTGCCAGGTCGTCCCCCAGTGGCGGGCGCGGCGCGTAAAGATACTCGACGGGGTCACCCTGCTGTTCTTTTCCGCCGGGGCCGACGCGACACTTGTCTTGCACTCGTCGGTGTTCCTGAAAAACAACTCCGTGCTGGCCTGGAGCACGTTCGCATTGGTCGCCTGGGGGTCGCTGCTGGCTGGGTCTCCGTTCACGGCCCAGTACGCGCGTGAGGCGGTGCCTGCAGAGTATTGGGACAACCCCGGCTTCCGCCGGGTGAATGTCGTGATTACGGTCGTGTGGGGTACGATTTTCGCCGTCAATGCCGCTCTCGCCGCTGCGATTGGCTTGAATCCGGGTGGGTTGTCCGGGCGCACAGGGGCATGGCTCCCGGCCCTGCCCTACATCGGCACGGTCTTTGGGATCGTGTTCACCAATCGTTATCCGGGGTGGGTCCGCCGACAGCGATAGGGCCAGAGATGGGCGTTCACTACTGCAAGGTGGCAAGACCGCGTTTGAGCGCCGTGATGACCGCCTGCGTGCGGTCAGCGGCGTTCAGTTTGCCGAGGATATGGTTGACGTGGAACTTGACCGTGCTCTCCGCGATGAAGAGCGCCCCGGCGATCTCCTGGTTGCTCATGCCTCTGACCAGGAGACGCAGCACTTCCAGTTCCCGGTCGCTGAGTTGCTCGTAGCCGATCCGGCCGGCCATTTTCGCCCCCACCTCCGGGGAAACCGGAGTCTGGCCGGCGTGGACGGCGCGGATGGTCTCCAGTAGGACCTGCCGACCGACATCCTTAAGCAAGTAGGCTTTGGCCCCCGCCTGCAGGGCGCGGTAGATGTCCTCCTCGGCGTCGTAGGTACTTAGGATGATCACGCGCGCCGCCGGGGCCTGCTGCCGGATCGCGGTGATGGCCTCCACGCCGTTCATCCCCGGCATACGCAGGTCCATCAGAGTCACATCCGGGCACTGCTCTCCGTAGAGGGCGAGCGCCTCAGTACCTGTGGCGGCCTGCCCGACCACGGCCATGTCGTCCTGCTCCTCGATCACCCCGGCCAGGCCGTCGCGCACGACCGGATGGTCGTCCGCGATCAGGATGCGGATTCTGCTCGCGCCGGGAGTCACACCTTCGTCGGCGGGTGCCGCAGTCTTGTCAGTGAGCATAGCGTCATTTTCCATGTGGGGCGTGTGAGCGTTCATCCTGTCTGATGGCCTTTGCATCAGTCTGTGAGCGACTCCTGGGGGATCGGCACGATCAGGTCTACCTGCGTCCCTTTCCCCTGATGGCTGATGATGGTCAGCTGTCCCTGGGCTTTCTCCGCTCGCTCCCGCATGCCGATGATTCCGAATCGCCCGGCGCCAGGACGATGAAGGTCGAATCCCCGCCCGTCGTCGTGCACGCGCAGTCGCACTCGCCCCGGCTCAAAAGACAACACCACGTCGATCTCCTCGGCCTGCGCGTGTTCCACGGCGTTCGTGATGGCCTCCTGACCGATCCGCAGCAGATAATGCTCGACATTGGCGGGCAGCGCGTGAGGGACGCCTTCCAGCACATAACGGCTCTTTGCCTCCGTGTTCAGAACACGCTGCGTGAGGAAACGTGCGAGGGCCTCGCTCAAGGGGGTCGCCTCCAGAGCCGGTGACCGCAGTGCCGCGACGGACCGCCTTGCCTCGGTCAAGCTCTCGCGGGCCAGGTCACGCGCCTTGCCGATACGGGCCTGGACCTTGCTCAGTTGCGCCTGGTAGGCAGCGACTTGGTCTTGGGAGGCGGCAAGACTGTCGGGTGAGGCCGATGGGGGTACGTTCGCCAGCGCCGCCTCCGCCGCTTCCAACTGCGTGGTGATCCCAGCGAACCCTTGCGCCAGCGTGTCATGGATCTCCCGCGCCAGGCGGGTGCGCTCTTCCAGCACGGCGTCCTGATGCGCGTGTTTGGCAGTGGCAACGACGAGTTCCGCTGCTACGCGCTTTCGCTCGGTGATGTCGCGGATGTTGCACTGGATGACCGTGTGTCCGTTCTCGCGGTACAGGTTGCTTACGAACTCCACCTCACGGCGCTCACCCCGCCGGTTCTGGAGCGGCAGGTCCTCGTAGCGGATGTGGTCATCGCGCTGCAGCCGCCGGAAAGCCTCCTGGCTTGCGTCCTTATCCTGGAGAAGTCCGATCTCCCAGAGCTCCTTGCCCAGCAGTTCGGCGTGGGAGTAGCCCAGAAGTTCCGTCATGAAGGGATTGGCGTCGGTGATCCGGCCCTGGTCGCTGTCGAGGAGCAGGATGCCGTCGCGGGCCGCCTCGAACAGGCGTCGGTACTGCCGTTCCGAGACCGTCAGGGCGTCCGCGACGCTCTCCGCCGAGGCTTGGGCGGACTGCGCCGCCTCCAAAGCGGATGGCGCATGATGGGAAGG
>CAZZVX010000038.1:0-1992 GCA_964657535.1 Armatimonadota bacterium | reverse complement strand
GGGAAGGATCGGGCATGGCTGAACCCCTGCTTTCTGCGTTGTCTTCCGGCTGGCTCCGCTGCACCTCCAAAACGACTGCGAACACGGACCTGAAAAAACCAGTTACATGGACGCCAGCATTCAGAGAAGATTGACCAAACTTATCATTCATTCATCACTGACCGCTGCCTTTTGTCAAACAGTCAAAAGACACGACGCCGTCTTGACATCGTGCGGACAACGTCAGATAAGATATTATAGCCCCTAACTCTTCATAAAGCGGTGATCGTCTTGCCTGCAACAGAATTAGCCGTAAGCTTTCAGTTGTCCTGGCAGTTGCGCCACACCGATAGGCGCAGCCTTCCTCGCCCGTAGGTTGCTGAGACCGCTTCTCCCACCCGAAGGCTTGAGATGAGCGTGTCGTGCTACCGGAACGTCCTATTCCTGCCGCGACCGGAGACATCGCGCCCAAAGAGAAGGCGTTCTGGAACCCAGCCCTATGGCGCTGCGCTCGCCGCTTTCGCCTTGGGTGGACGACAGCCACTTCAAGCCGCACGGGCGCGTAGTTCCTGACAGGTGTCTCGACCCGCTCTAAAAGTCACCCCATTGTGGGGCTATCGCAATGAATAGCCGCGCAGGATTTTGTTCCTGCGCGGCCTTTCGTTTTTCTGGCATTGAACTGTAACGGATATCTGCATGGGTTTCTATACGGGTGCGTGTTCCAGGTATTCTCTGGCGACTTCCTGGCCCACACCGCCGAAATCCTCACCCACCTGCCGCGCACGGAGCAGGGCGGCGTCTACACTCAGCAGGATGTTCTCACGACCGAAATGGTTCACGAACGCTGACTGTTCCAACAGTTTCGCAGGCTGGTCGCGTGCGCCGCAAAGCAGGAGGGTTCGCCCCGATGCCCGTAGCCGCCCCGCCAGTCCTTCCAGGGCGTGCAGACCCGTGGCGTCGATGGCAGTCATGTTCCGCAGCCGCAGGATGACGACCTCGCCCAGACCGCTGAGGTCAGAAGTTTCCTCGCCGAGTTTGTCCGTCGTGCCGAACAGAAACGGACCGTGGATGCGGAGGATCGAGACATAGGACGGCACCTGCTTATCCTGAAGAATATGGGCGCGCCCGTCCTCGATGTACTCGTCGGTCACAGTGGACACCGTGGTTGTCTGGGAAACGCGATAGATGTAAAGAAGCGCGGCCAGCACGATGCCGACTTCCACGGCCACGGTCAGGTCGGCCAGCACGGTCAGCGCAAAAGTAACGATCCACACAGCGATGTCCGCTTTAGAGAGGCGCAGGATCGTACCGATTTCTCTCCACTCACCCATGTTGTAGGCCACGACGAACAGCACCGCCGCCAGGGTCGCCAGCGGGATAAAGTGGGCCAGCGGCGCGGCGACCAGCAGGATCAGCAGAAGAACAAGTGCATGAATCATCCCTGCGACGGGCGTTTTTGCGCCTGCGCGGATGTTGGTTGCAGTACGGGCGATGGCCCCCGTCGCAGGAATGCCGCCGAACAGCGGGGAGACGAGGTTCGCGATCCCCTGCGCGACGAGTTCGAGGTTGGAGTTGTGCTTGTCGCCGGTCATGCCGTCCGCCACCACCGCCGACAACAGGCTTTCCACTGCGGCGAGGAGGGCCACCGTCAGCGCGGAGGGCAGCAGGGGCAGAATCAAGTCGGCCCGAAAATGCGGGACCGCAAAGGGCGGCAGGCCCGTGGGGATACCCCCGAACTTGGTGCCGATGGTCGCGACGTGCAGGTGAAGAACGGCGGTCACGGCAGTTCCCAGGAGCAGGGCCACGATGGAGCCAGGCACCTTCTTGGTGAAGCGGGGCAGCAGGAGGATCACAGCCAGAGAAGCCACGGCGATAATGAGTGTGGGCCAGTCCGCCGTGCCGACGTGCGCCAGCAGGACTCTCATGCGTCCCACGAAATCGCTCGGCACGGCGGGCGTCGTCAGCCCAAGAAAATCTTTGACCTGGGTCGAGGCGATCAACAGGGCGATGCCG
>CAZZVX010000037.1:0-19378 GCA_964657535.1 Armatimonadota bacterium | reverse complement strand
TTTGGCCGCCGCCTGGGCGGTCTTGGGCAGGAGGCCGAAGACCGCTAATTGTTTGGAGAAGGTCGCCAGATACACTTTGCCATTGACGACGGTGGGCGGGTTGAACTTGGCGAAGTTGCCGAAGTCGTCGCGGGCGGCGTTCATTTTGCTGTTCCACAGTTCTTTGGAGGGGTCGGAAGCGTCAAAGGCTTGCAGGAGGCCGGGGACGGTGTTCCAGTTGGCGTTGGCGTCGTAAGGACGGTTGGCCCAGATGATGCCTGTTCCCGGCTTGCTGCCGTCGGCGGAAAGGGTCAGAAAGCCGCCGGGCATTCCATAAGGCAGGCGCGAAGGGCCGATGACATAGGGCTGAAACTGGCTGCCGTCCCATTTGTACGTTTTCAGGTTGTCGTTTTCGCTCCAAACGTAGATGATACGCTCATTTTTGGGAGTCATCCAGACGATGGGTGCGCCGTGGATGTGGCCGTTGCCGCCGGGGAAGTTTTGCAGAACGCCGCTGTCGTCGGCGGTGTGGAAATGGCCCAGGTTGTTGCGCTGGGCGACGTAGATGACGCCTTCCTTGCTGCCTTGAACAAGGGTGTTGGTTCCGGGCAATAAAATGGGGCCGGACGCGCCGAGGTCGCTGTCGCCGTTGTTGAGGTCGGCGAAGTTGAACGGCAGGAACCAGTCGGTAACGGGATTGCCTTTGGCGGTCGGGTCAATCTTCAAGATGCACTCGCCGTAATTTTGGCCGCCGGTCTGAATGTCGGCGTCGCCGTTGCCGATGGCGGCGTAGACGTAGCCGCCGGCGTCTGCGGCGAGGCCCTGGCCGGCCTGCCAGATGGCTCCTTCGCTGCCGTTGGGGGTCGTGCAGAAGACAAAGTTCTGCTTGAGGGTGCGGGCATCGTAGCCGAGCAGCCAGCCGTGGAACGGCTGCGTGTCGGCGTGGGAGCCGAAGCCGAGGTAGACGATGCCGTTGGAGAGCAATAATCCGGGCCGCTGCAATTGCGTGTACGGGTTGAAGGAGACGACGCCGTTGACGGCGTCCAGACCTGTTCCCTTGACCTGGGCTGTGATGGTGACGGGGCCGCCGAACTTTTCTTTGCCGGTGATCAAATCCAGTGCGTGCAGGCGCTGGATGTACGCGCCGTGTTCTTTGGTCTTGGCCTCCACATAGATCGTTTGGGTTTTGGGGTCAATGACGGGCGTGGAGGTGATGCCGACCTCCTCGTTCATGTCGGTCCACTGGGTCTTGTAAAAGTCCGTGTAGGGCGAGGAGGGTCCGAGGTTGACGTGCCACAGGGGGGTGGTGGCGTTGGGGTCGTCGGCATCGTAGGCGTAGACGCTGTTGTGTTCGGTGGCGATGTAAACGACGTTGCGCTTGATTTTGCCGGGAAAGTTGAGAGCGCAGGCGACAAGCGGCTGGGCGTAAATCTGGCCGTCGGCGGGGCGGGTGAAGAGTTTGCCGAAGGTGCTGGGGTTGACGTTGGACGTGTTGAGAATGTGTTCATTAAGGTTGGCCCCGGTGCGGCTGTTGTCGTTGTGCTGCGTGAGCATATTGACTTGGGCGGCGGCGGGCGGGGCAACCGTGAGCAGCAGGAGCGGCAGCAGGGCGGGCAGGGCTTGGAAAAGGTGTTGCAGTGTCTTTCGCATGATAGTTAAACGGCTTTGGGGGGTGAAGGGTTCCTGCGCGCGGGCCTCTTTTCGGGGGATTTGCGCGTTTTGTGTCGTCTATGCGCCGGTTGTGCGTAAGGTGTGCGTAAGGTCGGGTTAGGTGATTTGCCGCGACTGGCCGTAGTCGCACAGGTTGAGAACGGGGCAGCGGGGGCAGGCGGGATTGCGAAAGAAGCAGCAGCGCTGGCCGTGCAGCATGAAGATTTCGTGGTTGTCGTAGACTTGCTGCGGGGTCCAATCGGGCGGCAGCAGGGCTTCCAGCAGGGCGTGGGCGGGGCCGACATCTACATTGGGCGGAATCAGGCCCAGGCGGGCGGCGACGCGGTGATGGTGGCTGTCTACGGGCAGGGCGGCTTTGCGCAGGCGGCTGAAGGACAGCACGGCGGCACTGGTCTTGGGGCCGACGCCGGGCAAGGCTTCCAGCCAGGCGCGCGCTTCGGCCACGGAAAGGTCTCCTAGAAAGTCCAGCGACAACTCGCCGCGTCGCTCGGCGATGAGGCGCAGGACCTGCTGAACGCGCGGGGCTTTCTGCTCCGGCCAGGTGCAGGCGGCGATGGCGGCTTCAATTTCTGCTGTCGGTGCGTCACAAACGGCTTGCCAAGCAGGGAAACGGCGGCGCAATTCACCGAAGGCGCGGCCTGAGTCGGCGTTCTTGGTACGATGGGACAGCAGAGACGAGACGAGTTCGCTCAGGGGATCGAGAGCGTGGAAGTACGGGATAGGACACTCGTAGGCGGCACACAATCGCTCGTGGACGAGGAGCATCTTGGCGCGTAAGCTGGTTGTTTGGGGCAAAGCGTCGGACACGGACCAGTCTAAAGCAAAAAGCCACCCGGTCAAGGTGGCTTTCGTGGGGAGCGCGCCCGGCAGGATTCGAACCTGCGACCCCCAGCTCCGCAAGCTGGTGCTCTAATCCACTGAGCTACGGGCGCATTATATTGGCACGTTCTGTGCAACGGAGTATAGTATACCGAGGCGAAGAAAGTTTGTCAAGTAGCAGAGCGATTGTGAAATATGGTGCAAACGCGCGGAACAGTGTTGACATCGGATTCGCCAGGTGCTATAATACGGCTATGAAGTCTCCGACTGATTCAGTCGGAGACACGAGGGAGACATGGGAAGCATTCTTTTGACTCACCGAGATCGCCCCGCCGGGGGAACCCGCTTTGCCGCCCTGCGACGCCGCTTTCAGACGTCCCGGCCCTTGCCGATGTCGCTTGGCGAACCGGACGAGACGGGCCATATCGAGATGGCTCTCAGCCAGATGCAGCCCGGCGACTACGGCCATATCCTCTCCATCTGCACCGACTGCGATGCCCGGCAGCACCTGCTGGAAATGGGGTTTACGCCCGGCTCGGAGATCGAGTTTATCCGGGTCGCCCCGCTCGGCGACCCGATGACCGTGCGGGTGCGCGGCTACCAGTTGTCCCTGCGCCGTCGTGAGGCCGATGCCGTTTGGGTGCGCCGCTGTCCGCCTGAAATTGATGATCTTGAATCAGGTGAGTGATGAGCGCCTCTGCCCTGTCTTCAGCCCCGCAGCGTCCAAAGTCGGGCGTGGTCAAAACGCCGCTCTTCGCCCTTGTCGGCAACCCCAACTGCGGCAAAACCACTGTCTTCAACGCTCTGACTGGTTTGCGCCAGAAGGTCGGCAACTATCCCGGCGTCACCGTCGAGAAGAAGGAAGGCCGCCTGCAGTTCGCCGACGGCACGCACTCCCAACTGATTGACCTGCCGGGCCTGTACTCCCTGACGCCTCGCTCTCCCGACGAAGCCATCGCGCGCGACGTGCTGATGGGACACCGCACGGATGTCACGCAGCCGGTCGGCATCGTCCATGTCGTGGACGCCTCCAATTTGGAGCGCAATCTTTATCTCACCTCCCAACTGCTTGATCTTGGCCTGCCGACGGTGATTGCGCTGACGATGACCGACATCGCCGCGCGTACCGGGCAGACCGTGGACGCAGCCGCGCTGGAAAAGCGCCTGGGCGTCCCGGTGAAGGTCGTCATCGCCGACGAAAAACTTGGTTTGAATGAACTGCGCGACGCCATCCAGCGCCTGCCGCAGACGCCGCCCCCGCCCCGCCGCGACTGGCCGCTGCCCCCGCTCGCCGAGGAAGAAGTGACCGAACTTGCGGGAATGCTGCAGGCGCAGCACGGAACGCCCGCCGCCCAAAGCGTCGCCGAAGCCGTCGGCCTTCTGATGGAAAAGCAGTTGCGGCCCGAAGAAGAAGGCCGCTGGTCCGGGCCGATCTTGCAGCACGTGGGCAAAGACCAAGCCAAATTCGCCGCCGCCGGGCTGGACTTTCCCGCCGCCGTGGTGGAAGGGCGCTACGCCTGGTCCCGGCAGGTCTGTGACGACGTTCTACGCAAGCCATCTGGCCGACGCAAGGCGACGGGAACGGACCGGATCGACCGGGTCCTGATGCACCCGGTCTGGGGCTACGTCATCTTTTTCGGCGTGATGGCATTGGTCTTCCAGACGATCTTTTCCTGGGCCAATATCCCGATGAACGCGATTGGGCATGGGGTCGGTGCTTTGCAGGCGTATATCACGGCCCATATGCCGCCCGGTGACTTGCAGGACTTGCTCGTGAACGGCATCATCGCCGGGGTCGGGACGACGATCACGTTCCTGCCGCAGATTCTGCTGCTGTTCTTCTTTATCGCCCTGCTCGAAGACACGGGCTACATGGCGCGGGCGGCCTTTCTGATGGACAAGATCATGTCCAAAGTGGGCCTGCACGGCAAGTCGTTCATCCCCCTGCTGTCGTCGTTCGCCTGCGCCATCCCCGGCATCATGGCGACCCGGACGATTGACGACCGTAAATCCCGACTGGTGACAATTCTCGTCGCGCCCCTGATGTCCTGCTCGGCGCGGATTCCCGTCTACACGCTGATGATCGCCGCGTTCATCCCCAACCATCGCGTATTGGGCATATTCACGCTGCCCGGCCTGACCATGCTGACGATGTATTTTCTGGGGATGTTCGCAGCGTTCGGCATGGCCTGGCTGTTCAAGAAGACGCTGCTCAAGGGCCAGCCACCGGTCTTCTTTTTGGAGATGCCGCCGTACCACCGTCCGTCCTGGCGCTCCGTCCTGATGATCATGCTGGAACGCGCGTACCTGTTCCTGCGCCGCGCCGGGACGTTGATTCTCAGCGTCAGCATCCTGCTCTGGTTCCTCAGCACCTACCCGAAACTGTCTCCCAATGCGCCCGTGATGCAGCACTACGCAGAGGCACAGTCGGCCCACGCCGATGCGACGACGCTGGACACATTGCGCTATCAGGTCGGCCGGCAGCAGCTGGCCCATTCGTTCGCCGGACGGGCGGGATATGCGCTGGAGCCGGTCATCCGGCCTCTGGGTTTTGACTGGCGCATCGGGGTCAGCCTGGTCTCGTCGTTCGTGGCCCGTGAAGTCTTCGTGTCTTCTATGGGAACGATTTACAGCGTCGCCGACCGCAACAGCGACCCGGACGCCGTGACGGCGTCGCTGAAAGACAAATTGCGCGCTGACCCGTTCTTCTCGCCCTTGCTTGCCGTCTGCGTGATGGTGTATTATGTGCTTGCCATGCAGTGCCTGTCCACGGTCGCCGTCGTCAAACGCGAAACCAACGGCTGGACTTGGCCGCTGTTTATGACCGGCTACATGACCGCCCTCGCCTGGGGCGTAACATTTTTAGTGTATCACGTCGGCCTCGCCCTCGGCTGGGGCGCGCGTTAGGAGGACACTGTGACTGCTCTTGCCGAACCCGTAACCTCAGAACTGTCTCCCATTATTCTCCCCGACAGCGCCCAACTGCCGCGCAAGCGTTGGACGCGCGACGATGTCCGCCGCCTGCTGGAACAGGGCCATCTTGACCCAAATAAGCATTATGAACTGATTGAGGGAGAGATTGTTGAAAAAATGGGACAGGGCCGTAAACACATTCTGATTATCAGCCGTTTGTTTTACTTGCTCAGCACAATTTTCGGTTTTGAATTTGTGCAATCGCAAGGGACGCTGTCTGTAAACCTTTACAATCAACCTGAGCCAGATACAGCCGTGCTGGATAAGTCATTAGATGAATACGTAGATGTGGAACCCGGCCCGGAGAACGTGCGTCTTATGGTAGAAGTGTCAGACAGCACTTTGAATACAGATCGCAGCGTCAAAGGCTTGGTTTATGCGCGCGCGGGCATTGGGGAATACTGGATCATCAACGTCAAGGCCCGGAAACTGGAAGTTTATCGGCAGCCGACGCCCGACGGCTACGCGCTGACCCAGATACTCGCCGACAATCAGGCAATCAATCCGCTTGCCGCGCCGGAAGCCACAGTCCAAGTCGCCGACCTACTTCCCGCGCTCAAGTCTACAACGGAATGAACTCATTGGATACAATTAACCCGCGCGATTGGAACACGATTGCGCCGCATTTTGAGGCGCTGCAATCCGAAGAACTGCCCGCCGAACGCGTTCCCGGCTGGCTGGAACGGTGGAGCGACCTGGAGCGCGTCTTGAGCGAGGCTCTGCATGGGGCCGAGCGCGCCAAGTCCGAAAACACGGCGGATGCCGAGGCCGAAACCACATACCTGTATTTCGTGCAGGAGATCGGCCCGAAATTGGAAGTGGCGGCGCAGGCGCTGAAGGTGAAGCTGCTGGCCGTGCCGGATTACACGCCCGGCGACGAAGAAGCCCATTTGCTGCGACGCCTCCGCAGTGAAGCCGACTTGTTCCGCGAGGCCAATGTGCCGCTGCAAGCCAAAATGGCCGCGACCGCTTCGGAGTATGACAAGATCGTGGGGGCGATGACAGTCACGCTGGATGGGCGGGAGCAGACGCTGGACGAAGCCGCACAAGCCCTGCTGGAACCCCAGCGGGACACGCGCGAGGCCGCCTGGCGGGCAATGCAGACGCGCTGGCTGGAAGACCGAGGCGAATTAGACACGCTGTTCCAGAATCTGCTTGACCTGCGACGGCAACTGGCCGAAAACGCGGGATTGCCCAATTATCGGGCGTTCCGCTGGCAGGAACTGCAGCGGTTTGATTACACGCCCGAAGACAGCCTTGCCTTTGGCCGCGCCATCGAGTCCGCCGTCGTGCCGCTGGCCGCCGCGCGCCGCGAGCGGCAGCGCAGACAGATGGGGCTGGACACGCTGCGCCCCTGGGACGTGTCCGCAGACCCACTCGCGCGCCCGCCCCTGCGTCCGTTTACCACTGTCGCCGCGCTGGAAGAAGGAGGCGAGCGCATTTTTGCTCATGTTGCCCCGGAACTGGGCGCGCAGTATGCTCGGCTGCGCGCCGGGTTTCTGGATCTGGGGTCGCGGCGCAACAAAGCGCCGGGCGGCTTTTGCTCGTTCTTTCCCCAGTCCCGCCTGCCGTATATCTTTATGAACGCCGTCGGCACGCACGACGACGTGCAGACTCTGCTCCACGAAGGCGGCCACGCCTTCCACGATCTGGCGTCGAGCGCGCGACAAAAACTCGTCTGGAGCGTCGGCGCCCCGGCGGAATTCGCGGAAGTGGCGTCCATGGGGATGGAACTGCTCGCCGCGCCGTATCTGGAAGAGGAGCGCGGCGGCTTTTATTCGCCCGAAGACGCCGAGCGGGCGCGCACCGATCATCTGGAACACGTGATTCAGTTTCTGCCCTATATGGCCGTTGTGGACGGGTTCCAACACTGGGTGTATACGGACGCGCCGCCCGATGTCACCGCCGCCCAGATGGACGCGCAGTGGGACGCGCTTTGGATGCGCTTCCTGCCGGACATTGACTATCGGGGATTGGAAAGGGAGCGGCGAACAGGCTGGCACCGCAAGGTCCACCTTTACCAGTACCCATTTTACTATGTCGAGTACGGCATCGCCCAGCTTGGCGCGCTGCAAGTCTGGCGCAATGCGCTCGCGAACCAGGGTTCTGCGCTGCGCGCGTATCGAGACGCGCTCGCATTGGGCAATACCCGCCCCCTGCCGGAACTGTTCCGGGCGGCAGGCGCGAAAATGGCCTTTGACGCCGAAACGGTGAGCGAATTGATGTCCCTGGTCGCCGCGCACCTGCAGGATTAATTCGGGCCTAGTCAAAGCCGATGTCTCACGATACACAAACCATCTTAGCCTTTGCAATTGTCGCCGTGGCGGCGTGGAACATCGGGCGGCGCTTGTGGGGTCAGATTTTAGCGTTCCGCAGCCGTCCCGCGCGGCGCAAGGCGTCTGCCAAATCTCAGCCCGCCAAAGCCGCCGCCGTTCCGCTGATTCAGGTTCAACTCACGCCGCCGGCCCGTCTCAAGCGTCCTCCGACACAGGAGGCGTCGCCCTCTGAGCGCAAGGCGCTATGACAGCGATCCTGTGGGGGGCGCTCGGTTATGGTCTGGTCGGGGGCTTCGCGCACTGTATCGGGATGTGCGGGGTCTTTGTGCTGGCCTACGCAGGCCTGCCCGACAAAGGCGACGCGCGCCGGTTTTTGCACCCGGAGCGGCACGTTCTGTTTCACGCCGGGCGACTGTCGTCTCTGACGGCGCTGGGGCTGGTCGGCGGCTGCATCGGCGGACTGGGGCATCGGTGGGCGGCGCTGCAAGGCATAATCAGCATCACGGCGGGCGTCGTGATGCTCGGACTGGCGCTGGGGCTGGCGGGGATTCTGCCGGGCTTCCGTATCCCGGAGCCGGATGTGATGGGCGCGGGCGGCGGGCGGCTAAGGCGCGGGTTCCTGCGCGCGCTCCGTTCGCGTTCCGTGCTGCGTCCGCTGCTGATCGGCTTGTTCGTCGGCCTGCTGCCCTGCGGCCTGACCTACACGGCCTTGATCGGGACGTTCGCGCTGCGGCCCCTGTCCGGCGCGCTGCTGATGCTGCTGTTCGGCCTGGGGACGGTCCCCGGACTGCTGACGCTGGGCGTGTTCGGCAACAGTCTCTTTGGAGGATTATTGACGAGTGCGCCGTTCCGCAGCCGGATGACACAGGCGGCGGCAGTCATCATGGCCGCGCTGGCCGTGGCCTTCGTCTGGCGCGGCGTCGCAAACTTTTAAGCCCTCAGTTGGGTATACTGAAGATCATCGCGTTTCAAGGAAAGAGATTTTGAAAGCATCCAACCTGACATCGGAAGAAAAGCGCGACGCCATCGTGGCCGCCGCCGAAGACAAAAAGGCCAACTATATTACGGCGCTGGAACTGCGCGGCAAGACGCTGATCGCCGACTTTTTTATTATCTGCTCCGGGACCTCCAACATCCATATCCGCGCGGTCGCGGATGGGATTATTGAGGCGCTGGAGAAGCAGGGCATCCGGCAGCACCGAATCGAAGGCTACAGCGAAGCGACCTGGGTGCTGCTCGATTACGGCGATGTGATCGTCCACATCATGTCCGAGGAGCAACGCAACTTTTACGGCCTGGAAAAACTCTGGACCGGGGAAGCGCGCCCTGCGATGCTGCCGCTGGACGATGAAACGGATGAGGCGGACGCGGAGGCCGAGGATGCCGCCCTCGCCGCCTGAACCGCCGCGCCGCCCCGTGCCGCCCCGCGACTTTGCCCAGGAAGAACAGGCGGCGCGGCTGCTCACTGTCGCCAATATCCAGTTCCGGCGCGGGCAGACCGCCGAGGCCGAGAAGTCCGTCGGCGAACTGCTGCAAGCGCGTCCTAATGACGCCGCCGCTTTGGAATTGCTCGCCGATATTAAGTTGGCGAGAAATGACTTTGACGGCGCGACGGAATTCTTGAAACGGGCGCTGGAAGCGGAGCCGGGGCGCGCGACGGCGGAAGCGAAACTCGCCCGCGCCGCCCTCCGCCGCACCGAGCGGGAGCGGATCAAGACGATGGGAGTCGCTTACGCGGCCTCGGACGCCTCGCTGATGCGGTTGTCCGAGGGGGGACGCAAGAGCGGCCAATGGGCGGCGCTCGGCTCGGCGTTTATTCCGGGCCTGGGGCAGTACGTCAACGGCGAGCCGGTCAAGGGCATCATCCTGGCGGTCGTTTATTTTCTGGGACTGCTGCTGCTGTCCCAAGCGTTCGTACCGACCTTGCACACTCTGCGCGGCGGGCTGCCGCCCCTGAGCGGGCTTTCCTGGGTCTTGATCATCGTTCTCACCGTGGACTGGGTGTACGCCATTGCCGACGCCGCCCTGGCTTCCCGACGCGCGGCCTCGTCTCAGAAACCGAATTAAGACCTATTCCACATTCTCAAAAAGGACAGACACGCATTTGATGAACACACTTTTCTCCCAGACACGCCGCACGACGACACTTAGCGCGGTCACGGCGGCGTTCGCCGCCGTCTCCGTACTCGTCGGCTGCGGCGGCGGCGCCGGGAACACCAGCGCGGCCCGGATTCGCGCCGTGGATGCGGCGACCGGCGCCGCCACCGTCAACATCCTCGTCAACAGCAGTTCCACCTACGGCGACCAGACTTATTTCTCGGTCAGTCCCTATCAGTATATTGCGACCGGCACTTCGGTTTTCAGCTACACGACGACCGCCTCGACGACGGCCATCACGTCAAAAAACAACTCCCTCAGTCTCAACAGCGACCAGTTCTACACGGCCTATCTGATCGGCCGCCCGGATGTCGCGGCGTCCGACACGCGGTTCCTGCAGGACGTCATTTCCGACGACTCCAAGCCGGCGATTCCTTCGGGTCAGGTCGCGGTCCGCATCCTGCACGCGGCCCCGGACGCCGGACCGGTGGACGTTCTCGTGAACGGCTCTGTCCCCAACACCACGTTCACCGACGTCACTTATGAAGTGACGGGCAACAATTTCCTGCCGAACGCTTACCAGCTCCTCACCGCCGGGACGCTGTCCGTTCAGGTCAACACGACCGGGACCTCTCATGTCATCATTCCGGCCGCGAGTCTGAACCTGACCGCCGGCAAGGCGTACACCCTGCTCGTCACCGAGCCGACCGGCGGCACCGCCCCGCTCGGTGTCGCGGGCGGCACCGCCCCGACGTTCGCGCTCCAGACGACCAACGAGTAGCCGCAGACGGCGGATTGATGTCGGACTTCTTTTGGGAACACTGAGCGCGGCCCTCTGTGTTGAGGACTGTGTGGCCTTGCAAAGCAGCCACGGCACGACAAAAGGAGTTTCACACGATGACGACGACCACCACAGCCCCGAACGCGGCGGCTTCCGGCACATTCACTCTGGGCGGCGAGCTGACCGTCAATCGCCTGGGCTACGGCGCGATGCGCATCACCGGCAAAGGCATCTGGGGGCCGCCGCAGGACCCCGATGAGTCGCGCGCCGTGCTGCGCCGCCTGATCGAACTGGGCGTCAACTTTATTGACACTGCCGATTCTTACGGCCCTTACGTCTCCGAGGACTTGATCGCCGACGCGCTGTTCCCCTACCCCGACGGCCTCGTGATCGCCACCAAAGGCGGCCTGACCCGTCAAGGCCCGGACCAGTGGACGCCCGTGGGCCGCGCCGAGTATCTGACACAGTGCGTAGAGATGAGCCTGCGCCGCCTCAAAGTGGACACGATTGACCTGTACCAACTGCACCGCATTGACCCCAAAGTACCCGCCGAAGAGTCGCTGGGTGCCCTCAAGAAGCTTCAGGACCAGGGTAAAATTCGCCACATCGGCCTGAGTGAAGTGTCTGTGGAGGAACTGCAAGACGCGCAGAAGATCGTCCCCATCGTCTCCATCCAGAACCTGTACAATCTGTCCAACCGCCAGTCCGAGAAGCAGTTGGAGTTCTGCGAGCAGAACAATATCGGCTTCATCCCCTGGTTCCCCGTCGCATCCGGCGACCTGGCCCGGCCCGGCGGCCCGCTTGACGAAGCCGCCAAACAGCACGACGCCACCATCGCGCAGCTCGCCCTCGCCTGGCTGCTGAAGCGCTCCCCGGTCATGCTGCCTATCCCCGGCACGTCGAGCGTCGCCCATCTGGAAGAGAACGTCGCCGCCGCCAATGTGCAGTTGAGTGATGACGAATTCCAAGCCCTCAGCGACCTGGCAAAGTAACCTCTCGCACAACCGTGCCCGGCCCCCTTTTATGAGGAGGCCGGGCGTTCTGCCGTCACAGTGCACTCCAATACAACCTGTTGTCGTCTTGGCATACATTGTCTCTGTGAAGTTCTCCGGGCAATCTGGCATAATGACTATTGGCAGAGCGCCGTTCCCCAAATTCATCGGCGTGAGATCGGGTTTATCATCGTGCACGACGTGTCATCGGAAGCCGCGACATTTTCGCTGACCGACATCCTCTCATCGCTCAGTTACGCGCTCGACTTGACCGGCGGGCAGCCGATGGGCCACGCCCAGCGAACGTGCCTGATCGGGATGCGCATTGCCGCAGAACTGGGGATGGAGGATGCCCAGTCCAGCAGCCTCTACCACGCGCTGCTCATGAAGGACGCTGGCTGTTCCAGCAACGCCGCCCGGATGTGCGAAATATTCGGGAGCGACGACCTGACCGCCAAGCGGATGTCCAAAGTCGCCGATTGGAGCAATCTCATGGAAGCGGCCCGATACGCGGCGGCGAACACGCTTCCCCACGGCACGCTGTTGGCGCGCGCCCGCCGGATGCTTCACATTGCGACACACCAGGCGGAGACATCGGACGCGCTGATGGAAGCCCGCTGTGATCGGGGGGCGCAGATCATTTTGGCAATCGGGCTGGGCGAGGAGGTGGCCGCGTGTGTCCGCCATCTGGATGAACACTGGGATGGACGCGGCGCCCCGCGCCACGTCCGGGGCGAGGCAATCCCACTTCTGGGACGCATCGCCTGCCTGTCTCAGACACTGGAAGTCTTCGCCCGAACGTTCGATGTGCAGACGGCCTATCAAATCCTCCGCAGGCGATCCGGCAGATGGTTTGATCCCGAATTGGTGTGTGTCGCCGAGTCGTTTCGCCACGACGCCGCCTTCTGGCAGTCCGTCCGAAATGACCCGCAGGAAGCGCTGCGGACGCTGGAATGCCGGGCATCGGTGGAGCAGGCGACCGAGGCGCGCATTGACGCGGTGTGTGACGCCTTCGCGCAGATCGTGGACGCAAAATCGTCGTTCACCGCCAAACACTCGTCGCGTGTCTGCGGCTATGCCGTGCAGATCGCGCAGGCGCTGGGCATTGAAGGCAAGCGGCTGACGACCCTGCGGCGCGCGGCCCTGCTCCACGATGTCGGCAAACTGGCCGTCCCCAACACGATCCTGGACAAGCCGGGCAGGCCGACCGAGGACGAGTGGGACTGCATCAGGCAGCACCCATACCACACGCAGCAGGTGTTGGGGCGGATCACCGGGTTTGAGCGGCTGACAGAAATCGCCGCCGCTCACCACGAGCGCCTCGACGGCAAAGGGTACTTCCGAGGACTCACGGCGGCCCAACTCGACCTGGATATGCGCATCCTGGCGGTGGCGGACGTTTACGACGCGCTCTCGGCGGAGCGGCCTTATCGGGGCGCACTGCCGTTATCGGAAGTCTTCGCCATTTTGGACCGTCAGGCCGGGACGGCGCTGGACGAAGACTGCATCTGCGTCCTGAAGGAAGGACAGAGACAGGCGCCGCCGACGTTTATTGTGGCGCGGGCGGCCTAGACGCTTTTCGTAGCGGGAGCCAGCGGAAGGCGGACTTGGAAGCGGGTGTCGCCGGACTGGGAGACGGCGCGGATGTCGCCGTGATGGTGGTCTATCACGATTTTGCGGCTCGTGTCCAATCCCAGACCCGTCCCCTGACCGACGCCTTTGGTCGTGAAGAACGGCTCGAACAAGTGCGATTGCACGTCCGGCGGGATGCCGGGACCGTCGTCGCCGATTTCGACGAGGATGCCGTCGCCCTCGCAGGTCGTGTGAATCGTCAGGCGGCCTTTGCCGTTCATGGCGTCCACGGCGTTGTCAATGAGATTGGTCCAGACCTGATTGAGTTCGCTGCCGTAGGCGAGAATCTTGGGCAGGTCACGGTCGTACTCCCGGACCACAGTGACGCCGTGCCGGAGTTTATGGCCGAGGATGGTCAGCGTGTTTTCCAGCCCCTCGTGAACGTCTATCTCCTGCTGCGGAGCCTGATCCATGTACGAATAAGACTTCACGGCCTTCACCAGATGCGCGATCCGGCTCGTGCTGTCCTCGATCTCGCGTAGCAGTCCGGCGGCCGCCAGGGACTTGGCGAGCCAGGACACGACCGCAGGCAGGGAGGGCGCTTCGACGTGTTCGGCGAGATGTTCCAACTGCGGGACATCCAGCCCGGCATCTACGAGGGTCGGCGCGAGTTCCCAGGATTCGGCAAACGCGCGGTCTTCCAGCCACGACGCCAGGGCGTCCTCCCGGTCGCTCTGGGCCAGCGGATCCAGAGGCGCGCGGGTGGCGGCGGCGCTTAACAGCGCGCGTTCAAAGTCCAGCAGAAAGTCGCGCTGGTCATGGGACAGGCACAGTTCACCGAGAGTCAGAGTGAGCGGCTGGAGGCTGTCAAACGTTTCTCGGAGCTGGGCAGCGGCGCGGCGGGCGGCGGCGGCAGGATTATTAAGTTCATGGGCCAGGCCCGCCGAGAGTTTGCCCAGGGCGGCGAGTTTTTCGCGCTGCTGAGTCAGAACGGCGGCTTCCGGGCCGCGCTGGGCCATCGCCGTCAGAATATGGACGGCGACGGGCGGGCAGGCGGTCAGCATCTCCTTGAAGGCGTCCACGTCCACACGGAGCAGGCGGCTGGGGGCCGCTGCGCGCCCGGACGCAATGGAGGTCGCGCCGGACAGCATGGACAAAGCCCCGGTGAACTCGCCCGGCTGATGCACACGCAATACGGTCTCGCCTCCCGCGACCATCTTACTGATCTTCAGTTGTCCTGCGAGGACGACATAGAAATCGTGTTCCGGGTCGCCTTCCCCGAACAGCACGTCTCCCGTGTCTAAACTTACTTCCTGGCCGAAACGCCGGACGCACTCCATCTCGTCGGCGGTGAGGGTCGGGAACAGCACCGCATCGTGAGAGTCAGACACGGGCGGCCTCGCTTCCCGTCAAGGGCAGACGCACCTGAAAGCGGGTGTCGCCCGGCTGGGACAGCACGCGCACGTCGCCACGATGGCGCGTGACGATGCTCCGGTAGGCCATATCCAGGCCGAGACCGGTCCCCTGCCCCACGCCTTTCGTGGTGTAGAACGGCTCGAAGATGCGGCCCTGGATCTCCGGCGGGATGCCGGGGCCGTTGTCGCCGATCTCGACGAGAATGCGTTCGGGTTCGCGGGAAACGCAGATCCAGACCTGGCCGCCGGTGCCGACGGCATCGAGCGCGTTGTCAATGAGATTGGTCCAGACCTGGTTGAGTTCGCTGCCGTAGGCGGGAATGCGCGGCAGGCCAGGGGCGAATTCGCAGGTGACCCGCGCGTTCTGTGCTTTGATTCGGTAGGCCAGCACGGCGAGCGTGTTTTCCAGACCGTCGCGGATGTCCACGTCCTGCTGCGGGGCCTGATCCATGAACGAGTAGGCTTTGACGGCCTCCACGAGTTCGGAGACGCGGCGGGTGCTTTGCTCCACCTCGTCGAGCAGCCCTCGCGCGGCCAGGGAAGCGTCGAGCCAGCCCAGCACATCGCCCAGCACCTCGGCGGGGACCTGCGGGGCCAACCATTCCAGCCAGACGGCGTCCAGTCCGGCGTCAGTGAGGCCGGGCGCGAGTTCCCAGGCGTCGGCAAGGCCGTGTGCGTCCAGCGCGTCGGCCAGTTCCTGTTCGCGGTCACTGCGGGCCAGTGTGTCCCATTGCGCGGCGAGCGTGGCGCGCTCGGCGACATCGCGCCGGACGTCGGCGAAGAAATTTTTGGGCAGCATGGCGAGTGCGCGTCGGCGCAGGTCGCAGTCCACCGGCTGCAGGCGTTCTACGGCATCGCGCAGCTGCCCGGCGGCGCGTCGTGCGGCGGCGGCGGGATTATTAAGTTCATGCGCCAGTCCGGCGGCGAGGGTGCTGAGCGACGCCAGCCGATCATGGCTCTGGGAAAGCGACTCCAGATCGCTGATGCGCCGCCCCATCTTCTGAAGGACCTCACGGCGGACGGTGGGGCAGGTCGCCAGCATCTTCCAGAAGATGTCTTTGCTCAAGCCGTACAACTGTGTGCGCCGGACGGCCCGCGCCGTTGCGACGTAAGGCGTGTCCATCAGCAAAGGCGTTTCGCCGAAGTACGTGCCGGGGCCGTAACTGTTGATGACGGTCTCCTGCCCGCCGATCTGCTTGGTGATTTGCAGTTCGCCTTCCAGGATCACGTAAAAGTATTCGACGGACTCGCCCTCGGTTGCGGCCCGCTCGCCCGCCTGCAGCCAGAGTTCGACGCCCCGCTCCAGAAACAGCAAGCAGCCCTCTTGCTGCGCGATGACATCGGCAAACAACGGGATATTCCGCACGGCGTCAAGCATGATTTCCTCCGCCTACTTCACCTTGCTGAGATACTGGTGGATGAGCGAGACGGCCATCGCGCCGGAGCCGACGCCGAAGGCGACGCGCTTGACGGAGCCGCGCCAGACATCGCCGGCGGCGAAGACGCCGGGGACGCTGGTCTCCAGCAGCATCGGGTCCCGGTCCGCCGTCCAGCCTTTGGGGCGCTTGCCGTCGCGGACGAGTTCCGAGCCGGTCAGCAGAAAGCCGTGTTCGTCGCGCAGGACGGCATCGCCCAGCCAGTCCGTGTGCGGGTCCGCGCCGATCATAATAAATAAAGCCGTGGCCGGGACGGTCTCTTTTTCGCCCGTGTTGGCGTCGGCCAGTGTCAGGGATTCGAGGCTGTTCTCGCCGCTCGCCTCGACGACCTGGGTGCAGGCCCGGACGGTGATATTGGCCGTGTTCTCGATCTCGTCAATCAGGTACTTGGACATGCTCTTGGCGAGCGAATCGCCGCGCACGAGCATAATCACGTTACGCGCGTATTTGGAAAAGAAGACGGCGGCCTGGCCCGCCGAGTTCGCGCCGCCGACGATATACACGTCATCGTCTTTGCAGGACATCGCTTCGGTCATCGCCGCGCCGTAGTAGACGCCCGCGCCGGTCAGCCGCTCGATTCCGGGCGCGTCCAATCGCCGCCAGGCGACCCCCGACGCGATCAGCAGGGCGTGACAGTTGATCTCGGAGCCGTCGGACAGGACGACGGTGCGGTACGGGTCCTCGATCTTCAGGCCGACGACTTCACGAGGCGTCAAAATCTCCGCCCCAAAGCGCCGGGCCTGAATCACGGCGCGGTTGGCGAGGTCTGCGCCGGTCAGCCCCGACGGGAAACCCAGATAATTGTCAATGTGCGACGAGGTCCCCGCCTGACCGCCGGGGGCTTCGCGCTCGATCAGCAGCGTGGTCAGGCCCTCGGACGCGCCGTATACGCCCGCCGCCAGTCCGGCGGGTCCGGCGCCGACGATGACCAGGTCGTAGAACGGCTGCTGCGCCTGGGTACTCATGCCGACCTTCGCGGCGAGTTCGGCGTTGGACGGTTGGAGCAGGCGCGACCCATCCCCGAAGAAGACCAGCGGCAGGCAGCCGATGTCGCCATCCACGGACTCGACAAGGCGCCGCGTTTCGGCATCGGTGTCTTGCTTTTCGACGTCGAACCACTGGTACGGGACATGGTTGCGGGCGAGGAAATCTTTGGCCTGGTGCGACTGCGGCGACCAGCGGTGGCCCAGGACGCGCACTCCGGCAAACGCCGGACGATAGCACGACTGCCAATCGTCGAGCAGGTCGGTCAGGACGGGGTACAGGTTCTGCTCCGGCGGGTCCCAGGGCTTGAGCAGGTAGTGATCAAGACGCACGCTGTTGATGGCCTGAATGGCGGCGTCGGTGTCGGCGTAGGCCGTCAGCAGGACGCGCTTGGCATCGGGGAATATGTCGCGAGCGGCCTCCAGAAACTCAACGCCGGACATCTGGGGCATCCGCTGGTCCACCAAAAGAAGCGCAACGGCTTCGCTTCGCTGGTACAGCTGATTGAGCGCCTCCAGCGCGGCCCGGCCGGAGTCGGCGCGCAGGACTCGGTACTGGCTGCCGTACTGCCGCCGCAGGTCGCGCTCAATCGCGCGCAGCACATCAGCGTCATCGTCCACCGCGATCAAAACGGGTTTTGCCGTGCGTTCCGCCATGCCTTCAGTCTCCGATTCTGGTGTGTCGTCGTGCCGAGGTTGCCTGCTCGTTATACCCGAAAACGGCCCGCCTTTGGCGTGGTCGTCTTCCCCGACGGTTATGACACACAATCGGGGGCAAAAGGCTCCGGCGGAGACAAGGAAACGCCCCGGCAGTCTTAACAAAGACTGCGGGGGCGTTGGGGTTATTGAGGCCGATCTTCCGTCGCCAGAAGGTCCGTCTCGAACGCAAGAGACCGACAGCAGTAGCCCGGGTGCGGCAGGTTCCCCAGCTGGATAAAAAGCCAGCTCCCAAACCGCAGGACGGGGCTGTGTTGTGTCAGATGCTCCCAGCAGCCAGTGGACATAAGTACCTCCCTGTGCGCTGCTCGGCGGCCCGGCGACCCTGCCGCCCCGGAGGACGGTTTAGGCCCGTAGCTTTGCGTCCCGCGCTTTGGCGCGGTTTGCCTTTCTCGCTTGCGAAAGTGATGTGAGTGATTCGGCTCGTCAGCGCCTCGGCGGTGAGGTTCTGACTTTGCCAAGATCATTGTCGGCGCGCCTGAGTCGTCTACTCACCGAAAAATCACCAGTTATTCGCTTTGGCCTGCCCAGCGGTCAATGATGCGGCGCGACAGGCTGATCGGGGACGGCAGGTTCGGCAGCGCGCCGCGCGTGAACCAGGCCGCGTCGTCGAGTTCCGCCTCTTCCAGTCTGATGTCGCCCCCGGCATAGCGCGCGGTGAAGCCGACCATCAGTTGGTGCGGGAACGGCCAGGGCTGACTGCCCTGATACACCAAATCCGTGATCTCCAGCCCGACTTCTTCGCTCACTTCGCGGTGGACGCAGTCTTCCAGCGACTCGCCCGGCTCGACGAAGCCTGCCAAAATGCTGCGCATCTCGCCCCAGCCCGGCTTGTGCGAGAGCAGCACGCGGTCGCCGTCATGGACAAGGACGAGGACGGCGGGGCTGACGTGCGGGTAGCGGTCGTAGCCGCAGTGGGGACAATGGCGACCCCAGTCGCCGGGCTTCGGCTCCGTCTCGTGGGCGCAGACGGGGCAGAAGCGACTCGTGCGTCGCCATTGCAGTATCTGGGCCGCGTAGCCCGCCAGCGTTCCTTCGGCGTCAGGCAGCGCCGCCAGCAGTGCCCGTAATCCCATCGGCTGAACGCCTTCGGGCAGCGGCGCATCTTCCGGCATCTCCCAGGCGAGACAGGGTAAGCCATTGAGAGTCCCCAGATACAGTGCGTCCGGCGGCGTCAAATCAGCCGCTCGCGTATCACTGTGCAGAAGGGCAGGCGGTTCACCGTCGGCGTTGACCAGCAGTTCGTTCTTGTGGAACGGCAGCCAGACGGCGGGGCCGGGGGCGGGCTGGGCGGGCGGGTAGGCGCGAACGAATGACGGCATGAGACAAGTTCCTGACTAGAGCGAGGCTAAGTCACAGTTCGGGGAGGCGGGGGGATTCTCCTGCCGGACGTTCCCAGGGCTGAACCCCGGGGTGCGGCTGTCACAACAGCAGGTCACCGCGACGGGCGCCGAGAGTGACGGCCTCGGCGCGGGAAGCCGCGCCGAGTTTGGCAAGCACGGAGGCGACGTGGAACTTGGCGGTGTGCGGGCTGATGCTGAGGCGAGAGGCGATCTGCTTGTTGGGCAGGCCCTGGGCCATGAGCTGCAGGACTTCGCGCTCGCGGGGGGTCAGGGGGTCGTCAGAGCGCGCGGCGTCCACGGACGCCGCGCGGGACGCGGGGGAAG
>CAZZVX010000036.1:16456-19421 GCA_964657535.1 Armatimonadota bacterium | reverse complement strand
CGCGCGGCGCGCTGGCGGCGGTGCGCGGGCTGGCAATCGCCCTGCCGCTGCTGGTCTTGTTCGGGGGACTCATGGCCTCCGCCGATGCCGTGTTCAGTCACTTCGTCGGCCTGGCTTTTCAGTGGGACGTGAATACGCTCGCAACCCATCTGGGCCTGACGCTGCTCTGCGCTTGGCTCGCCGCCGGAACGCTGCGCGCACTTGCCCCCGTTCCCACTCTGTTGCCAGAGACATCTTATGGCCCGCCGCGCCCCCCGCGAGTCATGCTCGGCACCGTCGAGACCGTCACCGTTCTCGGCCTGCTGGACTTGCTTTTCCTGTGTTTCACGCTGGTACAACTGCGCTTCTTCTTCGGCGGCGCGGCGCTGGTGCAGGCCACCGTCGGCCTGACCTACGCACAATATGCCCGGCAGGGCTTCTTTGAACTGGTCGCCGTCGCCGCGCTTGTTCTGCCCGTTCTGCTCACCCTGCACCACTGGCAGCAGCCCGGAAACGACACGGCTCGTCGGCTGTTCCAGTTCCTGGCCGCCTTTCAGATCGCACTGCTGTTCGTGATTTTGGCAAGCGCCGCCCAGCGGATGCGCCTCTACGAGTCCGAGTATGGCCTGACTGAACTGCGCTTTTACACCAGCGCCTTCATGGCCTGGCTCGCCGTCGTCTTCGTCTGGTTCGGCGCGACTGTCCTGCGCGGGCAGCGGCCCCGGTTCGCGTTCGGCGCGCTGCTGGCCGGTGGGACGGCGCTGCTGGCCCTGCACATCGTCAACCCTGACGCCCTGATTGTCCGCGCCAACCTCGCCCGCGCCGGGTCCGGTCCCGCCTTTGATGCCGCCTACGCCCTCGGCCTCAGCGACGACGCCGTTCCCGTCCTCGCCGTCGCCCTGCCCCAACTGACCCCCGCCGACCAAGCCCGCGTCAACACCGCCTTGCTGCTGCGCCACCGCTTTCTTTCGCACGGCGACTGGCGGGCCTGGAGCCTGTCCCGCGCCCTCGCCTGGCACAGCACCACCCAGCCCTCGGACATGGGAACGCCGTAAGCATCGTTCCCTCCCGACGACGGCCCCACGTCGGACACATGACGACCACGAGACGGGCCTGAGACGACCGCACGACGGACAGCCGTAATTTACATTACACTTTTGCCGCCGCCCCTGCCTCAACCCGGCGCTTATGGCGTTTCGCCCGCGCTGACACTAAGACGCCGGGCGCACAGCACGTCCAGCGCCGTCACCCCCACCACGCTCGCGAGAGCAATCCCGGCATTCCCACGCTTGGGATTGTCCGGGCGCAGCAGCGCCGCCGTCAGCGTCGCCAAGTCCAGGCCGTCGCCCCCGACGCGCGCCCACACCCACGGCGCCGGGTTGGGCTGCATCAGGAAGATGCCCAGCCCCGCCGTGATCTCGCGCAGCCCGTAAAAGCGCAGCAGACCTTCCTTGCCTTCCAGCCCCAGCGTGCGGCTCAAATGTCCCGGCGCCGCCACCTCATACAAACCGAGGCCGAGACTGAACCACCCCAACCCCATCGCCAGTTTCTGTCCGTTCATCACTGCCTCCCGTCCCCAAGAGTATGCGGAGTCAATACCCGGCGGTTCACCCATTTATGCAGGCTTCTTGGCATACGTTTATCCGCGACAGGCCCTGATTTTCCGTCCACGGATCACGCCGACGCCGCTTCGGCATCCGTGCGACGGTAATTGCGCAGCATGGGGGCGCGGGCCGCGACCAGCGCCACCGTCAGCAGGCAGCCCAGCCCGCCCGTGATCACCGACCACGGCGCGCCCAGCCACGTCGCCACCAGCCCCGCCTCCAATTCCCCCAACTGCGGCCCGCCCATAAAGAAGATCATATTCACCGACGTCATCCGCCCGCGCAAACGGTCCGGCGTCACCAACTGCCGGATCGTCTGACGCATGATGGTACTGATGGAATCGGCCACGCCTCCCACTGCCAGCGCCACCCAGGACAGCCAAAACAACTTGGACCACCCGAACACCACCGTCGCCGCCCCGTACAGCGTCACCGCCCACAGCACCGTCCGGCCCTGACGCACCACAGGCCGCCCCAGCGACAGAAACGTCCCCGCCGCCAATGCCCCCACCGCCTCCGCCGCCGCCAGCACCCCGTAGCCGCGCGCCCCCGCGTGCAGGATGTCCCGCGCAAAGATCGGCAGCAAGGCATTCGCCGACGAAAAAAACGTCGCCAGAAAATCCAGCGACAGCGTCCACACCAGGATCGGCGTAGACCACACAAAGCGCAGCCCTTCCGTCAGCGACGCCCAACTGATCTCCCCACGCTCCCCCGTCTTTGCCACTCCCGCCCCCGCCGGATCGCTCTGCGCCGGGGCCAGACGCATCAGCAGCAGCGCCCCGATCACCGCCAGAAACGACACGGCATTCAGCCAGTACGTGTCCCCCAGCCCGCCCCGCGCGATCAGCAGCCCCGCCACCATCGGCCCGATAATGGTCGCCGTCCGCATCATCATGGAGTTCAGCGCAACAGCGCTCACAAAGTCCGAGCGCGGCACCAGTTGCGGGATCAACGCCTGCCGAGCCGGGTTGTCAAACGCCATCGCCGCCGCCCCGATCACCGTCAGCCCATAGATCGCCGGCGCGCTCATGTGGTGCGTCACCGTCAGCACCCCCAGCGCCGTCGCCACCCCTGCCAGCGTCGTCTGCGTCGCCAGCATCACCTTGCGCCGGTCCCAGGCATCCGCCACCGTCCCGCCGATCAGCGAAAACAGCACAATCGGCACCACCCGGAACAATCCGATCAACCCCAGCGCCAGCGCATGATGGGTCAGCGCGTACAACTGCCAGTTGATCGCCCACACCTGCATCATGGACCCGACGCCCGACACCCCCTGCCCAAACCACAGCAGCCGATAATTGCGCGAACGCAGCGCCGGGAACCGCCCCGGCCTTTCCACCAAATCACTCATATCTATCCCTGTCCAACGTGCCTGCGCCCCC
>CAZZVX010000036.1:0-16446 GCA_964657535.1 Armatimonadota bacterium | reverse complement strand
AAGCGCATACCTACCCCCACGACAGAAAACCGCCCCCGCCACCCCAGAAATATCGCAAACAACGGGTATAATTCTCACAACAGCCGCCCAGACAAAACACGCACAAAAGGTTGTTAGAGTACGAGGGGGCTACGGACGATGGCTTGCCGCGCTGTCCTATTCGCTTTGACTGAGGACGAGGCGACGCAGTTCCTCCAAGCCAAAGACGATGATACTGTATCAAAAGTGGTTGAGGAAATCGAGGAGCGTTGGGACGAGGAATGGCTGTGCAAGTTGGACAAAGCCTGAGACGGCATCCACCGGGCCTTGACAGACGGGGAACTCGGATGGGACAACGGAGAGTATCCGCTCAACCACGCCATCTTGGGCGGCCAGCAGTTATACGAAGGGGACGATTACATCATAACCTTCGTTCGGCCCGCGCAGGTTGCCGATGTCGCGAGAGCCTTGCAGGGCATAAGTGAGGCGGACTTCCGGGAGCGTTACTTCAGGATTAACTGCCAGACCTACGGGGCGGCCCCGAACCAGGTGAACGAAGAGGATTACGAGTATTCGGCGGATTGGTTCGCAGAACTCAAGCCCTTCTATGCCAAAGCTGCCGCCGCAGGGCGAGCCGTCGCTTTCACAGTAGACCAGTGACAAAGGCTGGTCTTGACCGGCCACATCATTACGGTATGGCGTCAACCGCAAAGACGCTTTTTGATGGCCTCACCCGTCAGAGCCTACGTTAAGGTAGGTGAAGAGCAAGACATTGACCAAGCCTTGTCAAAGTTACGGAAGCGGATGCAACAAGAATATGGGCGTCCCTGGTGCAAGCGTCGGTATGGGTACCACGAGAGCAAAGGCACCCTCGGACGTAAGCGCAAAAAGATGAAGGACTGCCGAGGCGGTGGGCCGGCGTTCTTCCGGCCCAACTCGCTCAAACTCCACATCGGCTACACCGAGTTGTTCGAGAGCAGCGGGCCAGAAATGGCGGCAGGCCGATAAGCCAGACGGCCCAACACCCTGACCCTCCCAATGACTACGCGCCTCTAAAAGGCCGGAAAATACCACCCCATCGGCTCGGAGAGCCGCTTCTTTCCATCCTCGCCCTTTCTGGGCGTGGCATTATCCGTTGACTTCGGAATCAGGCTGTTTCACCCCACACAAAACACGGGTATAACACCCGTAACCCACACCCGATTTTGCCTCCCCTAGAAAGGTGTCCCACGCCAATGGATGCACTCGCGCCGGGAACACCCGCCCCGGACTTCACGCTGCCCGCCGCCAATGGACAGCCGCCCACGCGCCTGTCGGGACTGCGCGGCCAGCCCGTCGTTCTCGCCTTTTCGTCCGCCGAATGGAACCCCGCCCAGGCCGAACACCTCGCCCAGACACAGCGCGTCTTAGCAAAAGCAGGCTTCGGCGGCGAACTGCTCGGCCTTTCTCGTAGCGCCGACGGCTATCACGCCACGCTTGCCGGCGGCCAAATCTCCATCCCCCTGCGCACCAACACCGACGCCGTCGCCGCCCGATATGGCGTCACGGGACGGCAGGCCCTGTTCCTCATAGACAGCGACGGCATCATCCGCTGGCGGCACGTCGCCGCTCCCGGCGTCACGCCCCGCGCCCAAGACCTCTTGACCGGCCTGCAAGCGCTCACGCCCGAAACCGCCCCCGTCAGCAGCGAATGGGGCCTCACCCGCCGCCAGTTCCTTGCCGCCGCCCTCGGCGTCGCCCTCGCCCTGTCCCTGCCGACGGCCCCTGCCCACGCCGCCGACGCTGCCCCCAGCCCGGCCAAAGCGCTGCCGCCGCCCAGTCCCTTCGGCACCGTCCCCGTGACATTGAACGTCAACGGCGCGGACCACGCCCTTCAAATTGAACCCCGCGTCACCCTCTTGGACGCCCTGCGCGAGCGCCTGGACCTCACCGGCTCCAAGAAAGGCTGCGACCACGGCCAATGCGGGGCCTGCACCGTGCATATCAACGGGCGGCGCGTCCTGTCCTGCCTGACGCTGGCCGCCGCCTGCCCCGGCAAGCAGATCACGACCATTGAAGGACTTGCCAATGGCGACACGCTCCACCCCATGCAGGCGGCGTTCATCCAGCACGACGGCTTCCAATGCGGCTTCTGCACCTCCGGCCAGATCATGAGCGCCACCGCCCTGCTCCATGAACCCGTCGGCCCGGACGACGCCGACGTGCGCGAAAACATGAGCGGCAACCTGTGCCGCTGCGGCGCGTACCCCAACATCGTCGCCGCCATTCAAGACGTGCGGAAAGGAAGCACCGATGTACCCGTTTGACTACACTCAGGCGGCGGACGAAACCGCCGCCGTCGCCAGCGGAGCCATCGCGGGCGGCGCTCCGAGCGCCCTCCAAAACCCGGCCCGCTTCCTTGCCGGCGGCACCACACTGATAGACCTCATCAAACTCAACGTGGAAACGCCCTCCAAGTTGATAGACGTCACCGCCCTGCCCCTCACCCGGATTGAACCCACACCCGACGGCGGCCTGCGCATCGGCGCATTGGTGACAAACAGCGACCTCGCCCACGATCCTACGGTCATCAAGAACTACCCGTTCCTGTCTCAAGCCATTCTGCAGGGCGCGTCCCCCCAGCTCCGCAACATGGCGACCACCGGCGGCAACATCCTGCAGCGCACCCGCTGCTACTATTTCCGCGACACCGCCACCCCCTGCAACAAGCGACAGCCCGGCTCCGGCTGCTCGGCGATTGACGGCTTCAACCGCATCCACGCCGTCCTCGGCGTCAGCGACAAATGTATCGCGTCGCACCCCTCCGATATGTGCGTCCCGATGGCCGCCCTGGACGCCGTCATCGTCACGCACGGCCCGCAGGGATCACGCCGCATCGCCTTCACCGACTTCCATCTGCTGCCCGGCGACCACCCGGAGCGCGAGAACGTGCTGCTGCCCGGCGAACTCATCACCGCCGTGGAACTGCCCGCCCTGCCGTTCGCCGCCCGCTCCCACTACCTGAAAGTCCGTGACCGGGCCTCCTACGCCTTCGCGCTCGCTTCCGCCGCCGTTGCCCTGGACATGGAAGGCGGCGCGATCAAGCAGGCGCGCATCGCCCTCGGCGGCGTCGGCGCAAAACCCTGGCGCGCCTTTGACGCCGAAAAATCACTGGCCGGTAAAGCCCCCACCCCGGAGAACTTCCGGGCCGCTGCCGACACCGCCCTGCACGGCGCCAAGACGCACAGCGACAACAAATTCAAAGTGGAACTCGCCAAGCGCACCCTCGTCCGCTGCCTGTCCGTCGTCAGCCGCATGGCCTAGAAAGAGAAGTTTATGGACAACCAGAAATCCATCGGCCAGCCCCTGGACCGGGTAGACGGGCGGCTCAAAGTCACCGGCGGCGCGCGCTACTCGGCGGATATGCCCGTCGCCGATGTCGTCTACGGCGCACTCATTATGAGTACAGACGCACCGGGCAGGATTGTGGAAATGGAAACCAGCCTGGCCGATACCCAGCCCGGCGTCATCCAGGTCATCACCCCCATGAACGCCCTGCGCCTGCCCAACCCGCCGGGGACTCAGGGCAGCGCGGCAGCTCGCCCCACCGAGCGGCGGCTGCAGGTGCTGCAAGACGCGACCGTGTTCTACCAGAACCAGCCCATCGGCGTTGTTATCGCGGACACCTGGGAGCGGGCCGCCCACGCCGCCTCTCTTGTCCGTGTCCGCTACGAGACGACCCCGCCGCGCACCGAACTAGGCAAAGAGAAGAAGCGCGCCTACAAGCCCGAAAAGGCCAATCAAGACCCCACCGACACCCGGCGCGGCGACCCCGACGCCGGCATGGGCCGCGCGTCGGCCAAGGTCTCTCAGACCTTCGTCACCCCCGTGGAAAACCACAACCCGATGGAGCCGCACGCCACCCTGGCCGTCTGGGACAGTGACCATCTGACCCTCTACAACGCCTCCCAGGGCGTGTTCGGCGACCGCAAAGTCCTTGCCAAGGCATTCGGTCTGCCAGACGACAACGTGCGCGTCGTCTCGCACTTTTTAGGCGGCGGCTTCGGCTGCAAAGGCTCCACCTGGTCGCACGTCGTCATCGCCGCCCTCGCCGCCAAGCAGGTCGGGCGGCCCGTGAAATTGGTGCTGGAACGCCGCCAGATGTTCGGCCCCGTCGGCTATCGCCCCCGGACGGAGCAGAACCTCAAACTGGGCGCGTCCTCCGACGGCGCACTTCTTACCGTCGGCCACGATGTCCACTCGCAAACCTCCATGTTTGATGAGTTTGTGGAGCCGTCCGCCACCGTGACGCGCATCCTGTACGACTCAGACAGCGCCGAAACTTCGCACCGCCTGGTCCGTCTGGATGTCGGAACGCCCACCTTTATGCGCGCCCCCGGCGAGTCATCGGGGACGTTCGCCATCGAGTCGGCGATGGACGAACTCGCGTATGCCCTCCACATGGACCCGATTGCCCTGCGCCTCAAAAACTACGCCGAGAAAAGCCCCGAAGACGGCAAGCCCTGGTCGTCCAAATCCCTGCGCGAGTGCTACCGCGTCGCGGCGGAAAAGTTTGGCTGGGACAAGCGCACTCCCGCGCCCGGCTCCATGAAGACAGACGACGGCAGGCTGCTCGGCTGGGGCATGGCGACAGCCACCTATCCCGTCCGCCGCAGCAAGTCATCGGCGCTGGCGCGTCTGCTGCCCGACGGCACTGCCTACGCGCAGGCCGGTACGCAGGACCTCGGCACGGGAACCTACACCGTGATGACCCAGACCGCCGCCGACGCGCTGGGCCTGCCGCCCGACCGCGTCCGCTTTGAACTCGGCGACACGATGATGCCCGAAACCCCCGTTTCCGGCGGCTCGCAAACGGCAGCAAGTACCGGCTCCGCCGTTCGCGCGGCAGGCCTCGCCGCCCGTGACAAAGCCATCGCGCTGGCCGTCGCCGACGCCGCTTCACCCTTGAACGGTCTTGATGCGGCAGACATTGATGTCCAGGACGGACGCTTGTTCTCCAAAACCGACCCGACGAAAGGCGAGACGTACCAAGCGCTCATCGCCCGTCAAGGCTTGCCCTCCATTGAAGCCAAGACCGACGCGCAGCCCGGCCCTGAGCAGAAAGAATACGCCATGCACTCCTTCGGCGCGGTCTGCGTCGAGGTGGCCGTTGACCCCGACCTGGGCGAAATCCGCGTGCAGCGCATCGTCGGCGCGTATGGCGTCGGAAATATTCTCAACGCCAAGACCGCCCGCAGCCAGTTAATGGGCGGCCTCGTCTTCGGCATCGGCATGGCCCTGCTGGAAGAAACGCACACCGATCCGCACTTTGGCCGCGTGATGAACGCCGATTTGGCCGAGTACCACATCCCCGTCAACGCCGACGTTCCCGACATGGACATCACCTTCGTGCCGGAGACCGATCTTTATGTCAACCCATTGGGCGTCAAAGGCATCGGGGAGATTGGCATCACCGGCGTCACAGCGGCGATTGCCAACGCCGTCTATCACGCGACCGGCAAGCGCGTCCGCGACCTGCCCGTGACACTGGACAAAGTGCTATGAAAGAACTCGCCGATATTGTCGCGGCCTGGGACGCCGTCTGCCGCGCGGGGGGAACGGCGCTGCTGGCAACGGTCGTCGGCGTCAGCGGTTCCACCTACCGCCGCCCCGGCGCGCGGATGCTGATGACGCCGGGCGCACAACTGGCCGGTTCCATCAGCGGCGGCTGCCTGGAAGGCGACCTGCTCAAAAAAGCCTGGTGGCGTACCGAAGACGGCCCGGTCGTCGTGACCTACGACTCCACCGGCGATGACGACATCGTGTGGGGCTTCGGCCTGGGCTGCAACGGCGTCGTGCAGGTCCTTCTGGAGCGCGTTTCGCCCTCCGCGCCCGGCCCGCTGGCTTTTCTGCGCCGTTGCTTGGAGGAGCGTCAGCCCGGCGTCATCGCCACGGTGACGCGATCCGACAGCCCGGACGTGTCCGTCGGCGCGCGCCTGCTGATGTCCGCGCAGGGTCTGTCCGGGACCGCGATTTCGGACGCCGCCTTGGCGGCCTGCGTTCAGAAAGACGCTTGCGCGGTTCTGGCTCAGGGAACGTCCCGCACGGAAAGTTACCCGCCGGGCGTGGAAGTGTTCCTGGAATGCATTCAGCCGCCGCCGCCACTGGTCGTCTTCGGAGCGGGCCGCGACGCCCTGCCGGTCGTGCGGCTGGCGAAGGAACTCGGCTGGCACGTCACCGTCGTGGACACTCGCGCGGCCCAGCCCCGCCCGGAACGATTTCCCGTCGCCGACACTGTCCTTGCCTGCTCCGTGGAAGACATTGCCGATACGGTCCCGCTGACGCCGCAGACGGACACCGTCGTGATGACCCACAACTACCCGGACGACCGGCGCGTCCTGCAAACGCTGCTCCAATCGCCCGTTGGCTACATCGGCCAACTGGGGCCGCGCGCCCGCACGGAGCGCCTGCTGGCCGAAATCAGCGACGACGGCTTTGAGATCACTTCTGCTCACCGGGAGCGCCTGCACGGCCCCGTCGGGCTGGACATCGGCGCGGACAACCCGGAAGAAATCGCCCTGTCCATCATCGCCGAGATGCAGGCGGCGCGAGCGGGCCGTCCCGGCAGCCTGCTGCGGGAACGGCAGCAGCCACTGCACCCGCGCTCTGTCCGCATCTCCTCCCGACACATTCCCACAGAAACGGCGTCATGTCCACTGCCCCTGTCGGCCTGATTTTATTGGCCGCCGGCGGCTCCTCCCGGCTGGGAACGCCCAAGCAGCTCCTGCGCACCGCCGACGGCCAGACATTGCTACGGCGCGCGGCCCAAACCGCGCTGGCCTCAGTGTGCCGCCCTGTGACGGTCGTGCTGGGCGCGTCTGCGGACGCCGCGCGCCGTGAGGTCGAAGACCTGCCCCTGTCCGTGGTCGTCAACCCCGACTGGGCGACGGGCATCGCCTCATCGCTGCGCATCGGTCTGGCCGCTGTTCGCGCCGACGCCGCCCTCGACGCCGTCGTGATCACATTATGCGATCAGCCGATGGTTTCCGACGCGCTGCTGGACTCACTCGTCATCGCCCGTCAAACGTCCGGCCACGACCTTGTCGCCTGCGAGTATGACGCCTTACTCGGCGTCCCCGCTCTGTTCGGCCATTCGCTGTTCGGTGCGCTGGCCGCGCTGGGCGGCGACGAAGGCGCGCGCAAGATCATTCGCAATTATCAGGGGCCGCTCACGCGCGTCCCGTTCCCTGCGGGCCGCCTGGACATTGACACGCCTGAACAGATCACAGCGCTGACAACGGTCTCCCGATCAGTGTAACAGCCCTTAGCATACAATAAATGAGCGATCTGTCCTACAAAATGAGCGCAGGGAGGAACATTCTGCCCATCGCTTTCGCTATAGAATGTTGAGACCCTTGTTCTTCAAAGGAGACACAACACGATGACGTTCTTGACTAAAGCGCTCGCCACCACAGCGGCGGCAGCCCTTCTGATCCCTGCGGCCTTCGCTCAGGACCCGGCCCCGACGCCGCCGGCAGCGCCCACCCCGCCGGCGGCCACCCCGGCGACACCGACTGCCCCTGCCGACGGCGCCACCGGCACGCCAGCCACCGGCGGCAAAAAGGGCAGAAAGCACCACAAGAAGGGCCATCAGGGCAGCACCACGCCCGCGACGCCTGCAGCGCCGACCACGCCCCCGGCCACCCCGGACGCTCCGGCGGCGCCCCCGGCCACCCCGTAAGACGCCCGGCGGTCACAGCGCAGGCGGCCCCGGAGAACTCTTCGGGGCCGCCTGTCTGCTGTGTCGGCTTTCGCTCCGACAGCCCGGCATATGTTGCGGCAGGGGCGGAATATGTGTTATACTTCCTGAGAACGATGCCACAGCATAACACACCCGAATTGCCCCCGGCCCCCGGTCCCACGTCCGGGCGGACTGCCCCCAAGCCGCTCCCGATCATTGATGAGGAAAGGAGACTTTCCCCGGAGTATGTGGTCGCCCACGCTGATATGCCGGCGACGCTGCCTTCCGGCGGCGACTTCCATCAAGCATTCCCGATCTCCGAAGAGTCAGGCACGGTCGCGGTCGTCATCGGCGACGTGGCCGGACACGGTCCGGAACAGACCGCGCAGGCCGAGCATATGCAGAAACTGCTCGGCGACTGCCTGACCGTCGGCCTGTCACCCTCGGAGACCCTGGCCGCCGTCAACGCGCTGATCGAACCGGACCCGCACTTCGACGGCTTCGGGACGGTCTTCGTCGGCACTCTCGAAAGCGAGACGGGCCGCCTGACCTATGCCAGCGGCGGACACGAGCCGGCCCTGATCGCCGCGCCGGCGGGGGCGACAAAGCCGGCGGCGGTGGAAGAGCTGATCGGCACCGGGCCGCCCGTCGGCGCGTTCCCGGTCGAGATGGCGCGCTACGAGCAGCAGGAGGCGACCCTGTCTGCGGGCGGCACGCTGCTCCTTTACACGGACGGCGTCTCCGACGTCCGTCCGCCGCACGACCGACACGAATGGCTAGGGGTGGGCGGCGTGAAAAACATCCTCGCGCGACTGGCGCCGCTCTCGCCGCGCCGCCTGGTGCGGAACCTGCTGGCCCGTGTCCGCGACTTCTGCCAGGGGCGGTTCGACGACGACGTGGCCGTGCTGGCCGTCCGCCGCCTTCGGCGCAGGAAGACGCCCGGAGCGCCCCGCGCCAAAAAGAAAGACCTGCCATGAGCATCGTCATCGGCACCGTGCCGTACCTGAACGAGAAGCCTCTGACGCGCTGGTTCGCACAGACCGATGAAGGCCGCGCGTCGGGCATTGAAGTGATCGCCGCCGTGCCGTCGGCGCTGGCGCGGATGCTGGCATCCGGCGAGATCGCGGCGGCGCTGGTTTCGTCGTTTGAATACTTCCGCACGCCCGGCTACGCGATAGTCCCCGGCGTCTCCATCTCCGGGCAGGACGCCATCGAGTCCGTCCGCGCGTTCTCCCGCCTGCCCTGGCGCAGCACGCACACGGTCGCCCTGGACACGTCCTCGCTGACCTCGGTCGCCCTGCTCAAGATTCTGCTGGCCGAGCAGTTCAGCGCCCACCCGGCGTTCGTCAACCACGCCCCGGACTTCGACGCCATGCTAGGAGCCGCCGACGCCGGACTGCTGATCGGTGACAAGGGGATGCTCTTCGACGGCGCGGGCCTGAACGTGCTGGACTTGGGCAGCGCCTGGCGCAAACTCACGGGCCTGCCCTTCGTCTACGCCGTCTGGCTGGGCCGCACCGAGAACCTGACGCCGCCTCTCATCCAGTCCCTGAAGGCGGCCAAAAAATGGGGCCGGACGCAGTACGCCCTGATTGCCCGCGAGCAGGCCGCCGCGCTTGGGTGTTCCGAAGCCCAGTGCCTGCATTATTTAGAAGACGTGATGGACTACGACCTGAACGCCGAGCATTGGCAGGCTTTGGAAACCTTCGGGGCCAAAGCCTACGCCCACGGGGTGCTGCCCGCCGCGCCCGGCCCCCTCCGCATCGCCTCCGCCCGCCGCTGACGCCGCAGCGTCCATCAACCCTCATCTATAGCCGCCACGCATTCGCCGTTGTCGCAGAACTGTCCAGTGTCGCAGCAGACTGTGCCGCAGGGAGCGTTGCCGGACGGACAACACTGGGACAGGTCATCGGTGGCATAGCGCCCTTGCAGAACCGCAGCGGCAGACATCCGCGTTTGCGGCTGGGGCTTGCCGCAGCAGATGTTGCCTGGACAGCAGACTTGGGTGGCGTTGTCGCAACAGGTGGTGCCGCATACGGTCTGAGTGGATGAGCAGCAAGTCTTGTTGTCTGAAGTTGCTTTGCCGGACGGACAGCAGGCGTTCGCTATGCAAGTCTGACCTGAAGTACAGCAGTAGCCGTTGCAGCCAATCGTTGTTCCTGCGGGACAACAAATCGATGCCTCAGTAACGCTGTCGGTCACACAGATTGCCCCAGGTTGAGGACAACAAATATGATTGCAGGCGTTTGTCTTATCGCTGCGGCAACAAACATCATTGTTAATGCAAACTTGGCTAATGTGTTGACAAAGAGTTTTAGGAGAACCGGGCGCTCCCGTACCACAACACTGCTCTACTATTCCGCCAGTGGTCGATTGAGTGAAACTGCCGCCGGCATTACAACCACCATTAAGGTTAAGTGTGATAGTGTTTATTTCAATAGGCTGATCGTTCAAGTATAGTGTTTGTGTCACGGTATAACTACAATCATCAGGTCTGCCCTTATCCTGGCATATCGAGTAGGTATCGACTGCTCCCGATGTGGAATTTCCTGTTCCTATAGTACAGGGACTTTGAGCAGTACACCCAGCTATTGGTTGCCGGTTTGAACAGGTTCCACTTCCTGAAACCTTTTCATAAAATGTGCCGCCATCGCATACATCACCAGGACAAACACCAAGAGATACTGTACACACAGTCACAACTCCACATTGATTGTTTGGACATGGATTACTACCACTACAGGTATAAGGCATACTATAGACCCGGCATACTGAACTTGACGCATCGTACGGCGCTAATTTCAACTTTGCAGACACTTTGGCTTGAGGAATTGCTACACCTTGAGAGGCTACTTTAGTTTGTGGAACTGGCGGCGAACCCGGAGACAATCTGCTTGAAGGAGCCATTGTACCTTGAGGCAGAACTATACCGTGCGGCGTAAGTATGCCTTGTAAGGTGTTGAGGCCAAAAGAGTATCCCTGGCTGGTCTCCTTCAAGATTGAAAAATCAAGCCCTTTTTGATTGTCGAGCAGCTCTACGAAGTTACTCAGGATACTCCCTCTCCCACTCGCGGAAACTAGGTTTGAAAAAGCCGGACTGTTGAGTTCGCCGATCTCGCTAAAATATAAATTCTCGAAGCCTTTTACCTGACTACGCAAATAGCGGGTGTAAAACAAACACGCTGTATCCCGTCGCATCAGCGAACCGCTGCCGCCGCCATTTGATGGCTTATCCACGGGAAACACAGATGAGTATAATATGACATGGCCACGAATCTCTTTCCAGCGGTATGCAGGATCATGTTTTACCATTTGATTTAGGATGTCTTCTACCGTGCCATGAGGTAATTTGACGGAGATTTTCTTCGTTTGGCTTGCCTCGATAAACGAGATAGGAACCTGGTACAACTCCCGGACAATCTGCAAGAGGTTGTTTACAGACATATTCGAAATATTAAAGTCAATGACAGGCACTTTAAGAACAGGAGGCGCTTCTCCCAGGACTTTGCTTGTACCCTGGCTACGGGCTGGAGAAAGCAGACGCGATCCAGCCGCCCCTGCCAAAATTCCCGCGACCAGTTTCAGTGCCTGTCGCCGGGGCATGGGCGAGGCGAGAAGCCGGGAAATAGTGTCAAAAGCATTGTCGTCATTCGTGTTGGGGTTTGTCATTGGGTTCTCCTTGTCAGTTGCCCGCGAGTTCAAGGCTAGGAACGAGCGCAACGATTTGTGACGCGCCCGCCGAGAATGATGGAACGGCCATTGTCCCTATGGTAAATACCTGATTTCGCCGACAATGGGCTATAATAGGCCAGATTTGCCGCAGAGGGGGACGCACGCATGGATAACTTCAATCCGCAGGCCATCGAGCAGGCGCTGGCCGGGGCCGCGCCGCAGGAAGTCAACGCGCACCGGGGCGTCATCAGCGAGATTTTTCAGACGCTGCAGGGGCAGGGCGTGGATACCGGGACGCTGGCGGCGCAGGCGGGGGCCGGCACCGCCAACCCCGCCCAGATGTCGCACAGCGATTTGATCAACACGACACTGACGTTGGCCCGCGAACATCCCGAACTGGTCCAGGAAGTCGCCCAGCGGTTCCCGGAAGCGCAGGGCGTCCTCAATATGGTCTTGAACAGCGGCAACCCGCAGAGCGGCGGCGGCGGGCTGCTCGGCGGCCTGCTCGGTCATCTCTAAAATCACAAGGAAACAGCAACGGCTATGCAGACACTGATCGTCACCGGCGGCGCGGGCTTTATCGGCTCCAACTTCGTCCGCTATATGCTGGGCAAGTACCCCGATTACCGGCTCGTCGTCCTGGACGCCCTGACCTACGCGGGCAACTTGGACAACCTAGCCGACGTCTGGAAGAACCCGAACTTCTCGTTCATCAAGGGCGACATCAACGACGCTGCGCTGGTGGAAAACCTAGCACAGAACGCCGATGCCATTGTCAACTTCGCCGCCGAGAGCCACAACGACCGCGCCATCTTGAACCCGGATGCCGCCGTCCGCGCCAATTTCAACGGCGTCTGCACCCTGCTGGAAGCCGCGCGCAAGTTCAAACACGAGCGTTATTTGCAAATTTCGACGGATGAGACATACGGAACGACGGACGGCATCTTCCGCGAGGGCGACGCGCTGGAGCCGAACCAGCCGTATTCGGCGGCGAAGGCGGGCGGCGAACTGATGGTGCGGGCGTACCACCAGACGTTCGACCTGCCGACGATTGTCACGCGCGGGTCGAACACCTTCGGGCCGTACCATTACCCGGAAAAGATCATCCCGCTGTTCATCACCAATCTGATTGACGACATCCCCGTTCCCGTGTACGGCGACGGGATGCAGGTGCGCGACTGGATGTACGTGCTGGACCACTGCCGTGGCGTTGACATTGCGCTGCACCACGGCACGCCGGGCGAAGTCTACAATGTAGGCGGCGACAACGACCGACCCAATCTGGAAATCGTCCACCTGCTGCTGCAATACCTGAATAAGCCCGACACGCTGATTCACCATGTCAAGGACCGGCCCGGCCACGACCGCCGCTACTCCTTGTCCGTAGAAAAGATGGCGGGCCTGGGCTATAAGCCGGAAAAAGAGCGGTTCGAGGAGCGATTAAAAGAAACCGTGGACTGGTACATCGCCAACGAGGCCTGGTGGCGCAAGATCAAGGAAAAGCAGCGCGATTATCAGGAGTTCATGCGCCAGTGGTACGCCGAGCGCCAGTAACCACCAGGGCGCGGACATTCGGGGCGTGGGCTTTATAGGACGGAGGGCCGGCGGTATCCGTCCGTACTTTTCCGCCTCCTGTCCGCCGAGGATGGCCGGCCAGCGACAGACGGAACTTTTGCCTGGTCAGGAACGCTAAAGAAAGACGGTCACTGCCCGGCAAGACAGGCGCGGCAGCGGCTAGTCTTTCAACGATGAAGCCCCCGGCGACGTGATCGCCTTTGCTCCCTGGTGGCGGAAAAGCAAGGAATGCCGTATGAACGCCCGGCGATCAGTCGTCCAGGGGACTTTGGCCGTCGCGCCCCCGGCCTCGCCGCCACGAATCTGGGCCGCAGACGAACACTCAGCCTCGTACCCGCCTCTCTCCCCTGTATCGGGCGAAGAAACGACGCTCCGGGCGCTGTTTATCGCCACCTCCAAAAACGACGGCGGCATCGAGCGTTATTCCGTCGAAATGGCCGCGCAGATGGCCCGGCGCGGGATTGACGTCGCGTTCGCCTGCCTGCCCGGCGAGATCGTGGAATCGCGCTGCCGCGCGGCGGGCCTGCCGACGCTGCCGTTTGCCCCGCGCAACAGCGGCGACCTGCGCGCGGCAGTCGGTCTGGCCGAAACAATCGTCAGCCGCCGGATTCACCTGGTTCACGCGCACTCGCGCCGGGACTTCGTCCCCGTTCTGCTCGGCGTCGCCCTCGCGCGCCGCCGACTGCGTCCGACGGGCCTGCGCCCGCGCCTGCTGCTGCACGCGCATATGCTCCGCGCGCTGGGGGAGCCGCACCGGCTGAGCGGTCGTTTCTTCGGGCGTGGCGCGGACGCCGTCCTGGCCGTTTCTACCGCCGTGCGCGAGAGACTGCGGCGCGAACACGGATTTCGCCCGGAGTTCGTGCGGCTGCTGCACAACGGGGTGGATATCGAAGCGTTTGATTTACCCGGAACGCCTGCGGCGCGGGCAAACCGGCGCGCGTACCGCTGCGCCTGGGACGTGCCGCCGACGGCGCGCGTGATCGGCATGGTGGGGCGATTGGATGCAAAAGGGCAGGCGGATCTTCTGGCGGCGGCCCCGGCGCTCTGGGCGCAGTTCCCGGACCTGCGTCTCGTCCTCATCGGCGCCGAGGGAAAGCCGGGCGAGCGGGAACGACTGCGCGCGCTGGCGACGGGGGAATGGAAAGACCGGCTCATCCTGCCCGGCCCGTGTGAAGACGTTCCCGGCGCGCTTGCGGCTTTCGACATCCTGGCCCACCTCCCGCGCGACGAGTCGTTCGGCCTGGCCCTGGTCGAAGCGATGGCGGCGGGCCTGCCGACGGTCGCCACGGACATCGGCGGCTGCCGCGAGGTGGTGCGGCCGGGCATCACCGGGCTGCTGACGCCGCCCGGTGACCTGGACGCCCTGACGCAAGTGCTGGCAGCGCTGCTGTCGGACCCGGAACGGCGCGGCCAACTGGGGGTGCGGGCGCATGACGCTGCACGGAATGATTTCTCGCTACCGCGCCAGATGGACCGGCTTTTGAGTCTTTACGAGGAGCTATGCCCTGGCCTGTCCCGATCCTGATGTACCACGCGGTGGAAGACACGCCGCGCCCCCCGCAGTACAAGCACTTTTATGTCCTCGCGTCGGAATTCGCCGCCCAGATGCGCGCGCTGAAGCGGCGAGGCTACTCGGTGATCTCCTTTGACGACCTCGACGCCGCCATGCGCGGCGAGCGCCCCCTGCCCCCCCGACCCGTTCTGCTGACGTTTGACGACGGCTACGCCAACCTCGAACGCAACGTCCACCCCCTGCTGCGCGAACTCGGCTTTCCGTACACCGTGTTTCTGGTTTCGGGCAAAGTGGGAACAACCAATGACTGGGTTAGTGCGGAAGGCTACGCGCCGACGCCGCTCCTGACGTGGGATCAGATCAAGGCGATGCAGACCGGCGGCGGTGTTTCGTTCCAGGCGCACACGGCGTCGCACCGGCGTCTGGCGCGCATCCCTATCGGCGAGGCCCGGCAGGAAATGGCGTCCTGTAAAGACGCTCTGGAACAAGAACTGCAAACCCCGATGCGCGTTCTGTGCTACCCCTACGGCGATGTGGATGACGCCGTGGCGGACTGCGCCCGCGAACTCGGCTTCACGATGGCAGTGACGACGCAGACAGGCCGGGTACGCCCCCAGGACGACCCGATGCGTCTGCCCCGGCTGAGCGTGTACCATGTCCCGCCGCTGTCGCTGACTTACGGCGTCGGGATACTGAATTTCTGGTGGCGGGTGCGGACCTGGAAGGACAAGCGCCCTTGAAAGAACGCAGCGATGCAGTCATCTTCAAAACGTGCGCTGGGCGTGGCCGCGCTGCTGGTTTTAGCCCTGGCGGTTTTTCTGATGCTCCGGCAGCCGTCGGCGCCCGACCAGGACCAGATCGCCGCCCAGCTCGACGCGGCCCGCGCCGCCGCCCAGAACCATAATGTCGGCGGCATCATGGCCGTTATCTCATCCGACTTCAAAGGGCCGTCGCCGATCAGCAACGTGGACAGCCTCCACTTCGGCCTGCGCCAGGCGCTACGCGACAGCGGCGCGGTGCGCGTGACGTTTTCGCCCCCCAACATCGTCGTCACGGGCGACACGGCGACTTCCACCAATCAAGTCACGGTGCGGAACGCGGAGAGCGGCCAGCCGACATTCGACCAGCCGGTCACGCTCAACTGGAAGCGCGAGGACAGCCACCGTTTCTTGATTTTCCCGACCAAAATATGGCGCGTCGTCGGAACGCAGTATCAAGGCGGCCTGCCCGGCAGTGATTAAATCATCGGCGAAAGCGCCTAACAAAGAGAGGGGGCGCCATCGGCGCCCCCTTTAGGTTTCGCAAAGTATTACAATTCAACATCGTCTTTGACATCGTCCAAGTCTTCTTCGGGGATGTCCAGGTCGGCGTCTTCGTCAATTTCGTCTACGTCTTCGGCGTCGAGATCGTCCGGCAGGGCGGACTTGACTTCGACGGGCTTTTCCAGACGCGGGGCGGTGGCAGTCCGGGCCGAGCGGCGCGGGCAGGAGACACAGGTGAAGCTGACTTTGGCCGGGGCGAGCCAGGCCGGCACGGCTTTCAGCGCCGTGCCGCAATCCATGCATCGGGGTACTTCGGTAGGCATCGTATCAATAGTCCTTGAATTTCAGAGAACGCCGGCAGGGGCGTTAGGCATTGGGCCGGGCGTCGGTCTTGACGGCGGCGGCTTTCGTCACCGTGATCGGCTCGGCGGTTTTTGGTTGTTTGCGCTGTTCGCGTTCTTCTTCGGGCGTCAGCGCAGGGTTGACCAGGCCGTTGAGCATCATCAGCGCGCCGACGGCGATGTAGTACCAGGCTTCGTTGCCGTCCGGCATCTGGCCGGGGTCAAAAACGAACCGGGAGCCGACGATTTTGCCGACGATTCCCAGCACGATCAGCAAAGCGCCCAGCAGGGTAAAAGTGCTCAACCAACGAGACCGCATAACACGTTATTTCCTTGAGGGGTTCCCGCGCCGAAGCACACGAACTTTCCGGCGCGAGTCTTATT
>CAZZVX010000035.1:0-19523 GCA_964657535.1 Armatimonadota bacterium | reverse complement strand
AAATTCTGCAAATCGGTGACGGCGCGCTCGGCGGAGGCTCGGTCGCGGAACATCCCTGTAATCAAATCTGCCATGGTCTGATTCCCTTCTGCCTGGTTCCCACTGTGGTGTGCATTTTTCTTGGCGCTGACAGCGGGCGGCAAGAAGGTGTTACCCAGGTTAAGCCGCATGAAAACGTGACAGGCCGTGGTCTGTGCCGTCACGGTTTTGCTGCCGGAGGCGTTGGTTTCGGAATGCGCGTGACGGAGGCGAAGACGTAGTCATTCCCGGCGGTGCCTGCGACGGGGCCGGTCAGCAGGAGCGTGTCGCCGGGGTGGAACAACAACGGCTTCTGGATAATGCGAGATGTTGCCTGATGAACTGTGGCGTGTGTTCGGTCATTGATTTCCTTTTCGTCATCGCGCAAGCCGATTTGGACGTGAATCATGCCGTTCGGCTGAAGGCGCGGGAGAATGGTCAGCACGTGCCGGCGCAGCACCGTGATATGATTGTCAATGACCGTTCCGTCTGCGGCACGCAGGAGGGCAGAGGCAACCAACGTCGCTGTGGTCGCGCTTGCCGTTCTGCCGTCGGCGGCAGATGTGGCAGGACCCGGCAGCATGATCGGCATGAGACCCCGCGCTTTGGCGGCGTCTTCGTATTTCTGTAATTGATCACGCGAAGCGGCAGCGTTAGGAACAGAGAAGTTCTCGCTGACGGGATTGAAATACGTAATTTGGACGCGCACGGCGCTCTTCTGCACTTGCGCGTCGGCTTTGGGCCACAGGAGCAGGAAGGCAATCGCAGTAAAAAGGAGGGTTCTCATCGCAGAACCGTGACGGTGGCGAAGACGTAGCGGTAGCGGGAAGGGCCGAGCGGCTCGCCGGTGATGCGGCGCGTTTCGCCGGTACGGAACAGATGACTGGCGGCGATAATCTGGGTGGACGTGTCGCCGGAGTCGCTGACGCTTTGCTGCGTGCGGCCTACCCGAAGAAAGGCGCGCGGATACCGAACGGAAAGCGCGGTCACGTTCACGCCGTCCTGCGACGACGCGGGTTGACCGGTGGAGGCGGTCAAGACGGGGCCGTTGACGGCGACATAGGAGACGTGGGCGCGGTGAGCCGCGCTTTCCAGCGCTCCGAGTTCGTTGTGAAACGCATTCTCCGGCGGCGTCATCACGGCCAGTGCGCGCACATCGGCGCGGCTCATCTCGACGTAGGTGATTTGTACACGGACACTGCCTTGCCGCGCCGCTGCCTGCACCGGCTTGGCGTGCGCAGACAGCGGCGCGAAGGGAAACAATGCGAGCAGCGCCAAAGGTAATGTCGGCTTCATTTGCCCTCCTGACGCAAGGCCGCCAGCAGTGTCGAAATTTTGCCGTGCGCCAGCCCGATGCGCGTGTCCGCCGCCCCGTAATAGAGGTGAATGTCGTCCCCCTCCACAACGGCCCCGGTCGGGAAGACGACGCCGGGGATCAGCCCGGTGCTTTCGTAGGTCTCTTTGGGGCCGAAGACCCAGCGCGGCAGTCGGCGAATGACTTTGCGCGGGTCTTCCAGATCCAGCAGCGCGATGCCGACGCGATAGATCGGTCCGTGCGAGGTCTGCTGGACGCCGTGGAAGATGATCAGCCAGCCGTCAGGCGTCTCGATGGGCGGCGGGCCACCGCCGACTTTCTCGCCGTCCCACCACGGACCGCCGCGCTCCTCGATGATCATCCAGGGGCGGCCCCAGTGAATCAGGTCTTCGCTTTCGGCCAGCCAGATGTGTTCCATCGAACCGAGCGCCGGGCGGTGCAGCATCCAGTAGCGCCCCTTGATCTTGCGCGGGAAAATACTGGCGTCTTTGTTGTTCGGCGCGAGGACCAGACCGAACCGCTCCACCGTCCGAAAATCCTTTGTCGTGGCGATGCAGACGCCCGCGCCGAGCGGACTAAATCCCGTGTAAGTAATGGCGTATTCGTCCCGGTCCTCCAGGAAACTCACGCGCGGGTCTTCGCAGCCGTAGACTTCATAGGGAAGGTTGCGATCAGTCGGCGCCAGCAGCGGCTCCGTATCTATCTTCCAATCGGTCTCACCGTTCTTGGATCGGGCGACCGTGATGTGCGACGAGCCGAGTTGGTCAATGACGCGCAGCAACAACAGTGTCTCCCCGCTGACGCAGATCGCGCCGGGGTTGCAGACGCAATCACAGGGGTAGGGAATATCGCTTGGGTTGATGATCGGGTTGTAAGCGCTTCGCTCGAAGAGTTCATGTTGCAACACTGCCTGGATTCCTCACGTTTCCCTGTCAATTGCTGTGCTTATACCCATTTTGGCATGAAAAAGACCCAGGATTAAAATCCTGGGTTGCCGAACGGCGGACTGCCCGAAGGTAAGGGCGCGGAAGGAGAATTGTTCTTCGCCCGCGCAGGCGGGCAGTCTTCTCCGGGATAGCCCAGGATTGAAATCCTCGGCACATCCCTAACCTTCCAGAAGCAGCGTTTCCGGGTCTTCCAGCAGGTCCTTGATACGGACCAGAAAGCGCACGGCTTCCGACCCGTCCACGATGCGATGGTCGTAGGAGAGCGCCAGGTACATCATCGGGCGGATGACGATCTCTTTGTTGACGACGACGGCCCGCTCCTCGATCTTGTGCATCCCCAGAATGGCGACCTGCGGGGCGTTTAAGATGGGCGTGGACATGAGGGAGCCGAAGACGCCGCCGTTGGTGATGGTGAACGTCCCGCCCTGCAGTTCGGGCAGAGTCAATTTATTCTCGCGGGCGCGCTTCGCCAGGTCGCCGATCTCTTTTTCGATTCCGGCGAACGTCTTGCGGTCGGCGTCGCGCACGACGGGGACAACTAATCCTTCCTCCGCGCCGACGGCGATGCCGATGTCGTAGTAGCCCTTCTTGACGATCTCATTGCCCTGAATCTCGGCGTTCAGCAACGGGAACGCTTTCAATGCGCCGATACTGGCCTTCGTGAAGAACGACATGAAGCCGAGACCGACGCCGAATTTCTCTTTAAAGGCGTCTTTGCGCCGGGCGCGCAGGGCCATGACGGCGCTCATGTCCACTTCATTGAACGTGGTGAGCATGGCCGCCGTGTGTTGCGCCTCCACGAGCCGCGTGGCGATGGTCTGCCGCCGCCGGGACATCTTGACGCGCTCTTCGGGGCGGCCAGAGGCTGTTGCCGGGGAGGGTAGTGCAGAAACCGGCGGACGGGGCGCGGCGGCAGGCGCGAGTGGCGTCACGGGCGCGGGCGGGGGCGCCGCGACCGGGGTGGATATGGGTGCGCGGCTTTCCAAATAATTGGCAACGTCGTCTTTGGTCACGCGCCCGACGGGGCCGGTGCCTTTGACCAGGCGCAAATCTACCTGACTGTCTTCGGCGAAGCGGCGGGCGACGGGGGTGGCGGCCAGGTCGGACGTGTCCGCGCTCCCCTCGCCGTTGCGGCTGCTGCCGTTGGCCGAGGCGGCTTCCGGGGCGGAGGCCGCAGGCGGGGCAGAGGGAGCGGCGGCAGCGCCGTCGCCGACGACGCCCAGCACCGCGCCAATGGTCACGGTGTCGCCTTCCTGCTGCGCGATCCGCTGCAAGACGCCGGCCTGCCCAGACGGCACTTCCACGTTCACTTTGTCCGTTTCCAGCTCGACGACCGGCTCACCGGCGGCGACCGCGTCGCCTTCCTTTTTCAGCCAGCGCGTGATGGTCGCTTCCACGACCGACTCGCCGAGCTGGGGCACAACAATCTCAACGGGCATGGGTGGCTCCGCTCCTTTTCGACAGTGATTCCGAGTCTTTCGACCCCCGCGCGCCATTGCGCTTCGCGGCAGTCAGTTCCGGCAATTCGGTCAGCGCGGCGCTCAGAAGCCGATTCTGTTCCGCCACATGGCGGGCATTGGACCCCTCCGCCGAGGCCGCCGCTTCCGGGCGTCCGGTATAGATGACTTCAATCATGGGGCTGACGATCTCGCGCAGGCGCGTGGACAGGAAGCGCCATGCGCCCTGGTTGCGCGGCTCTTCCTGCAGCCAGACGATCTCGCGCAGGTTCGGGTACCCGGCAACGACGGCTCGGATCTCCTCGGACGGGAAGGGATATAACTGTTCCAATCGGGCGACGGCAATACGCGAGTCGCCGAATGTTTTGCTGCTGATCAGGTCCACGTAGACTTTGCCGGTGCAGAAGATCAGGCGCGTCACGTCGTCTGCGCGCTCCCGCGCCTGCGGGTCGTCCAGCACGGTCTGGAACGTCCCTTGGGTCAGATCGGACAGAGCCGAACCGGCCAGCGGGTGGCGCAGCAGGCTCTTGGGCGTCATCACGATCAACGGGCGCGGCTTGGTCTGCAACTGCGCGACCTGACGGCGCAGCAAGTGGAAGTATTGCGCCGCCGTGGTGCAGTTGACGACCTGGATGTTGTCGTTGGCGGCCAGTTGCAGGTAACGCTCCAAACGGGCGCTGGAATGCTCCGGGCCGCCGCCTTCGTAGCCGTGCGGCAGCAGCATGACCAGCGAGGGCGTCTGCTGCCATTTGGCGTGGCCGGAGACTAAAAACTGGTCAATGATGACCTGCGCGCCGTTGCTGAAGTCGCCGTACTGCGCCTCCCAAAGCACCAGTGCCTCGGTTGCGTGAATGCTGTAGCCGTACTCGAAGCCCAGCACGGCGTTCTCCGAAAGTGGACTGTTGTAGACGGCGAACGAGGCGTGCGCGTCCGGGATGCGCTGCAGCGGCGTCAGCGTTTCGCCCGTCGTCGGGTCGTGCAGGACGCTGTGACGGACGCCGAACGTGCCGCGCTGCGAGTCCTGCCCACTTACGCGAATGGGTGTGCCGTCTTCCAGGATGGACGCGAAGGCCAGCGCCTCGGCGTGCGCCCAGTCAATGCCGCCGGGCGCGTCCATACCAGTACGCCGCCGCGCCAGAATCTTCTCTAATTTTGCGTTCGCCGTGAAGCCTTCGGGTCGGGCCAACATCTCGTCATTCAAGAGCCGTAGGCGAGTTTCCGACACTGCGGTTTCGACGGACTTTGACGCCCCCGTGCCGTTCGGACTGGCCGCAGGCTTCTGCATGGGATAGCCGGGCTGTGCGGCCCGTGCCTTCTGCATCTTTTCCGCAAACGCCGAGGCCATCGCGTTCGCCTCGTCACGATTCACGACGCCCTGCTTCTCCAACTCGCGCGCCCACAGCTCGCGCACAGTGGGGTGCTTGGCGATGATCTCGTACATCCGTGGCTGCGTGAACGCCGGCTCGTCGCCCTCGTTGTGGCCGTGACGCCGGTAGCCGACCAGGTCAATCAAGAAGTCCTTGCCGAATCGCTCACGATAAGCGTGCGCCATGCGGGCGGCGGCGACACAGGCAATCGGGTCGTCGGCGTTGACATGGACGACGGGGACCTCGAAGCCTTTCGCAAGGTCGCTGGCGTACAGAGTCGAGCGGTCGTCGTTCGGCAGCGTCGTGAAGCCGATCTGGTTGTTGGTGATGATGTGGATCGAGCCGCCGACCGCGTAGCCGGGCAGCCGGGACATATTCAGCGTTTCTGCCACGATGCCCTGGCCGGGGAACGCGGCGTCGCCGTGTATCTGGATCGCCAGGGACGCCGACGGGTCCTGAATCGGCAGGCCGGGGTTGCCGCGCTTCTCCTGCGCGGCGCGGGCGCGCCCGATCACGACCGGGTCCACGAATTCCAGGTGGCTGGGGTTCGGGGCGAGCGTGATCGGCATCTCGCGGGCGCCGTCTTCTTTATAGGCGCGGCGCGCGCCCTGATGGTACTTCACGTCGCCGCTGTAGCCGTCCGTCGCGCCGCCGGAGACCGAGGCGCTGTCCCCGGAAGCCGGAGCCTGAAAGCCTTCCAGAATGGCCGCATACGGCTTACCCAGAATGTGCGCCAGGACGTTCAGACGGCCCCGGTGCGCCATGCCCATGACTACTTCGCGCGTCCCGGACTGCGCCGCCTCATGGATGATTGTGTCCAGCATCGGCACGAGCATATCCGTGCCTTCAATGCCGAAGCGTTTGGCCGGGCCGAACGTCTTTTGCAGGTACTGTTCCAGGCCTTCGACTTCGGTGAGCCGTTCCAGCAGGTCGCGCTTGTCGGAGTCGGTGATGTTGTCGAAAAAGCGGCGCGACTCGGCGGCCTCGCGCAGCCAGTCCCGCTCGTCGGCGTTCTGGATATGGTCGTCCTCGTAGCCGATGGAGCCGGAGTACGCGCGCCGCAGACGGCCCAAGGCTTCCAGCGCGTTCGCCGCGCCCTCGGCCAGAGGCCCGCCGACGACGCTCGCGGGCAGCGCGGCCAGGTCTTCCGTCCTCAGCCCGTGCGTCGCCAGCTCCAGGCCGGGGTCGCCCGGCGGCGGACTGCCGAGGGGGTCGAAGTGCGCGGTCAAATGGCCCAGTTCGCGCACCAGGCGGGCGATGCGCGCCGCGCCGACGATCTTCCCCACGTCCACCGAAGGCGCTGCGGGGAAGGGCGCGGGGACGGACGCGGAAACGCTTGTCTCCTCCACCGGCGTCCAGCGCTCGAACAGGGCGCGCGTCTCGGCGTCTACAGCGTCGGGGTCTTGGCGGTAGCGGTCGTAGAGGTCGAGAACGTAGCCGGCGTTCGGACCATAAAACTCGGCAAGATTGCTCATGGATAATATAACCTTTGGGTGTCTGCGTCGTCACTCAAAACAAAACTTATCGCATTATTGTACCCCGTAATGTCACAGACTCCCTGTTGAAATTGCGGGCGTGCGCCAAATGGGGATAAAAATATCATATTGAATGCGGTTTTTGCGCGTCGTCACCGTCTCGGCCACGCCCGGCACTAACTCTTCCGGCAGAGGCTCCGACTTCGGGCGCTTCACGACGACCCGCCGCCGCGCGACCCGCCTCGCTTCCTGCACGGACGGCACATGGAGGGGCGCAGGGTTGCCGAAGTGCGCGAGCGGGCTGACGGAATTCACCGACCCCGGCAGCCGCTCCTCAAAAAACGGGTCAAAATAGACCACGTCGAACGCGCCGTCCGCGCACTGGGCTAAATAAACGCGGTAATCCGCCGTGACGACCTGAACGCGCCCCATCGCCTCCCGGATCCGTTTCGTCTGCAGCGGGAACTGCCTGACCCCCGCCCGCGTCAGGGCCGCCAATTCAGGAACGCTTTCCAGGCCGACAACGGTTCCCGTCTCGCCGACCAGCATCGCCCCCAGAGTCGCCTCGGCGGAGAACCCCAGCGTGCAGTCCAGCAATTGATCGCCTGCGCCCAGACCCGTCGCCTCGGCAAACAAGTCCCGCGCGCCGCGCAGAATGTTCAGCCCGCGCACCAGGGCGAGGTTCGGGTGAAAAAAGTGTTCCGTCCCATCGGCGTCCCGCAGCAGCAGCCGATGGCGCTCGACGATCAGCAGCCGCTGCGCCCCGGTCTCCCGGAACACCTGCGCCAGCGTGACATTGCGGCGCGGCGCATAAGCCGCGTTCAGTTCGTCGGCCAGCGCTTGCGCCTGTTGCACAATCTCCGGGGTGGGGGAAACGGCGGTTGTGACGGCGAGGGGCAGAATTATCATAAAGCGCGGATTGCATCCTTGACATCGGCCAGGGCTTGGAGCGGGACGACGACACGGTCCGCGCTAAGATCGAGCGCCAGGGGCAGCGTTTCCGCCCAATCGTTCTGCAGCAAGGCAATGGTCAGGGGAAAGCCGCCGCGATGCGCCAGGCCGGACAGGAGCAGCAGGTCCGCGATGCCGATTTCCTCCATGGGGGCGGTCACGCACAGCCCGGCGAAGCCGTCCAGCGTTTCCGGCAGGTCGTCGGAGGCAGACGACCCAGCCTCAAATCGAGGGCTGCCGAACGTGATGTCCTGTTCTTCCAGCAAGGGTTCCAACTCTTCCAGGCGGTCCGCCAGTTCCTCACGCGCTGCAAGGTCATTCAGTACCAGGCGCAGGTCGCCGCCTGCCGAGGCGCGCGCCAGTGCGGACAGCGCTAGTCGTTCGGGCGGGATGTGCAGGAAGACAGGCTTGCCCCCCGCCAGACCCAGCAGGGAATGGAGAGTCTCGCGCTGCTCGTCGGATGTCTGGAAAACGTCCTCCGGGCCGAGAAAGTCATTGTCGGAGGGTATCCAGAGGCCGTCCGCACCGCTTTCAATGGCCGACGGCACGCAAGCGAGGGTCGGCGCCGCCGCCAGGACGGCGACAGGTCGGTCATCCGAGGCGGTCCGGGCGGGCAGGTGGGCGCTGTCAATAAAGAAGCGACGGGATTGACGGATCGGAGTCTGATAGCGGGCCAAGATCGTCGCGTCCGGCGCGACGTAAACGCGCCCCCGGTCGCCGTCTACGATCAATATCTCGTCCTCGTCAATCAAGTCCAGCAGCGTGTCGCCCAGGCCGAACACGGCGGGGCAGGGGACGCCGCCGATGGCTGATGGCGACGCGGACGCCGCAACGCCGATGAACTCCAATCCTGGCATCGGGGCGAGCAGAAAACCGGGCGGGACGGTCTCGGCGACGAGAATGACCTGTTCGCGTTCGGGCACTTCCACCCCGAAACTGCGCAGGCGCCCGCCCAATCGCCGGAGCCGGCGGGGGTCAAGATTCGGGACTCCGTATTCCGTCCGCAGCCGGGCGGCGGCGGCGATAGCAACGCCGGGGTGGACGGACTGGCCGTGAAGTATGTCCATTAGGGGCTCGCCGGGGCCTGGGGCGCGTCGGAATTGGTCGGCGGGGGGCCGAGGGTTTGTGAAGCCGAGGGTAATTCCGGGGCGACGGCGGGAGACGCCGTATCGTCGTCTTTGACGCGGAACGTGCCGTGCGTCGGCGCTTTGATCGTCACCGACTCCTGCCCTTCCTTGACGTTGATCTCGACTTTGGGGGCATCAATCACGTTGTCGCCGCTCGTGCCGTGGACATGGCCGACCAGCGTGACGATTTCCGTCGCGGCGTCGTACTCGCCGGAATCCGCCGTCAAAACGCGCCCGGCGGAATGCACCGTCAGCGCGCCGGGAATGTGGGCGATCTTGTGGCGATAGTCATAGGTGAGTTCGGCGCAGGTCAGCGTCGCGGGGTCTTTGAAGCGGGTGCGAAGCGAACCCGGCGACGCGGCGGCGTCTTTAAGGCCGGGCTTGACAATCAGTGTGATGTCGTTGTTCAGCGTCGCCAGGTGCCGGGTGAAGTCAATAAATCCCTGCCTGCCCGTCAGGTCGTCCTGGGCGTTGTACAGGTGGACCGGCGACTGCGATTTCGCGTTGAGCGCCCGCTGCTGGTCGTCTAAATTCACGATGGCGGCATTGGTTTTTAGAAAAGCGTCGTCCTGGCTGAACGTGACGCCCTGGCTCATCTCGACCGTCCGGGGCGCGTTCAGCCAGCGCGAAAACCCGGCGTCGTAGGTGACGTATTGGGGCGCGGACGACGGAGCCGGCGCGGCGCCCGCCGTTCCCAGCAGGCTGAGAGACCCCCCCAGCAGCAGGGCGGAGCGGGCGGGGGAAGAACGGAACAACATTTGTACCTCGGCAGGGACTCGAAATACGCCGTGCAAGCGTGTCAGCGACAGGTCGCCGGTGTGTGTGTCTACCGTCACGTCGCTACCGGTCGCCGTGCCGCCGGGATAGCGGGCGGTCACGACGCCGGGACACTCGACCTGGCCCCGGAGCGCGTCCCACGTCAGGCTGTCACTGAGCAGCGTGAACTTCGGCGACTTCAGAACGGACGCCTGGATGCCGCCGCTCAAATGCAGCGTCCCCAGGGCGGGCGTGCTTTCGCCGAAGACTTCGCCCAGCGCGGCATACGCGGCGTGGCCCGCGCTGACCGAAACCACCGCGCGCTGCTCCTCGTCATACAGCGTGCCGTCCTGCAGGCCGTCCACCGCGACCTGCCGCCGGTCACGACTGAGCGTGATCACCCGGCAGGCAACGCGCCAGCGCCGCTTGCCCTCGACGCGCCCAACAGCCGTCGCATCCCGCACTTCCAGGCCGATCCGGTCCAGCCTGTTCGGCAGCCCCTGCCGGGTCAGTTCCGCGAACGGCTGGTAGCGGCCAAAATAGCGCAGTGACCAGACCGTGAGCGCCGTCAGCGCCAGGGCGATCAACACCACCGGAAGGCGCGCGTCTCGGACCGTCAATTTCGTCTCCCCTAACCGCCCGGCGGCTTGGGTGGCCCGGTGCCGTTGACATCCAGCACAATCGTCCCGACATTGCGCGGGTCGCCGCTGAAATTACTCAGATTGATGGCGGACGAACTCCCGTCGGACGTGCCGTTGCTGTCTTTGACCACGAGCGTGATTGTCCCGACCGGCACGCTGCTGATGGAAAACACGCCGGATGAATTGCTTGTTCCGGTCAGGCTGGTGTTCTGCACGGTGATGGTCCGGTTCGGCAGCACATTGCTGGTGGATTTATCTTTGAGCGTCCCGGTCACTGTGACGCTCTGCGGCTGCGACGCTCCGCCGCCTCCGCCACCCCCCCCGCCGCCTCCGCAACCGGTCAGCAACACGAGCGCCGCGATCCCGGCGAGGGCCATCCGCCCCCACGCCGACAAATAGTGCTGTTGCCATCCTTTGGTCATTTCTGCTCCTTTTTAGCCTTCCGACGGCACCGCCCGCGCCGCCCGCAGCATCCAGGCCGCGAGACGTCCCTGGCTCTCGGTCATCTGCGCCTCCACATCGGCGTGAGACAGCGGCGCGGCGTCCACCAACCCGCAGCCGTAGTTCGTCACGATGGCGACTCCTGCATACGGCAGGCCCAGTTCCCGGCACAGGATCGCTTCGGGAGCGCCGGTCATGCCGACCACTGACCCGCCCCAGGCCGAGTACAGACGAACTTCGAACGGCGTCTCATAGCGCGGCCCGGACAGGCACACGTAGGTTCCGTTTGGGTGTACCGTCACGCCGTCATCCGCCGTGTCCAGCAGGCGTTGCCGGAGGCGGAGATCATACGGCTGCCCCATGTCCGTGTGGCGCACTTGACCCGGCTGGTCAAAGAACGTCACCACCTCGCCTTTCGTCAGATCCAGAAAATCGTCCAGGACGACGAAATCGCCCGGCTTGATACCAGGCTGCAGCGACCCGACCGCCGCCGTCGCAAAGACCGCCTGCGCGCCTAGTCCCTTCAGCGCCGTGACATTGGCGCGGTGGTTGATCCGGTGCGGCGGTATCTTATGCCCCGCGCCGTGTCGGGCCAGGAAGATCAACTCCCGGTCATCGCCGAGCGCGGCGCGCGTCACGACCGCCGGCCCGTATTCCGTCTCGACCGTCTCCGGCTGACCCGAAATCAGCGCCTCCCCGAACCCGGTCCCGCCGATCAGTCCGATCTGCAGCATTGACAAACTCCCGGCGGCGTGTTACACTACAAAGCCGTGACGACTCTGTCCGCACCTCCCCATTCTACACGAAAACGACGCGCCTGGCAAGAGGCTGTTTTTGCCGGAGCGCTTCTTGCACTTCTGTCGCTCGTTTACTTCTGGCCGCAAGTCATCGGCGGCAGGGTCCTCTACTGGGGCGACATCGGACTTTACTTCACGCCGATGCAGGGGTTCCTGCATGACAACTTACGCGCGGGCCGCCTGCCGCTGTGGAATCCGCTCGTTCTGTGCGGCACGCCTTACGTCGGCAACCCGCAGACCTGGCCCCTGTATCCCTTTACGTTTTTTCTGCGCTTTTTGGACGCGCCGCAGTTTATCAATGCGACGGTCGCGTTTCATTGCTGGCTGGCCGGGCTGGGGACCTATCTCTTCCTGCGCCGCGCCTTAAGTCGCAGCGTCGTTCCGGCCATCTTGGGGGCGCTCGTTTTCGCCTTTGGCGGCCAGCTGGTTTCCAAAGAGCAGTTCCCGAATATGCTGCAGGCGGCGGCCTACCTGCCCTGGGCGCTGTGGATGGTCCATAGGCTCGTGCGGTCGCATCTCTGGGCGGACGCGCTCCGTCTGGGCGTCGTTCTGGGCCTGCAGCTGCTGGCGGCGCACGCCCAGATCACCCTGCTGACGCTGTATCTGGCGACGGCCTACGGCCTGTTTCTGCTGGTCACGCAGTGGCGTCAGGACCGGTGCGCTCCGCTGCCGCGATTGGCAGGACAGATTGCCGTGACAGGCGTTGTGGCAGGCGGCCTGGCGGCGGGGCAGCTTCTGCCGACCGTTGAGTTGTTCCAGAACGCCTGGCGTCAGCGCCTGTCGTTTCGCATCGTGGACCGCTTTTATCTGCCGTTCAACCAGCTCGGTAACTTTGTCTGGCCGACGCGGCACGGCCACCCGCTTCAGGGCAACTTCACGGCGCGGGGCAACTTCTGGGAAACGTGCTGCTTCGTCGGAGGGACGGCGTTCCTGCTGGCCCTGGTCGGCGCTTGGGCCTCTCTGCGTGAGCGTCCGCTGCGATTTTGGGCTGTCGCCCTCACTGTCGCCCTGCTGATGGCGCTGGGCGGGCAGACCGGGCGCGGCGCTCCCGCCGCCAACGGCCTGTACTGGCTGGCCTACCATCTGCTGCCCGGCTTCCGCTCCTTCCACGACCCGGCCCGCTGCCTTGTCTGGTGCGCGTTCGCCCTAGCCGTCCTTGCCGCCGGGGGATTAGACACGCTCCTGACAATCCCAAAAGTGCAGAAACATAAGACGCTCCTCAGTATGCTTCTGGCGGCGCTGTGTTTCGTCGAGTTGACACACTTTGGGCGCACGATCTACCCCTTGGCGTCGCCGGAGCTGCTCCGCCCGCCTCCCGCCACGGTCGAGTTCGTGCAGGCGCAGCCGGAGTTCCGGGCGCACCAGGCCCGGTTTCTGGCGCCCGATTCGGCCCGCGTCTGGCAGCGGTTCACGGGACACAAAAGTTACCGCCAAGGTGTCGCGGACTACCAGGACCTCTGGGCAAGCACGCTCACGCCCAACCTGATGATGTCCTACGGCCTGCCCGACGCCTACGGCTACGAGCCGGAGACGCGGCGCGACACGCAGACCATCGCCGGGACCACGGCGCAGGCGTTCCGGCCCGAAGCAAAACCGGCGCAGCGCGCCGTCGCGGCGATCTGGGCCGGGTTCCTCGGCGTCCTGGATGTCGCGGCTCTGCGCGTCCATCCGCCGGAACCCACGCTACCGGGATTAGTGCCGCTGATGACGGCGCGGACTCTGGCGCCGCTCGGCCACCCGAACGACCCCGCGCGGACCTACCTGTCCAAAAACGCGCAGTGGCAGCCGCGCGCCCGCGTGATGACGCAATTTCAGACCGTCGCCACGGACGCCGACGCGCAGGCGCTGCTGACCCGCGCTCTGCTCCGGCCCCAGACGGTTGACCTGAGCCGGACCGTCGTCGTCACCGGCCGGTCTCCGTTCCCGTCCGCGCCGGGCCGCAGTGTCGCGGCGGGGATCGTCCGCGACGAGCCGGACTTGGTGACTGTTCGCGCGGCGAACGCTGCCCCCGCCTGGCTGATCCTGGCCGACGCGCGCCACCCCGGATGGAGCGCCACGGTGGACGGCGTTTCCGCGCCGATCTCTTCGGCCAATCTCTTCCTGCGGGCGGTGGCGCTCCCGACAGCGGGGGTGCATACCGTCGAATTTCGGGACAGGCCGACCAGCGTCCGTCTCGGCTTCTATCTCACGTTCCTGACACTGGCGGTGTTGTCGGGCGTCTGTGCGGCGTCGGCGACGAAAGTTTTCAGGAAGGCCCGCTTGAAGCAGGAGTTTTCCGCCTGATTCGCGTATAATGACTCAACGCGCCGTGCCATACTTTGGCCGGCACTCCTGCCGGGGCGTTGTGCGGGCAAAATCGCGGAGGTCACCGCCATGGCTGAACTGGAAATCCGTACCCAAGTCGAGGAAGGGGTCTCCGAAGTGTGGCTGCGTGGAGAACTCGACGCCTACAGCGCGCCGCGCGTGCGGGAGTTGCTGCAAACGCTGATCCTCGGCGAGCAGCCCAGTGTCGTGGTTGATCTCGCCGGTCTCGACTACATTGACAGCAGCGGGCTGGGCGTCCTGGTCAGCGCCTTGCGGCAGGCCAGAGACAACGGGGGCCAGATCACGCTGGCGCACCCCTCGCCGGTAGTCGCCCGCGTGCTGCAGATCACAGGACTGCACCGGGTCTTTCCCGTCGTGTCTGATACGACCGGGACGTCTGACACTGCCGTCACGTCTCCCTGAATTCGGGTTCGTTCATTGATAAAGGAGACTGAGTGAGCATGCATTTACGGAGCGCAAGTGTCCGTGGTTTGGGCTTAACGCTGGGCCTGCTGTCGGCGTCCCTGGCGCTGAGCGGGTGCGGCGGCAAGAAAGACACCAACGAGATCGTCATCGGCGAGTACGGCTCCATGACCGGCTCGGAGTCCACGTTCGGCACGTCCACCCTGAACGGCGTCAACCTGGCCGTCAACGAGATCAACGCCGGCGGCGGCATCAACGGCAAGAAACTCCGTGTCGTTTCCTACGATGACGAAGGCAAGCCCGACGGCGCGCTCAACGTCGCCAAGAAACTGGTGGACGACCACCCGGCTACGGTGATCGGCGAGGTCGCCTCGACGCTCTCGATCTCCGCCGCGCCCGTTTTTAATCAGGCGCATATCCCGATGATCTCGCCGTCGTCCACCAACCCCAAAGTCACCCAGGTCGGCCCCTATATCTTCCGCGTCTGCTTTATTGACCCGTTCCAGGGTTCCGTCGCGGCCAAGTTCGCGGCGACGAACCTCAAGGCGAAAAAAGCCGCCGTGCTGTTCGAGCAGACCAGCGACTACAGCCGGGGCCTGTCGGACGTGTTCACGTCCGACTTCCCCAAACTCGGCGGCCAGATCGTGGACACCGAGACTTACGTCAAGACCGACGTGGACTTTAAATCGGCGCTGACCAAGATCAAGGCCGCCAACCCCGACATTCTGTACGTCCCCGGCTATTACAGCAACATCGGCCCCATCGCTAAGCAGGCCAAGCAGATCGGTCTGACCGTGCCACTTCTCGGCGGCGACGGCTGGGACTCGCCGAAGTTGGTCGAAGGCGCGGGCGGCCCCGGCGGCGCGCTGGAAGGCAGCTACTACACCAACCACTCGTCCATGGACAACCCGGACCCGACGATCCAGAACTTCGTCGCCAAGTACGAGAAGGCCGACAGCGCCGAGCCGGACACGATTGCGGCGCTCGCCTATGATTCCGTCGGCGTCCTGGCCGACGCGATCAAGCGTGTCGGGCCGCCATCCGACGGCGACTACTCCTCCCAGGAATACCGCGCCAAACTGCGCGACGCCATCGGCTCCACAAAAGACTTCAAGGGCGTCACCGGCAGCATCACGCTGAACAGCGACCGCAACGCCGTCAAGCCCGCCGTCGTCCTCCAGATCAAGGGCGACAAGAAGGTCTTCGTCACCTCCGTGAGTCCGTAGCCGCCATGGATCAACTCCCCGCACAACTGCTGATCGGCATTCAGATCGGCAGCATCTACGCGCTGATCGCGCTCGGCTACACGATGGTCTACGGCGTGCTGAAGCTGATCAACTTCGCGCACGGCGACGTGTACATGGTCGGCGCGTATGCCGGCCTGGGGGCGTCCACGTTCCTCGGCGTCTGGGTCGCTCGGCACGCCCACATCGCGGGTTTGATCCCGTCGCCGCTGGGCGCACTGCTCGTTCTGCTCGCGGCGATGCTGCTGTGCGCCCTGCTCGGCCTGGTGATCGAGCAGGCGGCCTATCGCCCGTTGCGCACCCGCGCCTGGATCGCGCCCGCGCTGTTTCTCGGCGCGGCGGGCGGCTACATCGCCGACCGCATCGCCAGCGACGCCGGGCTGCCCCTCGCCGCCTGCCTCGCGCTGGGCGCCGTCGTCTGGGCGGGCATGGCCGCGCTGCTGCGCACGACCCAGACGCGCAAGGCGTTCGAGCCGTCCCGCCTGACCGCGCTCATCACGGCCATCGGCGTCTCACTGTTCTTAGAAAACTTCGCGGTGCTGCCGCAAATCTTCGGGTCCGAGCCGCGCTACTTCCCGATCATCATCAACCTGCCGCCCCCCTTGCGCAACGGCTTCATCTTCCTGATGGCCCTGATTTTGATGGCGATCTTGACCTTCATCGTCACCAAGACCAAGATCGGGAAAGCCATCCGCGCCGTCTCGTTTGACACCGATGCCGCGTCGCTGATGGGCATCAGCGCCAACGCCGTCATCGCGTTCACATTCGCGCTTGGCGCGGCCCTGGCGGGCGCGGCGGGCGTCTTAGTGTTCAGCCTGCAAGGAACGAACTTTGACACGCAGGTCGGCGTACTCTACGGCCTGAAAGCCTTCGTCGCCGCCGTGCTGGGCGGCATCGGCAACATCCCCGGCGCGATGCTCGGCGGCCTGATCATGGGCGTGGCCGAAACGCTGGTCAACGCTTACGGCCCCAGCATCGGCATTCCCAGCACCTACCGGGACGCCGTCGCCTTCTTTCTGCTGATTTTGATTCTGCTTGTCCGCCCCGCCGGATTATTGGGCAAACTCGCCCCTGAGAAAGTCTAGTGAGTCAGACAGAAACATATTATCAATCCCTGGGCCTGACGCCGGAGGCCTCGCCGGAAGATGTGCGGGAAGCCTACAAAGTCATGGTCAAGGTCTGGCACCCGGACCGCTTCGCGCATGACCCGGCTTTGCAGCTCCAGGCTCAGGAAAAACTCAAGGAGATCAACGAGGCCTACGAGCGGCTCCAAGGGCTGAAACCGGACACCGACGCGACGGCTGTCCCCGTACCGGCAGGAACGCCGTCCACGCCGCAAGCACAAACAACAGCCGCGCCGCTTGCGCCCCGAACGCCTTTTGGCGCCGCCCGCCCGCTTTCGTTCCCGCTGTGGGGCCGAATTCTGATCGGACTGTTGATACTGGGTGTGCTGTTCGGCCTCAATGCCTGGATTGAAAACCCGAACTTTGACCAGTATCAGGAAGGCATCATCATTCAGTGCGGGATTGCGCTGATTCTGGCCGTCGCGCTGAACATCGTCAATGGCTTCACGGGGCAGTTTTCGCTCGGCCACATCGGGTTTTACGCCATCGGCGCGTATCTGGCCGCCGCGCTCGCCGACTACGGCCACTTCTCGTTCCTGTTCCGCCACTTTCCGCCGGACGGCTCTCCCGTCGGCGTCGCGCAGGGCTGGCCGATCTTGATCCTGTGCCTGCTCAGCGGCTTGGCGGCGGCTGTTGTCGGCTTTCTGGTCGGCCTGCCGTCTCTGCGCCTGCGCGGGGATTATTTGGCTATTATCACGCTGGGATTTGCGCAGATCATCCAGGTCGTCATCCGCAACACAAAGGCCGTGAACGGCTTCACGGCCTTCAACGGCGTCACGCTGCACGGCGTGGACATCACGACGCCGCACCTGACCAACTTTTTCTGGGTCGGCCTGATGGCGACGCTGGTGCTGTGGGTGTCTTACGGCCTGCGCTTCTCGGCGCACGGCCTGGCGTTTCTGGCCGTGCGCGAAGACGAGATCGCGGCGGAAGCGATGGGCATCAACACGACCAAATACAAGGTCACGGCGTTCGTCATCAGCGCGTTCTTCACGGGAGTCGCCGGGGCGCTTTTCGCCATGTACCAGCCGTCGCTCTCCAACGGCCAGTTTTCGTTTGTCCGCTCCATTGACACCGTTGTAATGGTCGTGTTGGGGGGCCTGGGCAGCACCAGCGGCGTCTCGCTCGCCGCCATATTGCTGACGATCCTTCCCGAAGCCCTGCGTCCCATCGAGCAGTACCGGCTCGTCCTTTATCCTCTGCTGCTCATCGTGCTCATGCTGACGCGCCCGCAAGGCATCTTCGGTCGGGAGGAACTCAGCCGCAAATGGCTGGCCGGTCAGGTCGCCGCCGTCAAAGGCTGGTTCGGACGCCGCCCCGCCGCCCCCGCGCTCGCCACCGGCCCCAATGTGATGACCACCGCCCGCGACCGCGAAGAAACCGAGAGGAAGCCGCAAGAGTAGGAGTGCAACATCAGCGACTTCCTGAATTATGTTTCGGGTTCCCTCGCCAAACTAAGAAAGGTTGCTATTGGGTAAGTCAGTATGATGAACATTAACAAATTGAACCGGCGCGAATTGGTCCGCCTGGGAGGAGTAGGAATCCTGTTGGGTTTGTCTCCCTGGAGTGCTGCGGGAGCGCCTGCAGCGGAGGCCACCCCGCTGCCCATCCCCTTATCTCCTGTACCCACAGTGGATGCGCGCTTCCCAAGCCGCATCGCCGACGGCATTTGGATCATTCCCGACAAGCGGATTCCTCTCGTGCCGAACATCGGCATTGTCGAAGGCGACGAAACGGTGTTGGTCATTGACAGCGGGTTTACACTGCAGAGCGGACGCGACGTTTTGAAGGCTGCGCGAGCCATTGCGGGCAAGCGTGACATCATCCTGACAATTACGCACGCGCATCCCGAACATACGTATGGAACGCAGGCGTTCAAAGGCCACGCGAAGATTTTCTACAACAAGCTTCAGCGTGACTACCTGGCGAGTGACGGGCAGAAGTTGCTGAAGGGATTCCGCCTAACCCTCCCTCCCGACCGGGTTTCTCTTTTGGACGACATACAGATCACTCTGGCCGACGAGGTGTACGAGGGCAGCCGTGCTTCCCTAGACCTCGGCAATCGCAAAGTCGAGTTTTGGACCGGGGGCATCGCGCACAGCCCCGGCGACCAGATCATCAGTATCCCTGACCAAAAGGTGACGTTTGTGGGCGACCTCATCGAAGAGCGGATGTTTCCCATCGTCCCGCTCTTTCCTCCAATGATTAGCGCGGCTGATATTGACCTGCGGGCCTGGGAGGGGGCTCTCGCTCGAATCTCGGAGCAACAGCCGCGAATAGTTGTCCCCGGACACGGAAATTTAGGTGGAACGGAAATCGCCGACCATGTGCGCGGCTACTTCGGAGAGATTCGCCGAATGGTGGCGTCCAGCAAGGCTGACAAGATGACCTCTGCGGAGGCAGTACGTCAACTCGAACCTGCGGTGCAGCGCCTGCACCCGACTTGGGAGCGGACCATGTACATCGCGCCCGCGCTCCGCTACCTGAGCCAACAGGCTTAAAGGTAAGTGCCGGCCACACCGACAAGTGCAGCGTCTCCTCGTCCGCATAATCCTCGTGACGCAGCCGCTCGTACTTGAGTTTGCGCCACAGCACCTCCGCGATGTTGGGGTGCGGCGAGTAGGTCGGCAAAACAGAACCAACAGGCCCCGCTCCCGCTAGACCGCCCCATCAAGCAGTACAGCTTGGTGCTGTACCTCTTACTGCTGATTATCCTGATGTTGCCCGCGCCCGCAGGGCATCTTTGGTCGGGAAGAACTCAGTGGCGTTGTCTCTACAATCGTTTTGGCTTACCGGCAGTGTCGTTCATCTTGTAGACGAAGGCCAGCACCTCGGCGACGGCACGGAACAGTTCCGGCGGGATGGACGCCCCGATGTCTAAAGAGGCCAGGACTCCCGCCAGCGCTGGGTCCTGCCGCAGTGGGATGTCGTGTTCACGAGCCAGGCGCAGGATTTCTTCGGCGATGTGTCCCTCGCCTTTGGCGACCATTTTGGGTGTGCCCTCCGACGGAGAGTAGCGGAGAGCGATGGCGGATTTCGGGTCGGGGGACATCTTACACTTTCCAATCCACGCGCGCACGGGGCGCGGTCAGGGCTTCGCCGCCGTGCCACAGCGGCTTCCACTCCTGCTGGGCCT
>CAZZVX010000034.1:16429-20114 GCA_964657535.1 Armatimonadota bacterium | reverse complement strand
CCCGCGCGGGCGCGGCCCTGACGATGGACGGCTACGGGCGTCTTCTGCCCGCGCCCAATCGCTTCCCGTCGGCGGCGGACGGTCAGGGCTTTCGGGCTTTGGCGAAGGCCATTCATGCACAGGGTCTGAAGTTCGGCATCCATATCATGCGCGGCATCCCGCGCCTGGCGGTGCAGGCCAACCTGCCCGTTTACGGCTCCCGGTTCCACGCCGCCGACGCCGCCGACGTCAACGACAAATGCCCCTGGTGCCAGGATATGTACGGCGTCCGGGGCGGAACGCCCGCCGGTCAGGCCTATTACAATTCACTGTTCCGTCTGTACGCCTCCTGGGGCGTGGACTTCGTCAAGATGGACGACACTTCGCGGCCCTATCACACGGACGAGATCAACGCCGTCCGTATGGCGATTGACAAGTGCGGGCGCTCCATCGTCTACAGCCTGTCGCCGGGCGCGACGCCGCTTGAGGATGCGTCACACGTCGGGACGCACGCCAATATGTGGCGCGTGCAGGACGACTTCTGGGACAACTGGAGCGAACTCAACCACGAGTTCGACCTGGCGGCGGACTGGCAGGGCGCGGTCGGCGCGGGCCACTGGCCGGACCCGGATATGCTGCCCGTCGGCCACCTGTCCGTCGCGGGCCGCAGCGTCGGGCCGGACCGCCGGACCAAGTTCGCCAAGTCCGAGCAGATGACGATGATCTCGTTCTGGGCATTGCTGCCCGCGCCGATGATGCTCGGCGCAGACCTGCCCGACAACGACCCCTGGACGCGGGCGCTTCTGACAAACCCGGAAGTGCTGGCCGTGGATCAGGATGGGGGGGGAACTGCCGCGTATCGGGTGTCTCAGCAAGGGGAAACCGAAGTCTGGGCGAGAAAACTTGCAGATGGGTCGGTAGCCGTTGGCCTGTTCAACCGAGGGTCAATGGACACGGATATACCCTTCACCGCAGCAGACGTTGGCTATCATCTGCCGGGGCTTTGCATCGTGCGTGATTTATGGCAGCGCAAGAACATGGACAACTTTTACGGTCTCGGTATTATTCCCGTACCTGCACACGGCGTCGTTTTGCTGCGGCTGATGCCGACCCGGAAGTGATCGCTGAAAAAACTGTACGCTGCCCTTCATATCACGCAGGAAAAAGCGTGATGCATCCCGTATTCTCTAGTGTCCAAAGCAGAAAGCCGCTGGAAAGGGAGGGACTGGGTGGAATTAGGCGTTATGATCTCGGTCCGTGAAGACACGGACATCGCGCGGGCGTTCGACGACGCCCGCGAGGCCGGGTTCTCGCGCGGGCAAGTCACGTCTCTCATCCACGGCATCACGCCCGAAGAGGTGCGTCAGATCGCCGTCGCCGCCCGCGAGGCCGAGTTCCACGTGGACGCCGTCGGCTGCTACATGAATCCCCTGCGCCTCGACGACGCCGGGTTGAGCGGCTCCGACATCACCGACTGGAAGACCTTCGTCGCCAACATGGCGATGATGAACGGCGTCGAACGGATCGTCTGCTGGAGCGGGACGGTCAGCAAGAGTCTCGGCGCCCCCAGCCTCATCAACGGCGAGGAAGACACGTTCAACAGCCTGTTCGTCACGCTGCACGCCCTGCTGGAACAGGTACGCGGCCTGCCCGTCCAGATCATTCTGGAGCCGTACACCGCCCACGTCCTCCACGACGCCCACACGTGTTTGCGCATGGCCCAGAAGTTCCCCGGCGGCGAGGTCAAGATCGTGCTGGACGCCCCGAATATCGTCCCCGGCCACGATTACGTCCTGCGGGATACGCGCGTCCATGACTTCGTCGCCGAAGTCGCGCCCGCCGTCGGCCTGATCCACCTGAAAGACATGGGCCGCGACGCCGACAACCACCGGACGTTCCTGCCGCCGGGCCGGGGAGCGCTCGCCTACGCGCCCTATCTGCGGGCGATCTCCCAGGCCGTGCCGGAGGTGCCGATCATCCTGGAGCAAGTCCACACCGTCGCGGAGATGTGCGCCGCCCGCGAGTTCGTCGAAAAGACTTTCAAGGAGTTCCGTCTTTCCGCCGTCTGACCGAATCACCGAATACGGCAATGGAACCTGCCGCAGACGCCGCCCGACTGCCGGGCCGTCTGAAACCGTCGGAAACGACTGATGGCTCCTGCAACTCCGGCCCGCGCCGGCTCTTGCAGGAGCCATTTTTGCTTGTGAAAGGGATTGACATGACTTGGATCGGCTACTGCCTGATCGCCTTCGGCGGCGCACTGGGCGCCCTGGCCCGCTTCGCCGTCGGGACCTGGGTGCAGGGGCGGACGCATTCCGCCTTTCCCTGGGGGACATTCCTCATCAACGCCACCGGCTCGCTCATCCTCGGCTTCGTCGCGACTCTGCTGGCGCAGCGCTATTTAACCAGCCCACATTGGCGGCCCTTCGTCACCATCGGTTTCGTCGGGGCGTACACGACGTTCAGCACGTTCGAGTACGAGAGCGCCCAACTCGGCTCGTCCTGGCAGGCGCTGGCGAACCTGCTCGGCAGCGTCGTCGTCGGCTACGGCTGCGTCTGGCTCGGCATCCGCCTGGCGCACTGGCTCATCGCGCTGCGCTAGGCAGGACTCATCGCAGCACGGAAAGCAGCAGCGGCACCGTGACGGCGGACAGGATCGTAGACGCGAAGACGACGCCCACGGCGTAGTCGCCCGCGAGGTCGTGGTCGGCGGACAGCACGGAGGCCGTCACCGCCGTCGGCATGGCCGCGCTCAGGACGCTGGTGGTCAGCAGATCGCCGTGCAGGCCGAACACGCGCAGGACCGCCCACATCGCGAGCGGCGTGACGAGAAGTTTCAGGGCGCACGCCGCCGCGAGCGGGCCGGCATAGGCCCGCGCCGCGCCGGGGCGCAGGGCGACTCCCAGCGCCAGCAGGACCAGCGGCGTCGTCCCCTGGCCCAGATATTTCAGGCACTGCATCAGCGCCCGTCCGATCTGGGGCAGGCCCGGCAGATGCAGCAGCGCGGGCGGCCAGGGGACAAGCCGCGCCAGCGTCCCCACGACCACGGACAGAAAGAGCGGGCCGCGCAGGAAACGCAGGATGGCCGCGCGCACATCGCCCGTCCCCCCGCCGGACGTGCCGAGACGCGCGCCGACGATGGCCGCCGTGAAGTACAGCATGATCGTCATGCCGAACTGGTCAAGCAGGATCGTAGTGGGGAACAACTGCGGCAGCAGGGCGAGCGCGATGGGGTAGCCCAGAAAGCCCGTGTTGCCGAACGTCGCCGTCATCAGCAGCGCGCCCTGCACCGGGCGCGTCATCCGAAACGCGCGCCCCGCCCCGTAAGCCAGCGCCAGGGTGACGCCCTGCGCGAGGATCAGCGCGAGCGGCGGCAGCGCGTCGGCCAGGGGCAGGCGAGGGGCGCCCATCAGCCCCTGCACGATCAGCGCCGGCAGAGTGACATTGAGCACCAGGCCGTTCAAGACCGGGACGTGGGCCGGGTGCAGCACGCGCAGGCGCTTCAAGCCGTAGCCGAGCAGGATCAGCAGGAAAAGCGGCGCGAGCGCCCCCAATGTCACGGCGAAAAACGTCACGGTTTTCCTGGCCGGCGGGCCTGAAAAATCCAGGCAATACTGCCGATAATAGCGATGTGTCCGACAATCGTCCCGCGCATGAACACGAATTCCTTCCGGCCCGAAGCCGCCCGCTGCTGCTGGCCGCGCTG
>CAZZVX010000034.1:5042-16419 GCA_964657535.1 Armatimonadota bacterium | reverse complement strand
CTGGCCGTCACGACGGCGGCCTTCGCGCATGTCTGCCGGCAGCCGTTCGTGGACTGGGACGACGCCATCCATACGTACCAGAACCCGTACCTGACTCCCATTACGCCGGGCCATCTCGCCCAATTCTGGCGACACCCCTACGAGGGCATCTACGCCCCTCTTTCTTATATGGCGTTCGCCGCGCTGGCCTCCGTGGGGCGTTTTCCCCATCCAATGCCTGCGCCTGCGCTCGTGATGACCGTCCTGAACCCGCACGTCTTTCACACCGCCAATCTGTTCCTGCACCTGCTCAACGTCCTGCTCGTCTTCGGCCTGCTGCGGCGGATCGTGAAGAACGACTGGGGTGCCTTCGGCGGGGCGCTGCTGTTCGCCGTACACCCGGTCCAGGTGGAGGCGGTCGCCTGGATCAGCGAACTGCGCGGCCTGCTGGGCAGTGTCTTTTCCCTGCTCGCTTTGGGATGGTACCTCGACTACGCGCAGGCGTCCCGGGCCGGCGGCCCGTCCCGCCGGGTGCGGGGCCGCTATCTGCTGGCGTTCGCGGCCTTCGGGCTGGCGCTGCTCGCCAAGCCGAGCGCCGCAGCGGTCCCGATCATGGCGTGGATGCTGGACTGGTTCTTCGTCGGACGCAGCGCCCGTCAGTCGCTCACGGCGCTGGGCGTCTGGGCGGCGGCCATCCTGCCAATCTTCTGGCTGACCCAGGGCGCGCAGCCCGTGGACGCCGCCCTGCACGTCCCCGTCGGCCTGCGCCTGCTCGTGGCCGGGGACGCGCTGGCCTTTTATTTTTCCAAACTGCTTCTGCCGCTCAACCTCGGCATAGACTACGGGCGGACGCCCGCCTTCGTCCGGCACAGCGCGACGGCCCACCTGACCTGGGCGGTGCCGCTCCTGCTGGGGGTGCTGGTGTACCGCTGGCGCGCACGCTGTCCGGTCCTGCCGGTCGCGTTCGGCCTCTTTCTGGCCGCGCTGCTGCCGGTGCTGGGGCTGACGCCGTTCTATTTCCAGAACTTTTCCACCGTCGCGGACCGCTATCTGTACCTCGCGCTGCTGGGGCCGGCGCTGGTCGTGGCGATGCTGCTGGCCCAGGCGCGGGGACGGGCGCTTCCCCTGGCCTTCGGCGTCGCGGCCCTCGCCTGGCTGGGTCTGAGCGCGGCGCAAGTGCGCGTCTGGGACAGCAGCCGGACGCTGTTCGCCCACGCCGTCGCCGTCAACCCGGACAGCGCCAAGATGCACTACAATCTCGCCAACACATATCAGTTCGCGGGCGACTCCCAGACCGCCGTCGCCCATTACAGCGAGGCCGTCGCACTGGACCCGGCCTACGCCCAGGCGCAGTGTAATCTCGGCCAGGCCCTCGCCGACGGCGGGCATCTCGCCGAAGGACTGATTCACGTGCGTGAGGCGCAGAGGCTTGCGCCCCGGCTGGCCCCCACTTATCAGTGTCTGGGGACACTGCTGGCTCGCGAAGGCGACTGGGACGGGGCCATGCGCGAATGGCGGGAAGCCCTGCAGCTGATGCCGTCGGACGCCTGGACCCGCTACAGTCTGGGCTGTGCCTTGTACCGGACGCACCGCCGCGCCGAGGCCCGCACCGAGTTCGAGACAGTCCTGCGCCTCCAGCCGACCGACGCCCGCGCCCGCCAGGCCCTTCTAATCCTCGACCACGCGAAAGCGTCGTAGGATATCCCACCACCTTGTTCGCTCGTTCCTCGACCATACGAAGTAATGCCCTGGGCATACAGGGTCCTCCCACAATGGGAGGACTCCAGCGCCCCTGCTCGCAGAGCCTCAACAGCGGGTGCAGCGGGGAGGTGGGTTATTTCTTCCGTGCCAGCGATGCCTCGACCAAGCCCGCGAACAGAGGGTGCGCCCGGTTGGGACGGGACTTGAACTCCGGGTGGAACTGGGTGGCGACGAAGTACGGGTGCGCCTCGCGGGGCAGCTCGATGATCTCCACCAGGCGATAGTCGGGCGAGACGCCGCTGAAGACCATGCCCGCCTTGCCGAGCTGCTCGCGGTACTCGTTGTTGACTTCGTAGCGGTGCCGGTGGCGTTCCTGGATCAGATCGGTGCCGTAGAGCTCAGCGGCCATGCTGTTCTGCGTCAGTCGGCAGGGGTAGGCGCCCAGGCGCATGGACGCGCCCTTGTCCGTGACGCCTTTCTGCTCAGGCAGGATGTGGACAACGGGGTAGGGGGCGTGTTCGTCCACCTCTTCGGTGTTGGCCCCGGCCAGACCGCACATATGGCGCGCGTACTCGATCACGGCCATCTGCAGGCCGTAGCAGATGCCGAAGAACGGCAGGCCCGTCTCGCGGGCGTGTTTGATGGCCTGAATCTTCCCCTCGACCCCGCGCCCGCCGAAGCCCGGCGCGACGATCAGGCCGTCCGTGTCGGCGAAGCGTTCGGCGAAGTCCAGCCCCGGCTCCTCCAGCGAATCGCTCTCGATCCACTCGATCTGCACGCGGGCGTCGTGCGTGATGCCGCCGTGCTTGAGCGCTTCCTCGATGGACATATAGGCGTCGCCGTTGCCGGTGTACTTGCCGACCACGGCGATCTTGACCGCGTGCGCGGGCTGCTTGACGCGCCGAATCAAATCGCGCCACTCCTCCATGTTCGCCGCGCTGTCCGGCAGGTGCAGGCGCCGAACCACTAAGTCGGCCAGGCCCTCTTCCTCGAACACTAAAGGAATCTCGTAGACGGTCTCGCTGTCGCGGGCCTCGATCACGGCCTCTTTGTCCACGTCACAGAAGAGGCTGAGCTTCTCCTTCATGTCGTTGTCAATCGCCAGTTTAGTGCGGCAGATCAGCACATCGGGCTGAATGCCGATCTCGCGCAGTTTGATCACGGAGTGCTGGGTCGGCTTGGTCTTGACCTCGCCCCACGGGCCGACGTAGGGGATCAGCGTGACGTGGACGTACAGCGCGTTCTCGTGTCCCACGTCCTTGCGCATCTGCCGGATGGCTTCCAGAAAGGGCAGCCCTTCGATGTCGCCGACCGTGCCGCCGATCTCCGCGATCACCACGTCCGCCCCGGAATGCCTGCCCAGGGCGATGACCCGTTCCTTGATTTCGTTCGTGATGTGCGGGATCATCTGCACCGTCCCGCCCAGATAGTCCCCGCGCCGCTCTTTGGCGATCACGGTCGAGTAGACGCCGCCCGTCGTCACGGTGGACTCGCGCGTCAGATTGATGTCCACGAACCGCTCGTAGTGGCCCAGATCCAAGTCCGTCTCCGCGCCGTCGTCGGTGACGAAGACTTCGCCGTGCTGGTACGGGTTCATCGTCCCGGCATCCACATTGATGTACGGGTCGAGTTTGGTCATGGTGACGGCGAAGCCCCGGTTGCGCAGCAGCCGGCCCAGGCTGGCCGTGGTGATTCCCTTGCCGATGCTGGAAACGACGCCGCCGGTGACGAAAATGTACTTGGTAGACATGGCACTCCTGAACGAAAAGACAGATGTGGGCAATGCGGGGCGCGGCGTGGAGGAAAGCGCGGCAGCGGGCAGAACCTCCCGTGCGCCCTTCTATTCTAGCACACGGGAGGCGATTTCTGCAACCGCCGGGAGCGAGATTCAGCGGAAAAGCAGACCGAGGACGCAGCCGACGAGGGCGGCCAGGCCGCTCAGGGAAAGAGTCAGCGCCCAATCGCGCACAGACGGAGGTGTCTCAGCGGCGGCGCGGGCGGGGTCGCGGACGAAGATGCCGCCACGCAGGTAGCGGATCGGAAGGTCGTCGAGGTCAGGCTCAGGCGTGGAGCGGTTATCCATGAGAGTGTCTCCTTTGACAGTCACCGGCACAAAACGGGACGGGCTAAAAACAGCGGGCCATTCCGCTGTCTCCGCCTAGAGTATACCCGAAGAATGTCTCGTGAGTCTGAAAGAGGCCTCCCGTCCCCCCGTTATTGGGGGCCAGGAGCGGACACCGCCTGCTTTTCCCTGGCCGATTCTTCTCGCGTCCTGTTCACTCCAGCCCTTGACACACCGCCCTGAATCTGCCACAATAAACAAAAGTCTACTTGTGTGAGAACCATTGCCCCGACGACGAGACAGCCACAATCGGCGGTCGGATAGGAAATTTGTCGAAACGAACCCCTGGGAATAGGGTATAGAACAAACCGATCCACACCCAATTTTCGGGCCAGGGGCTTCTGAGGGCTAGGGAGCCTCCAAGGAGGCTGTCGCAGTGTATAAAAAAAACGAAACTCCCGAAATCATGAACCGGCGTGCGCTGCTGCGGCTGGGGGCCGGGGCGATGGCGGCCTCGGCCCTGGCCGAGACGCCCGCCGCCTTTGCCGCGCCCGAACCGGCCCCCACGGACGGCTTCACGTTCCTGCACTTTACGGACATTCACGTCGAGCCGGAACTGCACGCGACGCAGGGCTTTCACAAAGCGGTGGCGGCGATGAAAGCGGCGGCGCCCGACGCCAAGTTCGCCCTCTGCGGCGGCGACCTCGTGTTCGATGCCAACGCCGTGCCGTTGGAACGCGCGTCGGGCCTCTACGACACCTACAAGCAGCAGTCGGCGCTGCTGGGGATGCCGGTCTATCACGCCCTGGGCAACCACGACATCTTCGGGCTGGACCTCGTCAAGAGCGGGGCCAAGCCGACCGACCCGCAGTGGGGCAAAGCGCTGTTCCAGGAGAAGACCGGCCGGAAAGACCTGTACTACTCCTTTGACCACGGCGGCTGGCACTTCATCGTGCTGGACACGGTGCAGATCACGCCGGACAACTCCTGGCACGGACTGGTTGACGATGTCCAAATGGCGTGGCTGGCCTCCGACCTGAAGAAAACTGGCAAGACGCCGACGATCATTCTCGCCCACATGCCCATCCTCTGCGCCATCACGCAGTACACGCAGGGGACGACTGTGGCGACCCCGGACAAACTGATCGTCGCCAACGGCAAGGCCGTCAAGGAACTCATTCAGCCCTACAATGTCAAGGCCGTGCTGCAGGGACACACGCACGTCGTTGAGGAGATCGCCTACCTCGGCACCCGCTATGTTTCGTGCGGGGCCGTCTGCGGGGATTGGTGGAAAGGCTGGCGACTTGGGGTGCATCCCGAAGGCTTCACAGTCTGCACCGTGCGCCCGAACGGCGACTTCTCCTCTCGCTACGTCCCCTACGGCTGGGTGGCCGACAAACCGGAGACTGCTGTATGAAGACCAAACAACTCGGACGGACGGGCCTGAAGGTCTCGGAAATTTGCCTCGGCACGATGACGTTCGGCAATCAGGCCGACTGGAACACGTCGCAGGCCATCATGGACGCCGCCGACGAGGGCGGCGTTGACTTCTTCGACACGGCGGACGTCTACCCGCTCGGCGGCGACGTCAGTACCGCCGGCCGGACCGAAGAGTTCGTCGGGCGCTGGCTGGCCGAGCGCGGGGCGCGCGAACGGATCGTCCTGGCGACCAAGTGCCGGGGCCGGATGGGGCCGGGGCCGAACGATGAGGGCCTGTCGCGCAAGCACGTCCTCCGCGCCTGCGACGAAAGCCTGCGCCGCCTGCAGACCGACTACATTGACCTGTATCAAGTCCACGCGCCCGATCCTTCCACGCCCGTTGAAGAAACGCTGCGCGCGCTGGATGATCTGGTGCGAGCGGGCAAAGTGCGCTACATCGGCTGCTCGAACTTCCTCGCCTGGCCGCTCGCCGAGGCTTTGTGGACGAGCGACAAGCACGGCCTGGCGCGGTTCGACTGCCTTCAGCCGCGCTACAACATCCTGTTTCGCATGATCGAGGACGAGATTCTGCCCCTCTGCCGCGCGAACGGGGTGGGGGTGATCGCCTACAACCCGCTGGCGGGCGGGATGCTGACCGGTCGCTACCAGAAGGCCCAGGAGGTCGAGGCCGGGAGCCGGTTCGCCCTGTCTAACGCCGGGACTCTGTACCAAAAGCGCTACTGGAACGAGGCCGTCTTCGACGAGGTGCAGAAGCTCAAAGAATTCTTCACAGCCCGCGACAAGAGTCTCACCCACGCCGCCCTCGCCTGGACTCTGGCCCAGCCGGGCGTCACCTGCGCCATCGTCGGCGCGAGCCGACCCGAACAGCTGCGCGACAGCCTCCAGGGCGTCAACCTGACGCTGGACGCCGAGGAACGCGCCGCCTGCGACGACGCCTGGTTCTCGCTCCCCCGCCCGCGCGACCCCGGCGTGGCCCTGCGTTAGCCGCTCTTTACTGATACCGCAAAAGATAAATGGTCGGAGTCTTGGGGAGCGTTTTCGGCGACAACTTCAGGTCGCGGGCGCGGGCGATGACGATGTCGGCCTTGCCCTTCATGGCCGTCAGGAACGCCGTCGGCGGAGCGAGTTTGCCCTTCAGGTCGGCATTGAGTGCCGCCGTCCGGTAGTGCATCGGGATGATGACGCGCGGCTTGAGTTGGTCCACCAGTGCCGCCGCCTGCGTCCCGTCCACCGTGAAGAAGCCGCCGACGGGGAGCATCAGCACATCCACGCGCCCGATGTCCTTGACCTGATCCGCCGTCAGCTGCAGCTCCCCGATGTCGCCCATGTGGACGATGCGCAGGCCGCCCGTCTCGATGACCGTGATCGTGTCCGGGCCGCGCTGCTTACCCAGGGCGTCGTCGTGGTAGGCCCAGACGCGGTGGAAGGGGATGTGGTCTTCCTCCGCGCCGCCGGGGCCGTAGGCGTAGGTGCCGAACGTCTCCACCTCCTGATCCGTCAGCGGGATCGGCGGGATGACGCGCGTGGAGCCGCGCTCCGTCACCGTAGCCGCGGCGACATAGTTGTGGTCCGGGTGTTCGTGGCTGACGAACACTAGGTCGGCGGGGATGCTGTGGGCGGTGATTGAGTAGCCCACCTGCGGGTTGGGCGGGTCCAGGAGAACGTGCGTCCCGCCTAACGTGAGAATCAGGAAACAGGCCTGTCCGAGCCAGCGAATCACGGTCATGGAACGCCTCCGGCGGTCGAAGATGCCTTAGTTTACCCGATACACGGTAAACTTAACACACGCCTGCTGCCTCGCATTTAGCCGAGCGGCCGCAAGGTGACGGTGAACTCTCGTTCCTCCGGCGCAATCAGATATTCGGCGAGCGGGCCGGGGCCGCAGCTGTTGCTGCCCAGGCCGCCCTGAGCGTCGTCGAGGTTCAGGACCGTCTCGGCGCGCGGCGTCAGGTCGAACGTGTGCTGCGCGGCGGTCAAATCTTCGGCAGTGAAGTGCAGCGCACTCACGTGCGGGACGCCGGAGACGCGCAGGCCTTGTCCGTGGTCGTTGGTGACTTCGGCCCACAGCGTGTCGGCTTTGTTGCCGTTTTCCTGCGGGCGTATGTACGGCTCCATCTGCTCGCTGACGGTTCCCGACCAGACGCCGAAGCGCGCCGACTGCTTCCGGTCCGGGTAGCTTTCGTGCGGGCCAAGCCCGGCCCAGCGGAACCGCGTGAACCCGGCGGGCAATTGCAGCGTCAGGCCGACGCGCGGCAGCGTCGGCAGCGTTCCCAGCGGCGTGACTTGAGTCGTGATGGTGAGAACGCCGTCCGACGTGACCGTGTAGATGTAGGTCGCTGTGAACGCCGGCGGGATCGGATACGCCCCCAGCACCGACTCCACGGTGAGTTCAACGACTTGGGCTGTCTGCGCGGTGACTGCGGCGCGGCTTGTGCGATGCCAGAGCCGGTTCAAGCCTGCCTTGCGCCAGTCGGCTGCCATGTGAACATCGTTGTCGGTGGGCGCGCGCCAGACCTGCAAGCGCGGGCCGTCGGCCAGCAGCGACACGCCGCGATGCTCCCACGCCGTCAACTGCCCGTGAATTTTGTCCAGTGTCAGCGAGAAGTCGCCGCCGGTGACGGTGACGAAATACTCTTTGTCGCCCACTTGCAGCGGCGCAGTCTCTTTTTCCGGGGCCGCAAATTGCGTATGCTCGGCGCTGACGGCCTGGCCCCAGGCGACTTCGTGGCCCGCAGGCGCCCAGGGCGCGTCTTCTTTGAGGCGCAGCGAGACGTTCAGCAACGTCGGCGTCTCCACCGTTCCCGGCGGCAGTTCCACCGGAAGCGTGATTGCCGCGCTTTCGTGAGCGGGAATGTGCGGCAGAACCATCTGGCCGGCGTCAATCACCTCCGCGCTGCGCAGAGCCTGCCAGTGCAGCGCGAGATGGTCCAGCGAACGGTGGTCCTGGCGGTTCGTCAGGCGGATCTTGCCTGTCGGGGCGTCGGTGACTTCGAGGGTTACAGGCTCGATGATCTTCTTGAACTCAATCAGGCCCGGATGCGGCACGCGGTCGGGGGAACACAGGCCGTCAATGCAGAAGTTGCCATCGTTGGGCTGGTCGCCGAAGTCGCCGCCATACGCGAACCATTCCTGGCCGTCGTCCGTGCGGCGGCGCAGGCCGTGATCGGCCCACTCCCAGATACAGCCGCCGAGCAGTCGCGGGTGCGTGTCAATCGCCTCCTGATACTCTTTGAGGCTGCCGGGGCCGTTGCCCATCGCGTGGGCGTACTCGCACATATACCAGGGGCGCGGGTCGTCCGTGCGCTCGCCCTGCCGGACGACTTCCGCCACCGACGGGTACATCACGGAGACGATATCCACGACCGGGTGTTCGCCTGCCGACTCATAATGGATCGGACGCGACGAATCAAGCGCGCGGATCGCCGCCGCCATCGCCTCATGGTTGCGGCCCATACCCGATTCATTGCCGAGCGACCAGATGATGACCGATGGGTGGTTTTTGTCCCGCGCGACCATCCGCACTGCCCGATCCACATAAGCGTCTTCCCAAAGCGGATCGTCGGAAATGTACTTCACATGGCTGGCGGCGCCGAAGCCGTGCGTCTCCACATCCGCCTCGTCCACAACATATAATCCGTAGCGGTCGCACAGGTCCAGAAAGTACGGGTCGGGCGGGTAATGGCTGGTGCGGACGCAGTTCATGTTGTGCTGCTTCATCAGCCGGACGTCGCGCTCCATGTCCTCGCGGGTCATCGCGTAGCCCCGGTCGGGGTGGGTGTCGTGGTGGTTGACGCCGCGCAGTTTGATCGGCGATCCGTTCACGAACAACTGCCGCTCGGCGATGCGGATGTCGCGGAAGCCGACGGCGAAAGGCAGCGTCTCGATCACTTCGCCGTCCGGCCCCGTCAGCGTGACCAGCAGCGTGTAAAGATAAGGGTCTTCCGCCGTCCACCGTTTCGGGCTGTCTGTGACGACTTCGGCTTGCCATGATTCGCCCAGAGTGAACGTCTGCACTTCCGACCCGGCTGCGTCGTAGAGCGCAGCCGTGATGGAATGGCCGTCCGAAGCGCCTGGCAGCGCGGCGCCGACGCGCAGATGGAACGGACTGTCCGGGCCGGGAACGGCCTCACGGGAAACCTTCAAGTCTTCGCCGTCGCCCACCCAGGTCTTGATGGATACGTCCCGCAGCGAGACGGGGGCGCGGGCCAGCAGGTACACGTCGCGGAAGATGCCGTTCAGCCGCCACATGTCCTGGTCTTCCAGATACGAAGCGTCCGACCAGTGATGGACCTGCACGGCCAGCAGGTTCTCGCCGGGAGTGACGGCGCTCGTGAGGTCGAACTCCGCCGGGACGTGACTGCCTTTGCTCAGGCCGATCTCGACGCCGTTCACCCAGACGGTGAAGAGCGAGCAGACGCCTTCAAAGACGAGCGATATATGTTTGTCGCTCCAGTCGGACGGGAGTGGGAAAGTCGTCCGGTAAAGGCCCAGGGGATTCTCGCTCGGCACATACGGCGGGTCTACGGGGAAGGGGTAATTGACATTCGTGTAGACGGGGATGCCGTAGCCGTGCAGCTGCCAGCAGCCGGGAACGGGCAGCGCGGCCCAGCCCGCATCCTCGAATGCGGCTTCATAAAACCCCGTCGGCACGCGCGAGATGTCCGGGACGTGCGCGAATTTCCAGTCGCCGTTCAGCAGTCGAAAAAAGGGCGACTGGACCCGATCCCCTTGCATCGCCGACATCGCATCGGCGAAGGGGACGAACGTGGCGCGCGGCTCCTGACGGCTGCGATGCAGCAGGCGAGGATTTTCCCAATCCGAAAACGTCGTCATCGTCGTTGAAACTCCCTCAGTCGGTGGTTGGCGCGAAAAAACCCTAACCGATTTCGCGCAGATCGCCAATAATAAAGCCAGGACGCCAATCGGGCGGCGCGGCTCCCGCGTTCGAGCGGTCGGTGACGCCGGTCAGCACCAAAACCGTCTGCGCACCGGCGCGGTTGCCGACGGCAATATCCGTGTCGAGCCGGTCGCCGATCATCACGCTCTGCGCCGCCGGGACGCCTGATGCCAGCAGGATCGCCTCGTAGGCGTGTGTTTCGGGCTTGCCGATGGTCAGCGGCTCGCGCCCGGTCGCCGTCGCCAGGGACGCGACGAGGGAGCCGCCGCCCGGAATCTCTCCGGTCTCCATCGGGAAGGTGGCGTCGCGATTGGTGGCAATGAACTGCGCGTGGCCGCGCGTGATCGCCGCGTGCGCGAAACGCAGTTTGTCATAGGTGAACTGCCGGTCAATGCCGACCACGACGTAATCTATCGTGTCCGGCGCGACCGAGTCGGCGACCGTGACGACGTGCAGGCCGCCGGACTGAGACAACTCCTGCGCCAGTCCCGGTTCGCCGATGATGAACGCCGCCTTGCCCGCCGCGCCCCGCGCCTTCAGGTACAGCGCGGTCGCGTAGGCCGACGTGAATATCTGCGCTTCGGGGATGTCGAGGCCGTTGACGTGGGCGAGCTTGTCGTGGTAGTCCGCGCGGGTGCGGCCCGAATTGTTGGTCAGGAAGAAGACCTGTCTTCCCTGCGCCGACAACCGCCTCACGGCCTCGGCGGCGTAGGGGATGGCCGTGTCGCCCAGGTACATCACGCCGTCGAGATCGAACACATAGACCGTCGGAATCGGGGTGGGAAACTCAATCACGCGGCAGTGTAGCACATCGAAATGCCGCTTGTCAAACGGTCGGGACGGCCCGCCGAATGTTTAAGAAGGATACTTACGGGTAAGACTCTTGTAACACGGCGACAACAACGTGTCGTCGTTTTGAACAAACACAACCAATGCGAAAGATAGCGTCCTTCCCGCGCACGTCCCGGCGGGGGGTGAAGGAAAAATCAATGAAATCGGTGACAGAGACAAATCGGCAGCAGAGGATTTACGCCCTGCGCCATCTCGACAGCAACGAATTTATCTGCCTTCTGCAGGAAGGCACGGACTATCTGGCCTGCTTCTCGGACGGCGACACGGCCCTGGAGTTCCGCGCGTCGCTCGGCCTGCAGGAACACGTGGACCTGTTCGGCACGACCCTGGACCAAAGCCCGTTCCAGCACTTCTGGCTGGACGGCGAGAATGTCGTTTTGCGCCAGGAAGTGCATCACTAGACGCTCACTACGCCCCACGCCCCCGACGGCCCGCCCTCAGTCTTG